>JAHWJX010000009.1 GCA_019348195.1 Pseudomonadota bacterium | reverse complement strand
CGCCCAGGCGCACCACGCTCACCCCGTCGCGCGTCTCCACCACGCGCGCGGGGATCACGTTCTGGAACCCCTCCGCCTCCCCCTGGCCCAGCGAAAACACCTCGGGGCGGGCCAGCACGGCGCGCGGCTCGCCGCGCGCGACGATGCGGCCCTCGTTCAGCACCACCAGGTCGTCGCAGAGCGCCTGCACCTCTACCGGGTCGTGCGACACCAGCAGCATGGGAAGCGCGAACTCGTCGCGCACGCGGCGCAGGAAGGGGAGCACCTTGCGCCGCAGGGCCGCGTCCAGCGACGCCAGCGGCTCGTCCAGCAGCAGCAGCCGGGGACCGGAGCAGAGCGCCCGCCCCAGCGCCACCCGCTGGCGCTCGCCGCCGGACAGCTTCACGCCACGTTCCCCCACCAGGGTGTCGTAGCCCTGGGGCAGGCGGGTGATGAAGTCGTGGGCGCGCGCGCGGCGCGCGGCGGCCTTGATCTGGTCCGCGGTGGCGTCCGGCCGGCCGTAGCTGATGTTCTCGGCCACCGAGCGGTGGAAAAGCGCGGGGTCCTGGGGCACCACGGCGATGGACCGGCGCAGGCTGGCCTGGGTCACGGTTGAGATGTCCTGGCCGTCGATGAGGATCCGGCCGCCGTCGAGGTCGTAGAGGCGCTGGATCAACTTGACGAAGGTGGACTTCCCCGCCCCCGTCGGTCCGACCAGGGCGACCCGCTCGCCCGGAGCGATGGCCAGGGAGAAGTCGCGGTAGAGGGGTTCAGCGGCGTTGGCGTAGCCGAAGGTGACGTGATCCAGCACCACCTCGCCCCGGACGGGCCGGAAGGCCGGAGCGTCTGGGCGGTCCCCGACCTGAGGCGGCGTTTGCATGAACACGGCCACATCCGTGAGGTCGTCGACCCCTTTCTGCAGGCCCTGCACCATCTCGCCCACGTTGCGGAGATAGCCGCTCATCAACATGAAGCTGGTGACCGCGAAGAGGACGTCGCCGGTATCGGCCCGCCCCTGCGCCCAGTTGTACACCATCATCCCGGTGAGCGAGGCCTGGAGCGCCACCAGGAGCACGTTCATCAGCAGGCCCACATCGGTGAAACGGGTCCAGGTTTCGATGGAAGCCCTGCGCCAGGCGGAGGTGGTCTCGCCCAGTCGTGCCGTTTCACGCTCCTCCGCGCCAAAGCTCTTCACGGTGGGGTTGCCGCTCATGGCGTCCGCCAGGGCGCCGCCCAACTTGCTGTCCAAGGCGTTGGAGCGGAGGTTGGCGGGGCGCACATAACGAGTGTTCAGAACGACGTTGGCCGCGACGTACAGAATGATCAGCAGGGCGGCGACCGCCCCGATCACCGGGTCGTTGATGGCCAGGGACACCGACAGCCCGGTCAGGACCAGCACGGCGGGCCCGAGCATCAGGAAAACGGTGTCGCTGACGCTGTCCAGGCCCCACATGGCCCGACTGACCTGGCGGACGGTGGAGCCCGCGAAGGTGTTGGCGTGCCAATCGGCGCTGAACGCCTGAACACGCCGGAAGGCCTCGTTGGTGAGGTCCTCCATGTTGCGGGCCGCAAAGCCGTTCATCAGGCGGAACAGCCCCTGCCGGAAGCTGTAAAAGAGCACGTACAGACCGGTGAGGCCGGCCCAGGCGGCCCAGGCGGCGTCCGGGCGGCGCACCGGGTCGGAGACGGTCTCGGTGAGGGCCTTGACGGCCCAGGGTATGGACAGGTCGCAGACCGTGGCCAGCAGGGTGACGGCCAGGATGGCGGCCAGCCGTCCCGGACGACGGGTCCAGCGGGCCCAGGCGAAGCGCAGGACGGCGGCGTTGGACAGGGCGCGAGGGCGCGCCTGCTCTGGCTGGGTGGAGTCAGACATGCCCGGCCAAGATGGGGACGGAGCGGCGGCAACGCACCCGCGGGCCGGCGCTGGCTGAAGCGGGTCGCAAGAACGGCTGGACCGCGCCTGCCGAGCTGCGGCCGTGTTCGGATCACCAGCGTTCGGGCAGGTCGACGAGCTCCCGCCGTCGAGCGGCCTGGGCCACGGCCGGACCGCACACGGCGCTCTCGGGCGCGTCCGTGCGCAGGGGGTAGGTCGCGCGGGGCTGGAACTCCTGGCGATAGCGTTCGGTGGGCCAGCGGATCAGGCAGCCGTCATAGAGCGGGTTGCGGCGGAGAGGCGCGCCTTCAGGCGGCAAGGCCAGCCCGCCGGCCAGGCTGTGCGGCTTGCAATGCAGACCAGGCCCGAACACGAGCGAAAATGCCTCCACCCGCTTGAGATTGCGAGGGAGGGCGGGTTCGGGCGCGCGGTTCTGGACCAGGGCGCGCGTGAGCTCGGCGTCCTCATAGACCACGCCGCGGGGGAAGAGTTTGTCGATGTCGGCGGCGGTGACCGCGCCGCGGCTGGCCAACCCCGGCCAGTCCGCATTCTTCACGTGGCCTACCGCCACCCAGCCCGGACCGGCCAGCGCCCGCAGGGCCTCAACCACGGCCGGCTTGTTGTCGAGAAAGGAAAACGCGTCCTGGCACAACACCAGGTCGTAGGTGTCGCGGCCAGTGGGCCAGGGCGCGGCGGCGTCGAAGCAGATGAGTTCGGCGGCGCCGCAGGCCACCCAGTGCCTGGCCAGCCACAGCTTGGCGAAGACGAGGTCCGCGCCGGTGGCCTTGACGCCGCGACGACAGAGCTCGCGAAGGTAATGCCCCGCCCCGCAGGACAGCTCGAAAGCAGTTCGCGGGGCCGGATCGGGCCAGTGCGCCTCCAGCAACGCGAGGCCGGCCAGGAAGGTCGGATCGCTCCAGCGGTGGGCGTTGTAGACGCCGGCGCCGTCAAAGCCGAGGTGGGCCATGGCCTCGCGAAAGGTCAGCCGCTCCCGGTCGCGCACCAGGGCCCGGAGGTGTTCCGGATCGGCCGGCGCACCGTTCCACAGGTCGTCGCGGTCGGCCAGCAGAAGCACCAGCGCGTCATCGGGCCGCCCCGCGTCCAGGCAGGTCAGGGCGTCGCGCACCAAGGCGTCGCGTCCAACGCGCAGATAGGCGATGCCGTCCACCACCGGCCAGCGTTCGTTCCGGCCGTCGCTGAGCGACCAGGCGGTGTCGGCGTGCAGCGGCAGGCCGCTGATGGGCGAGCGTTGGCTCATGCCGCAATCTAGACACAAAGCGGAGGTCGGCGTCGAGTCACTCAGGGTGGAGTGGTTAAACGGGAGCTCGGATCGCCAAGGATCAGCTCTCCCCGAAGACCGCCGCGGTTGATCGAACGGCAGGGCGTTCGGCTCTCAAGCTCAGCATTGCCGGCGACATGGACGCTCGCTTCCGCCGAGGGGAGCGGGATGGGGATGCCCCGCTTGACCTCACCGCGCGTCCGGCGTTCCTGCCCGGCCGTGACCTCCCCTGCCCTTCCCGATGCGGCGCCCGCCAACTGGGTGGACCGCTGGGCGCCCGCGCGCCTGCGGCCCTGGCTGCGGTTGGGCCGCTTCGATCGGCCTGTGGGAATTTGGCTGCTGATGCTGCCCGGGTGGTGGGGGGTGGCGCTGGCCAGCGCGCAGGAGGGACGCTGGCCGGACCCGCGGCTGCTTGTGTTGTTTCTTCTCGGGGCCGCGGTGATGCGCGCCGCAGGCTGCGCCTACAACGACGCGGTGGACCGTGATCTCGACCGGAGGGTCGCTCGCACGGCAGGGCGGCCGGTCGCCTCCGGGCGGATCAGCCGGCGGGCGGCGCTGGCCTATGCGGTGGGGCTCAGCCTGCTTGGGCTCGTGGTGCTGGTGCAGATGCCGCTTGCGGCGGTCATGCTCGGCGTCTCGTCCCTAGGTCTGGTGGGGGCCTATCCATTCATGAAGCGGATCACCTGGTGGCCGCAACTGTGGCTGGGGCTCACCTTCAATTGGGGCGTGCTCGTCGGGTGGGCCGCCGTGACCGGCAGTTCCCCGGAGCCGACCCTCTTACGAGTGACCTGGAGCACCGAGGCTTCGATGGAGGTCTACTCCGGCTTCCTGGACGCGCAAATCCAACCGCTCATGCTGCTGTACGCGGCCGGCGGGCTCTGGACCCTGGGCTACGACACCATCTACGCCTTGCAGGACCTGGAGGATGATGCGCTGGCGGGCGTGAAGTCGTCCGCGCGCCGATTGGGCAGGCGGGCGCGGCTTGGGGTGGCGGGCTTTTATGCCGGTTGCGTGGGACTGGCCCTTGCTGCGGGTGCAAGTTCGGAACTCGGGCCCTTGTTCACAGCGGGCGTCGCCGCCTTCGCCGCGCATCTCGGCTGGCAGGCCTGGCGGGTCCGGGTGGATGACCCCAGGGGCGCCCTGGGCTTGTTCAAGTCGAACGCCTGGGCGGGGCTGATCCTGTTCGCGGCCTTGTCGGTAGGCGCCTGGCGTCCGTGATCGAGGACCGCCGCGCCTTCATCCTGGCAAACACCACGTTGCAAACCCCGCCGCACACGCCGGAACTGCGGCTCCACCTAGCGGACGAGGTCACGCCGATCTGGCGGATGACCGAGAAGGCGCTGGGCGAGATCGGGCTCCCGCCGCCGTTCTGGGCCTTCGCCTGGGCGGGAGGTCAGGGTCTGGCGCGTTGGGTGCTGGACCATCCGGAGTGGGTGCGCGGGCGCCGCGTCGTGGATTTCGCCGCGGGCGGCGGGATCGTTGCGATCGCGGCCATGCGCGCCGGCGCGGCCGAGGCCATTGCTGCCGATTTGGACACCTTCTGCGAGGCGGCGATCGCGTTGAACGCGGAGGCCAACGGGGTGGCCGTGGGCTTCACGGCCGAGAACCTGCTGGACAGTCCGCCGCCCCAGGCGGACGTCATCTTGGTCGGGGACGTCTTCTATGAGAGGCCTCTCGCCGAGCGGGTGCATGGGTGGCTGCGCCAAGCCCATGGCGCCGGCGTCACCGTCCTGATCGGTGATCCCGGGCGCACCTATTTCGATTCAACCAGCCTCACTCAGCTGGCCGACTACCGCGTTCCCACTACGCGCGAACTGGAGGATGCGGCCGTCAAGCAGACGGGCGTGTGGACGATCGCCTGACCTCTAGCGGATGCCGAGCAGGCGGGGGCCGTCGCGCAGCAAGGTGAGGTGGTCGAGGATCTGGCTGCGTGAAAGCGTCGCTATGTGGCGCAGGTGCATATTGCGCCCGCCCCGGAGGTAGTCCTCCTGGATGCGGAGCATCTGCTGGTGCCCTTCGATCTGGCCTATGCCGTAGAGCCGATCGAAAGCGGGGCCGTTGACGCGGGCCAATTGAGCCTCCAGCGCGGCGTTGCGCGGGTCGGGCGGCGGCGGGGCGCGCACGCCGGAGATCTCGCCCAGCACCTGGGACAGGCCCGTCTGTTCTCGCAGCTCCATCTCCGCAAAGGCGCGGACCAGGGGCGAGGCGG
The DNA here is from genome assembly GCA_019348195.1 of Pseudomonadota bacterium. Taxonomy (GTDB): domain Bacteria; phylum Pseudomonadota; class Alphaproteobacteria; order Caulobacterales; family Caulobacteraceae; genus JAHWJX01. The sequence continues at coordinate 48,365 of JAHWJX010000009.1, read as the reverse complement.
CCCGGCTGCGGGCAAGCTGGCTGGCGCGGAGCGCCACGCCGCCCACGCGCAGGGTGTCCATGACATAGCGCTGGTCGCCCACGGTGATGCCCATGGTACTGTGGGAGATGCCCGGTCCTATGGGGCCGCGAGGCTGGGCTACGGCGGCCGTGCCGGCGAAGGCGGTTAGAACCGCCATGGCGCCGGCTTCGCGCCGGCTGAGCGACTTGGTCATGCTGCGCTGTCCTGTTAACCATTGCATACAGGAGCGGAACACACGGAAAGGCCTAAGGTTTCCACCCTATCCGGGACTAGAGACGGCGCGCGGTGAAGGCCAGGCCATCCCAAGTTCTTAGGGCGTGCTTGCCCAGATGCTCGGGTGCAAGTCCCGCTTTTTGCGCAGCGCGCTCGAACGCTTCGGCCTGCTTGGTCGGCTGTTCGACATAGCTCCAGTTGAAGATCACCAAGTCCCCGCCCGGCGCCAGCACCCGGGCGCTTTCCTTCACGTGCGCCTCGGCCAGACCGGCCCCCACCAGATAAGGATAGCTGTCCACCGCCAGAACCAGATCGACGCTGGCGTCATCGATCATGGACAGGTCTCGGCCAGGCGTCTGCAGCACCACCACATTGTCCAGCCCGGTGGTGCGGGCGCGCGCCTCCGCGCACATCACCCCCGAGACGTCCAGCCCGACGATGGCCTCGACCTCCGGCGACAGTGCGCGGAGGAAGCGGCCGATACCGCAGCCGATCTCCAGGACCAGCCGATCGGGGCCGAGCAGCCGCTGCGCGCGCAGCCAGGCGACCACCTCGTCGGTCGCGGTCTGCAGCCGGCCCTCGTCGCCCGGCGAGTAGAGGGCGACGCTGGCGGCCCGCGAACGGCGGGCCAGTTCGTCGAAGACGGCCGCCCAGGCCTCGGGCGAGTTGTCGGACGCGTGGTCCGCCTCCGCCGCCGTGCGCTTCACCAGGGCGTAGGCGGTCTCGGTCAGCAAAGGCAGGATTTCGGGAGACGCCTCCGCCCGCGCCGCTTCCAGCGTGGGCGCGCCCAGCATGAGCTGCATAGCGGTGAGACCGTCGTCCATCGGCGCCATGGGAGCACTCCGCTCAACCCCGCGGACGCGGGGTTCCGGGGTTCTGCTTCGATCCGCCCCGCTGGAGAAGTCCGGGGTTCCACTTCCGAGGGGCCGCGGCATGAGTCAGGACTGCCCGGACCCCGGCTCGCCTATCGGCCGGGGCCGTTCAGCCAGCACCGTGTCGGGCGGAACGCGCGCGGCGGCGACCTGGCGTCCACCTTGGTGGTGTCAGGCGGCGGCCGCTTCTGCGGCCGGCACCAGGGCGGACATGATCATGCGGTTGATTTCGATCAGGGGGTCGAACGTCTCCTCCCCGCGCATAACGGCGCTGGTGTGCCGGCCGACCCAAAGGCTGAGCGAGATGATGGACGCTCTGACGGAGGCGGGCAGCCCGTTGTCCGGAGAAGAGCAGTCGTTGGCCAGGGTCGTCCACAAGCGGCGGTTCCAGTCCAGCGCGTCCATCCGGGCCGCAATCTGCAAAGGGTCCAGCTCCGAGGCGTGCAGGAGGGCGCGGGTGACCTGGCCGAAGAGGCGGTATTCCATCTCGCGCGGGCTTTCCCCGCGCTGCGTCGCTTGTTTATAGGCGTTAAGCGACATCGGCCATCCTCGCATCCTCGTAGTCGATCAGCTTGCGGCAGCCCATCAAGCCCTTGTAGAACTCACGCGCCAGCACGTGCCTGGAGATGTTTACGCATTCGGTCAGCACGTCGGGATTGCTGATCACGCCCATGAACTCTGTCATGCGTCGCACGAACTCGTCGTAGTACTTCCCGGCGTTCCCTTCATCGAGGTACATCATCATAACCGGGAAATAGACGCGCCGTCCGGGCGTGGTGACGTCTTCGATCTGCATGATGTCTTTTTCACGCAGGACCGAGGCCTTGTTCTGGAGCACGAGGGTTCCGCGGCGGTCGCCGTTCTGGACCACGGCGCCGTTCAGGACGAACTTCTCGCCGGGCTTGAGCGAGAGCTTCAACGGCATGGACAGGCTCCAGGCATGGGGGGATGCTAGGGCGTTGGCGTTAACGCCCTCTTGTGACCGGGAGCAAATACCGCCTTGCGGGGCCGGGCGCGCGCATTTTCGCCCGCCCCGCCGCTCGGCTCGGAACGGCCCCGCGGCCCGCCACGTTAACCGGCCGACCTGGAGAGTTCCTATGGCCGACGCCGATCTTCCTGAATTCGACGAACAGGATCAGTCCGAGGTCTTTGACGAGGACAACACCACTGCGCTGGACGGCGCCGGCAGCGGCTCGGACATGCTGACCTTTGAAGAGCTGCCGGACGTCTACGACGTGACCACCGCGCTCGGCGACCGCGACGTGGACGACGTTCACGCGGCTCAGGACGCGGACGAACTGGACGACGAGGCGCTGGACGATATCGGCGACGACCTCGAATACGACGATGAGGCCGAAGACGACACCCTGGACGACGAGCTCGAGGACGTCGCGGAGGACGACGAGATCACCGACGACGTGGACGACCTGGACGAGGTCGACGGCGTGGACGATCTCGAAGACGACGAGGTCGATCAGGAGCTCGGCGGCGACCTGAACGAAGCGGGCGAAGACGACGAGGTCGCCGACTATGAATCGGAGGACGAACTCAGCGACGAGGACGTTCAAGAGCTGGGCTACCAGGAAGAGGACCTCGCTGGCGACGACGAGGAGGAGGAGGAGGTGGAAGAAGGAGAAGACGACCGTGCGCACGGTCCGGGCCTCGTCCCCAGCGGCCCTGGCCAGGCTGCACAGGGTCACAGCGGGGAGGCCGCCGATCTGGCCGCCGAACGCGTGCACAAAAACGACCTGGATGAACTCGACGCGAAGGATCGGCAGGACGTCCTGTTGGACGAGGGGGTGGAGGAGACCTTCCCCGCCAGCGATCCAGTGTCGGTGAAGCGGATCACCTAGGCGCGCGTGGCTCTGCGTTTCACCGGCACCGCCGACTATGTCGCGACCGAGGACCTCAAGGTCGCGGTCAATGCGGCGGTTGCGCTGGAGCGCCCGCTGCTGGTCAAGGGGGAGCCTGGCACAGGCAAGACCGTGCTGGCCTATGAGATCGCGCGCGCGCTGGATGCACCCCTGATCACCTGGCACGTCAAGTCGACCACCAAGGCGCACCAGGGCCTTTACGAATACGACGCGGTGAGCCGGCTGCGCGACAGCCAGTTGGGCGACCCGCGGGTGGGCGAGGTCCGCAACTACATCCGCCGGGGCAAGGTGTGGGAAGCGTTCGAGCTTGAACGCCGGGCGGTCCTGCTGATCGACGAGATCGACAAGGCCGACATCGAGTTTCCCAACGACCTGCTGCAGGAACTCGATCGTATGGAGTTCTTCGTCTATGAGACGGGAGAGACGATCAGCGCGCGCCAGCGGCCGATCGTGGTGATCACCTCCAACAATGAAAAGGAGCTGCCCGACGCCTTTTTGCGGCGGTGCTTCTTCCACTACATCCGCTTTCCGGACGAGGACACGATGCGGGCCATCGTGGATGTCCACTACCCGGGGATCAAGCAGAAGCTGGTCTCGGAAGCGTTACGCATCTTCTACGAGCTCCGGTCCGCGCCGGGGTTGAAGAAGAAACCCTCCACCAGCGAGCTGCTGGACTGGCTCAAGCTGCTGATGGTCGAGGACGTCGACGAGCGCGTGCTGCGCGAGCGCGACGCCGGCAAGCTGATCCCGCCGCTGCACGGGGCGCTGCTCAAAAACGAGCAGGACGTGCACCTGTTCGAGCGCCTGGCCTTTATGGCGCGCCGGGAGACGCGGCCCGGCTAGGGCCGCGGCGTGCCGTCCGGCCAGGTAAGGGGGGCGGGCTTGGCCCTGGCGTCAAGGTCCTGTTCGACGTCCCCGTCCCCGCAGGCGCGGCAACGGTCCAGGGACACTACGGAGTCCGCGCCGTTGTTGACGTCGCGCAGCCAGGCCTTGCCGTCGTGGATCCAGATCACGCGGTAGAGCGGCAGGGCGTTGGTCCCGTGGTGGCAGAGGTCGCCCGGCTGCACCCCTCCTCCGGCTTGCCCGTCAATTGTCCGATCAGCGGAGGTCATCCGGCTCCAACGCTCCGCCGCCGCTCGGGTTCGACGCCCGCCTTACCGCGAATTCACTCGACCCGAGACCCCGCCCAGCGCACCTTCGCCCCGAGGGACAGGAGGGGTTCATGGGCGCATTCTGGTTGATTACGGGGGCGGCCGCAGTCGTGCTGACGGCCGGTTGCTCCGACAGGGGGCAGGTCGCCGCCGCCGCGGGCGAGCCCGGCGCTCCGGCGCGCGTGGCCGCCCGACTGGACTGCCCCGAGCGGGAGGGCGACCTGCGCCTGGCCTCGAGGGCCGCCGATGGTCTGGCTTGCGCCTATCGCGGAGAGGATGGCGCCGAAGTGGAGCTGCGCCTGGCGGCGGCGAGCGAACTGCCGTCGGTGGAAGGGGAGCTGAAAGGGCTGATTCCGGCGGCAGCTGCGCCGCCGGAGCCGCCCTCCCCGCCCAGAGCGGAGGACGGCGACCGCACCCAGGTCCGCCTGCCCGGCGTCGACATCAACGCCCAAAGCGACCGCGCCTCGGTCCGCATGCCGGGGATCCGCGTCGATGCGGACGGCGATAACGCCGACGTGCAGATCGGCGGCGAGGACGGCGAGAGCGTCGACATCCGGGCCCACGACCGCGGGGCGGTGATCCACATCGCCGAAGAGGCGGACGGAGGCGCTCTCCGCTCGACCTTCCTCGTCAGGAGCGAGGAGCCGGGGCCCGCGGGCTGGCGTCTGGCCGGCTATCAGGCACGCGGTTCCGAGACGGGCCGCGTGGTCCTGGGCGTCGTTCGTGCGCGACGGGAGCGCCAGCGCGGCCTGATGGACGACCTTGAGGATCTGATCGAGCGCAACGCCCGGCGCTGAAGCGCATACTGAAGCTCGACGGACTTGGGCCAGGCCGTTCATGCGGGCTCCGAGACGAGTCTGCGTTCGACCTGATCGGCGCGGCCGTGCTGGTCGGCAGGATCGCCAGCGCCGAGGTGGAGGATACAGGGACCCGTCCAAGGAACACCATCGCCGGAGCGGAAAGACGGGCGACGCCGCGCGGCCTGAAGCGCTTACGCCGGAGCAGCGATCCGAGATCGCCCGTAAGGCCAAGGGGGTTGGTGATGGCGACAGCCCCGTCCAGCAGTGAGCAGGCGCCCGCGCGAGCGGCGCTAGAGCGGGGCGACCTCGGTCACCTTGTAGGTGAGCAGCCGGCCGTCTTCGTCGGTGACGCTCACATATTCGCCCACGGCGAACCGGTGTTGGCCGAGGCGATGGATCGGCTCGTCGTCGGCGGCGTCCTCGTCGTCATAGTCGAAGAACCAGGTCTGGCCGCGGCGGGCCAGACGGCCTTCCTCCACGTCGTCACCGGGGGCGAAGCGGCGAACCGTGCACCGATTGCGCGCGGCCTGCCAGGCGGACTCGTCGAACATGCCGTCCGGGGTCAGCGGCGCGGTAAGCGTATAACCGCGGTGGTCGTCGCCATCGGCGAACTCCGTTCCGGGATTGCGCGCCAGGCGCATGATGATGCGGGACAGACCCATGCGAACTTCTCCGTCGATGATGCGCGCCCAAAGACGGCCTTGGACGCCGGCGCCGTTGAACTCGCGACGGGCCTCGCACATTGAGGCGGCCACGGCTTCCAGCTTGAGAGGGAAACGGCCGAGTGCGCAAAGGGCTGCGTGGAACCTCCGGCAAGGGCGAGCCCCCGCGCGCCTGGCAACGGATGTTGTCGGGACGGCGACTGGATTTGCTGGATCCCTCGCCGCTCGATGTGGAGATCGAGGACATCGCCCACGGGCTCGCCAGGGTGGCGCGGTGGAACGGCCAGACGGTCGGCGAGCACGCCTTTTCCGTGGCCCAGCACAGCCTGGTGGTGGAGGAGATCGCCGCTCACCTCCGTCCGGGGCTGGAGCCGCGCTGGCGGCTGGCGGCCCTGCTGCACGACGCGCCTGAGTATGTGATCGGCGATATGATCTCGCCCTTCAAAGCGGCCTTGGGGTTCGACTACAAGCGTTTCGAGGCGAGGCTGGAGACGGCGATCCACCTTCGCTTCGGCCTGCCCGCCCAGACGCCGTCGGAGATCAGGGACCTCATCAAAACGGCCGACCGGGCCTGCGCCGGCCTGGAGGCGGTTCAGTTGGCGGGCTTCGCGCCAGCCGAGGCCCTCAGGCTGTTCGGGCCGGCTCCATCCGGATTGAGCGCCAGTTTGGCGCCTTTGAGCCCGTCAGCGGCCCAGGCTCGTTATCTGACCCGGTTCCATCTCCTGCTGGAAAGCCTGGGACTTGAGCCCGGCGCCCACGCCTTGAACACCGAATGAGCCCGCCCGCCCGCCCGCGCGACGTCGTGATCGGCTTGTCGGCCGTGGTGGCGGCCCTGCGCGGCGGCGAGGCCTCCGTGCTGACCGTGCGGACGCGGGACGGCCTGGGGCTGCCGTTCGGACGCTTCGATCCCGACGGACATCGGACCTTCGAACTGGCCCTGCGCGCCTTTGTGACGGCCCAGACGGGTTTCAGCCTGGGCTATGTGGAACAGCTCTACACCTTCGGGGACAAGGGCCGGGACGCGCCCGTGGCTGACCTGCACGGGCTGGATGCGGAGGCGGCGCGCATCGTCTCCGTCGGCTATCTGGCCCTGGCGCCGGCGACGACCCAGGGTGCGAGCGACACCGCGTGGTCGCCCTGGTCGCGGTTCTTCCCTTGGGAGGACTGGCGCCGCGGCCGACCGGCGATCCTGGACGCGGTGGTGGAGCCGGCCTTGCGCAGCTGGGCCGCAGGGGACGAGGGACGCTCGTCGCGCGCCCGGCTGTCTTTCGCCCTGGACGGCGTGGGCTGGAACGAGGAGCGGGTGCTGGAGCGCTATGAGCTGCTTTACGAGGCCGGTTTAGTCCACGAGGCGGTCCGGGATCGAGGCGGCTCCGCACCGTCTCCCGACGGCTTGGGCGACCCCATGATCTCCGACCACCGCCGGATCCTGGCCACCGCGCTGGGGCGGCTGCGCAGCAAGGTTCGCTACCGGCCGGTGATCTTCGAACTGATGCCGCCGGAGTTCACCCTCCTGGGGCTGCAGCGGGCGGCGGAGGCGATCGCGGGCGTGCGCCTGCACAAGCCCAATTTCCGGAGAACGGTTGAACGCAGCGGGCTGGTGGAGGGCCTGGGCCGCCTAGACGCGGCCGCCGGGGGACGCCCCGCCGAACTGTTTCGTTTCAGACGCGAGGTGCTGGGAGCCCAGCCCGTCGGCGGGTTGTCGCTTCCAACGAGCCCGCGCGAGGGTTGAGGACGCATGAGAACGGCGCGCCCCGAAAGGCGCGCCGTTCAGCAGGTCTGGCCTTTGCCGGGTCTAGAACTTGCGGACGTAGGAGATGCTGAAGCTGTCAAACTCGGCGCCCTCGTCCTCGTCCGTGTCCAGGTTGAAGCGGGTGTACTCGCCGCGCACGCCGTTAAGCCCGTCGAAGAAGTACTGTCCGCCGCCGCCGAAGGCGAAGAAGTTGGCCTCGCCCTCCATCTGCTCGCTCTGGGAGAAGCCGCCGGCGCGGGCCGTGACGTCGAATTCCGACGAAAGTCGACCGACGCCGATGCGCCCAAACAGATCCGCGTTTGGGCTGACGGGCAGGAAGCCCACACCGTAGACGGCGGCTTTGCCATTGATCTTGTAGTTGATGTCGGCCGTCACAGGCACGCGTTGGAAGGTGGTGGTGATGCTCTCTTCACTTTCGGTCACCCCGAAAGCCACTTCGCCCTCCACGCCGACGTACTGGCCGAAACGGGCGCCCAGGCGACCGGTGATGGCGCCCGCGTCGAGGTCGATATCCTGGCCGAAGGTGCCGTCATCCTCCAGGGTCGCGGAGGCCTGGGTGTAACCGATGGTCCCATAGTACTGGACCGGTGCGGTTTGGGCCATGGCGGAGCCGCCGGCCAGCAGAGCAACGGCGGCGGCCGCGCCAAACAGGAGCTTCATGTTCAGTCCTTCTCTCGCCCGCGCCAGGTGACCGCGGCTTTCATTACGGCCCGGCTAGGAGCCCTGCTTGCGGCCGATAAAGAGCGCGTTCCCGACGCCACACCCACCGCCCCGCAACGAGGCTTTTGTGCAACAATAGTGGTTTCGATCGGGTTAAGGACGAGCGGCGGCGTGCAGGATCGGTAAACCAAGCGAGGGCGCGCTCCACGGAGAAGCTTGCCCTCGTCAGGTTGAGCGGATCAGAACCGACGTACGTAGGAGATCCCGAGGGCGTCGGCCTCGGCCCCCCTCTCCTCACCGGTGTAGCGGGTGTAGTCGCCGCGGATGCCGTTCACGCCGTCGAAGAAGTGCTGAACCCCGACCCCCAGGCCGAAGATGGTCTGGGCGCCCCCGCCGCTGGCGGCGCCGGTCGGAGGGGTGACTTCGGACTCGATCTCGATCCGACCCACGCCCACCCGCGCGAACAGCTCGGTGCTGGTTGTCACCGGGAGATAGCCCACCGCAAAGGCCGCAGCTTCATAGTTGAGCTTGCTGGTGACGGTGGTCGTGCGCAAGGTTGCTTCCTGGTCCTGCACCCCGACCCCGAGCTCGGCTTCCAGGCCGAAGTTGGTGTTGAGCTTGGAGCCGAAACGGCCGGTCACCGCGCCGAGATTGAAATCCGCGTCGCTGACGTCCTGACCGCGGACCTGGTCGAGCGCGAAACTGGTGTAGCCGACGTTCAGGTAAGTCTCCTGGCCGAAGCCTTGAGCAAAGGTCGGCGAGGCGACAAGCAGGCCGGCGGCGGCGGCGGCGGCGAAAAGGACTTTCATCTCATTTCCTTGAGTAATCCGCGCCGGGCCGACGCGATCCGAGGCAGCCCAACTAGGCGGGGAGCCCATGCCGAAAAAGGGGCAGGCGCCTGCGCGGGGATCAAGCTTTCTCTGCGGTGCTTTTGTGCAACAGTGACTTTTACTGGGCGTCTCCGTTGGCCTACGGCCCGCAGGTCCCGTAAGCTGCGGCTGATCGTGAGGAGTCCGCTTGCGCCAAGCCGTCATCGCGGCCACCGGCCTGCACACCCCGGCGGAGAGCGTGTCCAACGCCGAGTTGGTGGCGGCCTTCAACGCCTTCGCGGAACGGTTCAACGCCCAAAACGCCGGGGCCATCGCGTCGGGCGAGATCGCCGCCCTGGAGCCCTCTTCCGAAGGATTCATTGAGAAGGCTTCCGGGATCAAGTCGCGGTACGTCGTGAACAAGGCGGGCGTGCTGGACCCGGCGCGCATGGCGCCGGACCTGCCGGAGCGTCCAAACGAGGAGTTGTCCATCCTGGCCGAGATGGCCGTGCTCGCGGCCCGCGAGGCGATCGCGGCCTGGGGGAAGCCCGCCTCCCTGATCGGGGCGGTTCTTTGCGCGGCCAGCAACATGCAGCGCCCCTACCCCGCCATGGCGGTCGAGGTGCAAGGAGCGCTCGGCGTGGAAGGCTTCGGCTTCGACCTGAACGTGGCCTGCTCATCGGCCACCTTCGGCATCAAGACGGCCGTGGACTACATCGCCACGGGCTCGGTGGACGCCGTGCTGATGGTCAATCCGGAAATCACCTCGGCGCACCTGAACTTCCGCGACCGCGACAGCCACTTCATCTTCGGCGACGTCGCCACGGCGGTGATCGTGGAGCGAGCCGACCAGGCCACGGGGGGCTGGGACGTGCTGGGGACGCGGCTCAAGACCGTGTTCAGCAACAACATCCGCAACAACTTCGGCTTCCTGAACAGCACCCATCCCGAGCGCGACCGGCTCGCGCACCAGGACGATCGGCTGTTCGTGCAGCAGGGTCGAAAGGTGTTCAAGGAGGTGGTCCCCATGGTCAGCGCCATGATCCTGGAGCACGCAGGGGACCTGGGCGTCGATCCGCGGCGGCTGAAGCGGCTGTGGCTGCACCAGGCCAATATCAACATGAACGATCTGATCGCGCGCCGCGTCCTGGGGCGGGAGCCCACGCCGGAGGAGAACGTGATCATCTTGGACGAATATGCGAACACCTCCTCAGCCGGTTCGATCATCGCCTTTCACAAGCACAATTCAGGCTTCGCGCCCGGCGAGACCGGCCTCCTATGCTCGTTCGGAGCGGGCTATTCCGCGGGCACGGTGTTCGTGCGCAAGCGCTGAGCCTGCGCGGCGCGGCTCCGTCGCACCGGACCGAGCCCGAACGAGCCCGTCCCGAAAGCTCGGTGTGCGCCGTCAAGACGACGTTAAGGACGCGGGGCGACAAAGCCCTTGTGACCTTCGGCCGCCACATCGATTTCCTCGCCCGCGTTCTGGCCGCCAACGCCTTGCTGCTCGGCGCACGCGCCTGGTACGGGGTCCAGGCCGGGCTACGCTGAGGACTTCACGTCCACCACGGCCAGCGTGACCCGCGAGATGCAGACCAGCTTGTCGGCTTCATTGGTGATCCGCACCGTCCAGACTTGGGATGTGCGGCCCAGCGACTCAGGAGTTGCCCGGCCGTAGACCCAGCCGGCTGGCGCCGGGCGGACGTGATTGGCGTTGATCTCCATTCCCATGCAGGTCTTGCCGTAGGGCACGCAGCAGTCGCCGCCCCACGACGCCATGGTCTCCGCGAACGCGACCGAAGCGCCGCCGTGGAGGAAGCCGTAGGGCTGGCGGGTGCGCTCGTCGACCGGCATGCGGCCGCGCACCCAGTCGTCGCCGGCCTCGAGGAACTCCATGCCGAGCGCGCCGATCAAGGTGCCCTCGCGGCCAAAGGCGAACCGCTCTGCGGGGGAGACGCCCTCCCGCCAGATCGCGGGCATCAGCGGCCCTCGCGGGCGTCGGCGTTCAGCGCGGCTTGCGCCGCCGCCAGGCGCGCGATGGGCACGCGGTAGGGAGAGCAGCTGACGTAGTCCAGGCCCACCCGCTCGCAGAAGGCGATGGAGGCCGGGTCGCCGCCGTGCTCGCCGCAGATGCCGAGCTTGAGGTCGGGGCGGGTCGCGCGGCCGCGTTCGGCGGCGATGTGGATCAGGTCGCCCACGCCCTCCTGGTCCAGCGAGACGAACGGGTCGCGCTCGAAGATCCCCTTCTCGAGATAGTAGGGCAGGAAGGCGCCCGAGTCGTCTCGACTGATGCCGAAGGTGGTCTGGGTCAGGTCGTTGGTGCCGAAGGAGAAGAACTCGGCGGACTGGGCGAGCTCGTCCGCACGGAGCGCGGCGCGGGGGAGTTCGATCATGGTGCCGACCAGGTAAGGCGCCTCGACGCCCTGTTCGGTGATGACGATTTTGGCCGTGCGGTCCGTGAGTTCGCGCAGGAAGCTCATCTCCTCCTTCTTGGCCACCAAGGGGTGCATGATCTCGACGATGGGGGGACGACCGGCCTTGGCCAGCTCGCAGGCGGCTTCCATGATGGCGCGGACCTGCATCTCGTAGATCTCGGGAAAGGCCACTCCCAGGCGGCAGCCCCGCCAGCCCAGCATGGGGTTGGTCTCGTGCAGCTCGCGCGCGCGGCGGGTCAGCTTGGCGGCGTCGAGCCCGGAGGCGTCCGCCACGGCCTGAAGCTCCGCCTCCGTGTGCGGCAGGAACTCGTGCAGCGGCGGGTCGAGCAGACGCACGGTGACCGGCAGGCCCTCCATGATGCGGAACAGCTGGAGGAAGTCGCCTTTCTGGAATGGCGCGATCTTGGCCAGGGCCGCGCGGCGACCGGCTTCGTCGTCGGCCAGGATCATCTCGCGAACCGCGGCGATGCGATCTTCGTCGAAGAACATATGCTCGGTGCGGCAGAGCCCGATACCCTCCGCCCCGAACCGCCGCGCGGTTGAGGCGTCCAGCGGCGTCTCGGCGTTGGCGCGCACCCGCAGGCGGCGCACCTTGTCGGCCCATTGCATCAGCTGGGCGAAGTCGCCGCCCAGTTCGGGTTCCAGCGTGGCCACGGCTCCCAGCAGAACCTCGCCCCTGGAGCCGTCGATCGTGACGACGTCCCCGGCGCGGACCGTGCGGCCGCGGGCCGTGAAGGTCCGGCCCTTGCTGTCGATGTTCAACTCGCCCGCGCCGCTCACGCAGGGACGGCCCATGCCGCGGGCGACCACGGCGGCGTGGCTGGTCATGCCGCCCCGGGCGGTGATGATGCCGCGCGCCGCATGCATGCCGTGGATGTCCTCCGGGCTGGTCTCCTGACGCACCAGGATGACGGCCTCCCCCAGGCCGCCCAGGCGCTCGGCCTCGTCGGCGTCGAACACCACCTTGCCGCTGGCGGCGCCCGGCGAGGCGGGCAGGCCGGCGGCGATCACGATCCGCTCCGCGTCCGGGTCCAGGGTCGGGTGCAGCAGCTGGTCGAGCGAGGCGGGGTCCACGCGCCCCACCGCCTCCTGCTCGGTGATCAGGCCTTCCGAGGCCATCTCCACCGCAGTGCGGAGCGCGGCCTTGGCGGTGCGCTTGCCCGAGCGCGTCTGCAGCATGAAAAGGCGGCCGTTTTCGACCGTGAATTCAACGTCCTGCATGTCGCGGTAGTGGCGCTCCAGCCGCTCCACCACCGCCTTGAATTCGGCGAACACCTCCGGCAGCGCTTCCTCCATCGAAGGCGCGGTCTCGCCCATCTCCTCGCGCGTCTGACGGGTGAGCGCCTGGGGCGTGCGGATGCCGGCCACGACGTCCTCGCCCTGAGCGTTGATCAGGAACTCGCCATACAGCCGCGCCTCGCCGGTGGAAGGATTGCGCGTAAAGGCGACGCCCGTGGCCGAGGTGGCGCCCATATTGCCGAACACCATCGACTGGACGTTCACCGCCGTGCCCCAGCTCTCGGGGATGTCGTGCATGCGGCGGTAGAACTTGGCCCGGTCGTTCATCCAGCTGGCGAAGACGGCGCCGACTGCGCCCCACAGCTGTTCCTGAGCGTCCTGGGGGAAGTCGCGGCACAGCTCCCGACGAACCACGGCCTTGTAGCCGGCCACCACGCGCTCCCAGTCGGCGGCGGTCAGGTCCGTGTCGACCTGGGCGTCCAGCTCGGCCTTGGCCTCGTCCAGCACCTCCTCGAACAGGTGGTGGTCGAGGTCGAGCACGACGTTCGAGTACATCTGTATGAAGCGGCGGTAACTGTCGAAAGCGAAACGACGATCGCCGGACAGCTCGGCCAGGCCCTCGACCGTCTGGTCGTTGAGACCGAGGTTCAGCACGGTGTCCATCATCCCGGGCATGGACGCGCGCGCGCCGGAGCGAACGGAGACCAGGAGCGGGTTGGCGGGGTCACCGAAGCGCTTGCCGGTGGCGTGCTCCACGCGGGCCAGCCCTTCGCGGACCTGGTCCTCCAGCCCGGCGGGCCAGCTGCGGCCGTTGGCGTAATAGTGCGTGCAGGCCTCGGTGCTGACGGTGAAGCCGGGGGGCACGGGCAGACCCAGCGAGGACATCTCCGCCAGGTTGGCGCCCTTGCCGCCCAGGAGGTTCTTCATGGAAGCGTCGCCGTCCGCGCCGCCCCCGCCGAAGCCGTACACCCAGCGCGTTTCGGTCATCGCCGTCCCTTCCACGTCCGCTTTCCCCGGCGGGGGCCGGGGCTCATTCCCTCGCGCGCGCCCACTCCGTCGCTTGAGCGCCTGGAACGACGGTGGGCCCCGGCCTCCGCCGGGAAGAGCGGGACGGAAGGGCTCACCCCGCCACCTGCGAGAAATCGGCCACGCGGTTCATCAGGTCGCGGACCTGGCCCAGCAGGCGCAGGCGGTTGAGGCGCACGGCGGGATCGGGATCGTTGACCAGAACGCGGTCGAAAAAGGCGTCCACGGGCGCCCGTAGAGCGGCCAGGCTGGTCATGGCGGCGGCGAAATCCTCCCGGTCCAGGGCTGCATCCACCTCCGGCGCGGCGCGCTCGGCGGCGGCGTGGAGCGCCCTCTCCTCCTCCGCGGTGAAGGCTGCGGGGTCGGGGCGGCCCTGGAAGGTGTCGCCCGTCTTCTTGCCTTCGGCGCGCAGGATGTTCACCGCGCGCTTGTAGCCGGCCAGCAGGTTGGCCCCGTCTTCCGTGTTGAGAAAGGCCGACAGGGCTTCCACGCGGGCCGCAATGCGGACGAGGTCGTCGTCACCTAGCGCGAATACGGCGTCCACGAGGTCGTGCCGGCGGCCTTGGTCCCGCAAGACGACTTTCAGGCGGTCAGCAAAAAAGGCGAGGATATCCGGCAAGATCTCCGCAGCGGACCCGCCCAACGCGCCTTGGGGCTGCTCCATGCGGGCCCGATCCGCAGAAAGGAGGGCCTTCCGTAACGGCGCCCTGAGCTGGCCCTCAACCACGATCCGGATCACCCCCAGCGCCGCCCGGCGGAGCGCATACGGGTCCTTCGACCCCGTCGGCTTCTCATTGACGGCGAAGAAGCCGACCAGCTGGTCGAGCTTGTCGGCCAGAGCCACCGCGACGGTGACGGGCGCGGTCGGGACGGCGTCGTTGGGGCCCTGCGGCTTGTAATGGTCACGGATCGCGTCGGCGATCTGCGGGTCCAGGCCCCACTCGCGGGCGTAGTAGCCCCCCATGACGCCCTGCAGCTCAGGGAATTCGCCCACCATGCCGCTCGCGAGATCGGCCTTGGCGAGGCGCGCCGCCTGCTGGGCCAGGTCGGAGTCCGCACCAACCAGCGGGGCCAGTTCACGTGCAAGCGCGGCGATGCGCTCCACGCGTTGGGCGACCGTCCCGAGCTTGGCGTGGAAGGTGACGCCGTTGAGCTTCCCTAGCCAAGCGTCGAAGGCGCCCTTGCGATCCTCATCCCAGAAAAAGCGGGCGTCGCCCAGCCGGGCCGAGAGCACGCGGCCGTAGCCGGCCGTCATGGCTGCGCCACCGTCGGAGGCCTCGATGTTGGCCACCGCCAGGAAGCGCGGGGCCAAGCCGGTCGAGCCCGGCGCACGCACGGCGAAATACTTCTGGTGCGTGCGCATGGAGGTGCGGATCACTTCGGGCGGCAGGTCCAGAAACCTCGGATCCATGGCGCCCAGCACGGGGATCGGCCACTCGGAGAGGCCGGAGACCTCGTCCAGCAGGCCCTCGTCCTCGATCAGCTCCAGGTTCTCGGCGGAGCACAGCCGGCGGGCGCGATCCAGGATGCGGGCGCGGCGCTCGGCGGCGTCGAGCACCACGAACTCGCGTTCGAGCGCCCCGCGGTAATCGGCGAAGTCCCGGACCGCGACCGGCTGGCCCGACCCCATGAAACGATGGCCCTCCGTGACGTTCCCGCTCTCCACCCCTTCGACGCTGAACGGGACTACGGCGCCGTCGAACAGGCAGACGATGCGCCGGATGGGGCGCACCCAACGTAGCTGGCCGGCGGCGGAGCGCATGGACTTCGGCCAGGGAAAGGCGCGGACGACGGCCGGCACGGCCTCGGCCACGATCTCCGGCGTGGGGCGGCCCCGGGCGGAGACGGTGGCGAAGAAGACGCCGTCGCGTTCGGTGAGCTGCTCGCGGGCCAGGCCGGTCTTGCGCAGAAACCCTTCGAGGGCCTGGGGCGGGGCGTTGGTCCGCGGGCCCCTGATCTCGTCGGACTGGTCGGGCGTGGCGGGCGGTAGGCCTTCGGCGACCAGCGTCAGGCGGCGGGGGCCCGCATAGGTCTGCAGCGACTCGGGCGAAAGCCCGGCTTTGGCGAGGTGCTCGCTGAACAGACGGGCGAGGTCGCGCCCGGCCCCGGCCTGCATGCGCGCAGGAATCTCTTCGGACAGGATCTCCAGGAGGAGCTGGGGCATGTCAGGCGCCCGGTCCTTCCACCCAGGCCTGGGCGCAGGCGCGGGTGAGGTCGCGGATGCGGCCGATGTAGCTTTGACGTTCGGCCACGGCGATGGCCCCCCGGGCGTCCATCAGGTTGAACAGGTGGGACGACTTCAGCACGTGGTCGTAGGCAGGCAGGACCAGGGCTTGGCCCTGGGGTCCCCTGGCGTCCAGCAAGCGGGCCACCTCGCGCTCCATCGCCTCGAAGCGGCTCTTCAGCCCGTCCACGTCATAGATCTCGAAATTGGCGGCGGACTGTTCGCGCTCGTTTTCGAGGAACACCTCGCCATAGGTCACCCCCGCCTTGTTGAACCGGAGGTCATAGACGTTGTCGACACCCTGCACATACATGGCCAGGCGCTCCAGGCCGTAGGTGAGCTCGCCGGAAACGACCTCGCAGTCCAGGCCGCCGACCTGCTGGAAGTAGGTGAACTGGGTCACCTCCATGCCGTCGCACCAGACCTCCCACCCCAGACCCCATGCGCCCACGGTGGGGTTCTCCCAGTCGTCCTCCACGAAACGGATGTCGTGCAGCCGGGCGTCGATGCCGATCGCAGCCAGGGAACCCAGGTAGAGCTCCTGCAGGTCGGGCGGGTTGGGCTTCAGGATGACCTGGAACTGGTAATAGTGCTGCAGCCGGTTGGGATTCTCGCCATAGCGGCCGTCCGCGGGACGGCGGCTGGGCTGAACATAGGCGGCGCGCCAGGGCTTGGGACCCAGCGCCCGAAGCACGGTGGCGGGGTGCAGGGTGCCGGCGCCCACCTCGATGTCATAGGGCTGGAGGATCAGGCAGCCGCGCTCGCTCCAATAGTGCTGGAGGGTGAGAATGAGATCCTGAAAGCTGAGCGGTTCTTTGGACAGTTCGTCGTCGGCCATGCACTCGGCGGACCGAACGGCCCTCCCCTTCTTCGCAGATGCGAAAGCCGGCGGACCTTAGGGGCCGCCGGCTCAGGCTTCAAGCGATGTGGGCGCGCTTAGCGGCGGACGCGGCCCGGGCGGGCCCGCGTGCGGCGGCCGCCTTGCGACTCCGGTCCGCCCGTGCGGGCGCGGGTCGAGGGGGAGTCCGGAATGGGGGCGTTGGAGATGACGGTGACGCCCTGAGCGTTGGTGCTCATCATCAAGCCGTTCGGCATGGTGGTGCCGCCCATGGCGTTGGGGCTGCCGGCCATGGAGGAGCCCATGGCGCCGCCGGCGTTCATGTTGCCGCTGGCGGCCGCGCCCATCGAGCCGCCCGCGTTCATGTTGCCGCTGGCGGCCGCGCCCATGCTGCCCCCGGCGTTGGTGGAGCCCATGGAGCCTTGACCCGACATGGAGCCTGAGCCCATCGAACCGGAGCCTTGGCCGGACATGGAGCCGGAGCCCTGGCCGGTGGTCGAGCCGGACATCGTGCCGGACTGAGAGGTCGTCGTGGAGCCGCCGCCCGTAGTTCCTTGGGCGAAAGCCGTGCCAGTGAGGAGCGCGGCGGCCGCAGCGGCCGCGGTCAGCATTCGAGCGGTGTTCATCGCGAAGTTCCTTTCTGATGGAGCGCCAGCCAGGAGAACGCGCCGGCGTTAACCGGTAAGCGGCTCGCTCGACGCTCGGTTGCCCGCTGCGGCGTCAGGTCACGTGTTCGTGAACTTTGTCGGCTTGACCACTCAGAAGGCAGGTCCGCACCCACCAGTCCGGCCGCGCCTGAGTGATGCGGGACGCCAGCGCCCTCGTCGCTGCCCGCGTGGCGCAAAGGGCGAAACAGGTGGCGCCGGACCCGGACATGCGGGCCAGAAGCGTTTCCGGTTGGTCCGAGACGAGGTTCAGAACCTCGCCAATAGCGGGTTCGAGCGCCGAGGCGGCCGCCTGCAGGTCGTTGCGGCAAGCTCGCAGGACAGCGGCGGCCTGCTCCGGGCTGCCGATCGCTCGGGGCAGGTCCGGCAGGTCGGCCGCCGCGACCGGACCGGCGTCATAGGCGCGGTAAACGTCTCCCGTGGGGGATGGCCTTCGCGGGTTCACCAGCACGGCCGGAAGCGGCGGGCAGGACGGGGCGGGCCCGAGCACCTCGCCCACGCCGGTGGCAAGGACGGGACGGGCCTGGAGGCAGGCGGGACCGTCGGCTCCCAGCCCGGCGGCCACGGCCTCCAAGGCTTCGGGGGCGAGCGGTTCCGGCAGGCGCGCGTTCAACAAACGAAGCGCCGCGCCCGCGTCGCTGGATCCGCCGCCCAGGCCCGCTGCGACGGGCAAGGACTTGCGCAAGGTGAGTCGCAAGCCCGGCGGGGGAACCCCGGCGGCTTGGAACA
The DNA here is from genome assembly GCA_019348195.1 of Pseudomonadota bacterium. Classification (GTDB taxonomy): domain Bacteria; phylum Pseudomonadota; class Alphaproteobacteria; order Caulobacterales; family Caulobacteraceae; genus JAHWJX01. Next base: position 30,397 of record JAHWJX010000009.1, on the reverse strand, counting down.
GGAGGCGAGCCGCGCGCTCCACGAGGTTCTCGCCCCCGCCGATGGCCCCCGCCATCTCACCTTCCGCCCCGAAATTCCAGTTCGGGGCGGGGACGAGCTGAAGTTCGTCGCCGATGTCGGCGAACACCATCCAGCTGGCCACAGGATGGTAGCCGTCAGGGCGGACGGGCCCGACGTGCAGGAAGAGGTTCACCTTGGCGGGGGCCAGCGCCCGGCCGGCCCCGTCCGCCCGCACGCTCAAGGCTGGGCGGCTTGGGCCGAGGGACGGGCGACGTCGGGCCCTGCCGGAGAGGCCAGCTTGGCCTGGACCTCGGCGCGCAGCTTGGGCTCGGGCTCCAGGCTGAGCGCGCGGGTCCATTGGAACTGAGCCTCGGTGCGGCGGCCCGCGCGCCAATAAGCGTCGCCCAGGTGGTCGTTGATGGTCGGGTCGCCGGGCTCCAGCTCCACGGCTCGTTCCAGGGCCTCAACCGCAGCAGCGAACTGGCCCAGTCGGTAGTGGGCCCATCCCAGGGAGTCCACGATGGCGCCCGATCGTGGGCGGAGGGCGGCGGCCTTTTGCACCATGGCCATGGCCTCTTGCAGCCGCTCGCCGCGGTCGATCCAGCTGTAACCCAGGCTGTTCAGGATCTCCGGTTCGTTGGGAGCCAGCCGCAGCGCCTCCTGGAGGTCCCGTTCGGCTTCGGGCCAGCGTCCGGCGCGCTGGCGCGCGGAACCTCGCAACCACCACAGGCGCCAGTCGCCCCGACCCCGCTCGCTGGCGAGCGCGCGGTCGAAGACGTCGGCGGCCTCCCCCTCCCGGCCGTTCTCGGCCAGGAGGGCGGAATAGGCGGTCAGGACCGAGCCGTCCTCCGGAGCCGCGGCGGCGGCTTCGCGGATGAGGTTCAAGGCCTCGGCCTTACGGCCGTTGTCGTTGAGCAGGAGGGCCAGCCGCGAGCGGGCGCCGGGGTAGAGGTCCGAAGCGGGCTTGAGGGCCAGGTAGGCGCGGCGGGCGCCATCCACGTCGCCGGACGCAGCCGCCAAGTCGCCCACCAGCACGCGGGCTTGGTCGAACTGCGGATCGAGGTGCAGCGCCATCCGGGCGTAGGCCAGGGCGGTCTCGAACTGACGTCCGCCGGCGAAGGCCTGGGCGGGAATCAACATGGCTTCGGCCGCGCCCGCTTTCAGCGACGGGGCGGCGGGCGCAGGTCGTCCCCCCTGGGCTCGCGCGAGCGCGCCCAGCAACGCGCGCTCGCCGGGATTACGGTCCAGCGCTCGCTGGTAAAGGGCCACGGCTTCGGGACGGCGGCGACGCCGCTCGAGATAGGCGCCAGCCCTGATCACCTGATTGGGGCTCGCCTCGACGGGGTTCAGCGCCATCACAAGGGCGTCCGCTTCCCCGAAGCGCCCGGCCCGCTCCAGCAGGATCAGGCGACCGCCCTGGTTGAGCGTCTCGGCGAGTTGACCCACGGAGGCCCTCGCCGGGGCGGCGCTCTGGCCAGGCGAGACGCTCAGCGGCGCGGCGGGGACGGGCGGGGGCGCCAGGGCCGCGGCCAGATCGCCCGAGGCGGCGGCGGCCCAGGGTTTGAGTATCTCCGCGGCGAGTCCATGGGGCGGTTCGCTCCCGCCGCTTGAGAGCAGGGCGTAGGCTTCGCGGGCACGGTCGTCGGCCAGCGCATCCACCGCGCGCGCCAGGCGGCCCAAGGTGGAGGCGGTCGCGTCCGTCGGCTCAAGCTGGGCGGCCAAACGGGCCGCGCGGTCCATGTCGCCCGCGGTCAGGGCGGCGGCCAGCGCCCGGCCGCGGATCACGCCGTTGTCCGGCGATCCCGCGCTGGCCCGCGCGAACAAGGCGGCGGCTTCTTCGGCGCGGCCCGCGGCCAAAGCGGCCTCGCCCGCGAGAAACAAACCATAGGGCGAGCGCCCCTGCCCCACCGTCATCAGCTGGCGGTCGCGCTCCACACGCGCCTGAACCCCTGTGGCGGCCCCGCCGGCGCAGCCGGCCAGGGAGGAGGCGGCGAGCAGAACGGCGAGAAGCGGGGCGGAGCGCATGACGGCCTATCTCACATGTTCGGGTAGTTGGGCCCGCCCCCGCCTTCCGGCGTGGTCCAGACGATGTTCTGCGACGGATCCTTGATGTCGCAGGTTTTGCAGTGAACGCAGTTCTGGGCGTTGATCACGAAGCGTGGGTCCGAGCCGTCCTCATTGGCCACCACCTCATAGACGGCCGCGGGGCAGTAGCGTTGGGCGGGCTCCGCGTACTTGGGCAAGTTGACCGAAATGGGGATGGAGGGATCGCGCAGCTTGAGGTGGCTGGGCTGGTCCTCCTCGTGATTGGTGTTGGACAGAAAGACCGAGGAGAGCTTGTCGAAGGTGATCACGCCGTCCGGCTTGGGATAGGTGATCGGCTTGTGCTTGGCCGCCAGCTCGGTGGAGGCCGCATCCGTCTTTCCGTGCTTCAACGTGCCGAAGGGCGAGAAGCCGCGCAGCAGGTGGGTGGTCCACATATCCACGCCGGCCAGACCGATGCCCAGCGTCCCCAGCTTGGACCACAACGGCTTGACGTTGCGAACGGCCTTGAGCTCCTTGGCGACCCAGGAGCGGCGGTAGGCCTCGTCGAGGCCGGTCAGGTCGTCTCCGCCCCGGCCCTCCTGAAGGGCGGCGAAGGCCTGTTCGGCGGCCAGCATGCCCGTTTTGAGCGCGTTGTGGCTGCCCTTGATCCTGGGAACGTTCACAAAACCTGCGGCGTCGCCCACTAGGGCGCCCCCCGGGAAACTGAGCTTGGGCACCGACTGGTAGCCGCCCTCGCTGATGGCGCGGGCCCCGTAGGCGATGCGTTTTCCGCCCTCGATATAGGGCCGGATCGAGGGGTGGAGCTTCCACCGCTGGAACTCGTCAAAAGGCGACAAGTATGGGTTGCGGTAGTTCAGATGCACCACGAACCCGATCGACACATAGTTGTCGCCGAAATGGTAGCAGAAGCCGCCCCCGCCGGTCTTCGCGTCCAGGGGCCAGCCGAAGCTGTGCAGGGTGAGGCCGGGCTGGAAAGCCTCGTCCGGGACCTGCCAGATCTCCTTGATGCCGATGCCGTACTTCTGCACGTCGCGGCCCTGGTCCAGGCCGAACTTCTCGATCACCAGTTTGGAGAGCGAGCCGCGGACCCCTTCGGCCAGCAGGGTGTACCTGCCGTGGAGCTCCAGGCCGGGCTGGAAGTCGGGCTTGGGCTGGCCGTCCTTGCCGATCCCGAAAACGCCGGCCACCACGCCCTTCACGGCGCCGTCCGGGCCATAGACGACCTCGGACGCGGCCATGCCGGGGTAGATCTCCACGCCCAGGCCTTCCGCCTGCTCAGCCAGCCAGCGGCAGAAGGTGCCCAGCGAGCCCACCGTGTTGCCGTGGTTGCTCATGAAAGGCGGCATGGGAGCCCAGGAGATGTCGAGCTCGCCGTGCGGGCCCAGAACCAGCCACTTCTCTTTGGTGACCGGCTGGCCCACGGGAGCGTCCAGTTCGCGCCAGTTGGGGAAGAGCTCGTTCAGCGCGCCGGGGTCGAACACCCAGCCGGAGAGGATATGAGCCCCGATCTCAGAGCCCTTTTCGACCAGGGCCACCGAAACCTCGGCCCCAGCGGCGGCGGCGAGCTGTTTGAGCCGGATCGCGGCGCCCAGGCCCGCCGGCCCGCCGCCCACGATCACGACGTCGTACTCCATCGACTCGCGCTCGATCTCCGCGTCGAAAGCCATGATCCGCTCCGTCACCCAGCCCGCCTTATCGGAGCCGCAGGGGGCGGGAGCAAGGGACGACGGAACGGGCTGCGCTCCCAGCGCGTCCGGCCTATGCTGCCCCGATGACGCCGAGCCCGGCCCCCGACCCCCGCGCGCTGGAAAGCCTGCTCGCCTTTTGGCGCGACGCGGGTGTGGCGGAACTCACCGACGACCAGCCGCACGACCGGACGCTGGAGGCCGCCGAGAGGCTGCGAGCCAAGGCGCCGCCGCCGGATGCGGTGGCGCCCGCCGTGCTCCCGCCGGCAGGACCGGATGTTGCCGAAGGCGCCGCGCGGGCGCGAGAAGCGGCGCTGGCCTGCGAAAGCCTGGACGCGCTGGCCGCGGCGATCGGGGCCTTTGACGGCTCCACCCTGCGCCGAGGGAGCCGGGCCGCGGTGAGCTTTCGAGGACCGCCGAACGCGGCCGTGATGGTGGTGGGCGAGGCGCCGGGGGCGGACGACGAGGCGGCCGGCCGACCCTTCGCGGGGCGTGCGGGCGCCTTGCTGGACCGGGCGCTGGCGGCGGCCGGCCTGGGGGAGCGGGCGCTGTTGACGCACACGGTGTTCTGGCGACCGGCGGGGGACCGGGCGCCCACGGCCGACGAGCAGGCGGTGCTGGAGCCGTTCCTCGACCGGGCGATCGGCTTGGTGCGGCCGCAGGCGCTGCTGCTGCTGGGGGCGGGGCCGGTGCGGTCGCTGCTGCGGCAGGAAGGGGGGATCCTCGGGCTGCGCGGACGTTGGTTCGAGCGTGCGGCGGACGACGGCGCCTCCGTGACGCCGGCGCTTGCGAGCCTGTCCCCGGGATTCCTGTTGCGCCAGCCGCGCAGCAAGAAGCTGTTCTGGGCCGACCTGCTGGCGCTCGCAGCCCGGCTGGAGGGCGAACCGGAAGGGTGAACGGGACGTCAACCCTGTTGAACTAAGCCGGCAGGCATGCGGTTTATCCGATCCCTGCTGCTGACCGTCGGCGTGGCCGCCTTGGCCACGGGCGCTCAGGCCCAGACGGCGCCCAAGCCGCTGTCGCCCTGGGACGCCCAGATCTATGCGGCCGCGTTTGCGGCGGCCGAGCAGGGCGAGTTCGCTGCGGCGGAGACGCACGCGGCGCAGGCCTCCGACCCGTCCCTGCGCGGCCACCTGCAGCTGCGAAAGCTGCTCAGCCCCGATCACAAGGCGACGTACTCCGAGCTTGCGGCCTGGCTGGAGAGCTATGGTGAGCACCCGGAGGCGGCCCGGGTGCATGCCCTGGCGCTGCAGCGTAAACCGGCTGGGGCTCCGGAGCCCGCCCGGCCCGCCGCGGTAGGCGGCGCCCGACGCTGGGCCGATCTGGTGGGGCGACCCCGGCCTGCAGCCGAGGGCCCGAGCGCCGCGGGGCGGAGCGCGCGGGAACTGTTCTACTCGGGCGAGACCCGAGCGGCCTACCAGGCGGCGGCGGCCTCGGGGGAGACCTGGATCGCTGGGCTGGCGGCCTTTCGCATGGGCCGGTTCGAGGAGGCGCTGCGCCGCTTCGCCGCCGTGGCGCGGGACGGGTCGGAGAGTCCCTGGCTGCGGGCTGCGGGCGGGTTCTGGGCGGCGCGGGCCGCCACGGCCGGAGGCTCGCCGGAGATGGCGCCGGAGTTCCTGCGACAGGCCGCCGCCTATCCGACCACCTTCTACGGTTTGATCGCGGAGCGCCAGCTGGGGCTGGAGCCGGAGATCGCGCCGCCCCCCGCCGAGCTGGTGGAGGCGGCCCGGGTGACGGAGCTCGTGGACCTCGCCCCTCTGGTGGCCAAGGAAGCGCGGGCTCGGCGAGCCGCCGCGTTGGTGCAGGTGGGCGAGTTGGAGGACGCCGCGGCGGAGCTGCGGCTGGGATTGGCTTCGGCCAGGGACGAAACAGGACGGCAGGCTTGGCTGGCGCTGGCTTCGAGTGCGGGCGTGCCGCTGGGTGAGGACGGCGGGCGGTTCCGGCCCGCGGACTTCCCTACGCCGGACCTGCGGCCGCAGGGCGGGTTCACCCTGGACCCGGCGCTGGTCTATGCGGTGGTGCGCCAGGAAAGCCGGTTCAACCCACGGGCGGGAAGCCGGGTAGGAGCGAGCGGGCTGATGCAGCTGATGCCCGCCACGGCGGCGGAGGTGGCCGGGGATCCACGACTGCGGGCCGATCCGTCCCCGCTGCACGACCCCGCGTTCAACCTGCGCCTGGGGCAGACCTATCTGGCGCAGCTGCTGCGCCAGGCCGGGGTGGAGGGCGATCTTCTTCGCGCGCTGGCCGCCTACAACGGGGGGCGGGGCGCGGTGCTCAGCACGCGGCGCAAGCTGGGCGCTGACGACGACGTACTCATGCACATCGAGAGCCTGCCCTACGCCGAGACGCGCAATTACGTCGAGCGCGTCATGGCCAACTACTGGATCTATCGCCGGCTGTTCGGCCGCGATTCCGCTACGCTGGACGCGGTGGCTTCAGGCGCGGCTACGATCGATCCGCGGCTGGACGCGGCGCCAACGCCGAAGCGCTTCGCCGGTGTCGACGTCCAGCAGGGTCTCCAGCAGTAGAGCGCGACCGCCCAGCACGGCGCGGGTGTCGGCCAGGGCGTACGGGCTGGACCAGCGCACGCCGGGAAAGCGGACCGTGCGGGCGCGGCGGGCGTCCATGGCCAGGATCCAGAAGCCGCCGTCCTCCGCCGGGCCCAGGACGACGCCGGCGCGTTTGGTCTGCTGAAAGGCGCGCCAGACCCGTTCGGGGGTGACGTCCGGAGCATCGGCGCCGACCGCCGCGACCGGGCCCCGCGCGTGCGCCCGAAAGGCGGCCTGAAGCCTTTCACCCAGGCCGCCCCCGCCCTGCCCTTCGCTCTCCACGCCCGGCCAAGAGGCGCGGTCCGGGGCCATCCGCACCACGGTGCGCCAGCGCGAATCGCGGGCGAGACTCCGGATCAGCGGAAGGCTCATGGCGCGATAGGCCCGCCAGGCCTCGACCCGGCCCACGTCGCGCGCCAGGCGTGTCTTGCCGACGCCCACCGCGGGTGCGCGCGCGAAGACGATCAGGGTCGGCCGGTTCACCGGCGATAGCTCCGGGCGAGGTCCTTGGGGTCGGCGCCGGCCAGCCATCGGCTGACCAGGGCCCAGTTGCGCAGGCCTCGCTTGAGGTAGCCGTTCCGCTGGTAGCGCTCCGCGCTGGTGAGCGCGCGAGCGCCGACGCCGCGCAACCTCTTGGCCCCGAGACGGCGGACGATATCCAGATCCTCCATGAGCGGCAGGTCGCGGTAGCCGCCAACCTCCTCGTAAAGCGGGCGGGAGATCAGCAGACCCTGATCGCCGTAGGGCCAGCCCAGACGGCTGCGCAGCCCCACTCCGACTTCCCAGAGACGGGCCACCGGGCGAGGATCGTCGAGGGCGAAGGTGAACCAGCCCGCCCGGCCCGACCAATTCGCGAGATGGCGCCCGGCCGCCTCGGCCCAGTCCGGCGCGAGACGGGTGTCGGCGTGCAGCGCGAGCAGCCACTCGCCCCTCGCCACGGCGCAACCCGCGCGGAGCTGCCCGCCGCGCGAGGGCGGGAGGGGACCGAGAACGCGGACCCCGGCCTGCTCGGCGACCTTCCGGGTGTCGTCGGACGAGCCGGCGTCGACGACGATCACCTCGTGCACGAGCGGCCCATCCAGCGCTCGCAGGCAGTCGGCCAAGCTCGCGGCGCCGTTCAGCGTTGGGATGATCACCGAAATCGGGCCCGTCATGCTCGTCCTTCGACAGGCTGAGGCTCAGGATGTCTATCCAGCTTGTTCGACCAAGGGCAGCGTCGCCCGGCTCGGGGGACCCCGTGTGCCGGGCCCACCGCCCTGCACGTCGAACTCGCACCCAGACTTTGAGCCACCTCACGACCTGCCGGACTAGGTTCTTGTTTTGTTCTGGGACTCGGGTACATTTCCTGCATGCTCCCGTCCTCCCCTGCTCCGGCCCAAAAAGGACGCGGCGCGCGGTCCAACGCTTCCGGGCGGTACGAAAGCCTGGAGCGAGAGAACTTCGACGATGGCTGGCGGGAAGGCGATTCAGCGCCCGCCCCACTCCGCACCACGGTTACGGCCGAAACGGCGCGGGTGATCCTGACCACCAACGACAGCCCGGACATCAGCTTCAACCAGTCGATCAACCCCTACCGGGGGTGCGAGCATGGCTGCGTCTATTGCTACGCTCGTCCGGCACACGCCTACATGGGGCTGAGCCCCGGGCAGGACTTCGAGAGCAAGCTGTTCTTCAAGCCGGACGCAGGGCGCCTTCTGGCCGCCGAGCTGAGCAGGGCGCGGTACCGGGTCCAGAACATCCAGATCGGCGGCAACACCGATCCGTACCAGCCGGCGGAGCGCCACTTGCGGGTCACGCGCGAGATTCTGGAGACCTTGGAGCGCTTCCGGCACCCCTTCTCCATCATCACCAAGTCGCAGGCGATCACGCGGGACCTGGATATATTGGGGCCCATGGGGCAGGCGAACCTGGCCCGAGCGGCGGTCAGCGTGACCACCTTGGATCGCAAGCTGGCGCGGGCGATGGAGCCGCGGGCGGCCACGCCCGAGCGGCGGCTGGAGGCGATCCGGCGGCTGGCGGCGGCGGGCTGTCCGGTGACGGTGATGTTCGCGCCCGTGATCCCGGGCCTGAACGACCACGAACTGGAGGCGGTGCTGGAGCGGGCGGCCGAGGCCGGGGCGGTGAACGCCGGCTATGTGGCTCTGCGGCTGCCGCTGGAGATCAAGGACCTGTTCCGGGAATGGCTGGAGCTGGAGCGGCCGGACCGGGCGCGACGCGTGATGTCGCTGGTGCGGCAGATGCACGGTGGGCGGGACTACGACCCGCAATGGCGCAAGCGGCAGACGGGCGGAGGGCCGATCGCGGAGCTGATCGCGCAACGCTTCCAGCTGGCGTGCACGCGATTTGGGCTGAACCGGAACTGGGCGCCGCTGGACCTGGAGCAGTTCCGCGTGCCGGAAAAGCCGGGCGATCAACTGGCGCTGTTTTGAGCTGTACGTCGATCACCGATCTCGCCGCGCGGGACCCGTTCCGAACGCCAGCACCAAACAGGACGTCACCCCCGGACTTGGTCGGAGGGCCCAGGATCCGGCTAAGCGGAAAGTCGAGGCGGGCGCTGCAGTAGGTCCGCTTCGGTGGGCACGGCTCGCTCAACCCTGGGCCCTCGGAACAGGTGCGAGGGTGACGACCTGTGGGGATGCGCTGCGGGCAGCGCTCTACTTCCGGAACAGCCAGGCCTTGGTCAGGAAGGCCTTGTCCGACCCTTCGAACGTCAGCCCCGCCCCGGCGAACAGGGCCGGCACGTCCAGCTCCTGGTAGGACCCGTAATAGGGCTCGTGGAAATAGGCCGGGAAGCTTTGCAGCATGCGGCGAAGCTCCGGCTCGTCGCCGCCCTGGACGGAGTCGGCCAGGGCCAAGACGCCCTCGGGCTTGAGCACGCGAGCGATCTCGCCGGCTACTTGGGGGCGCACGCGCGGGGGCAGTTCGTGGAACAGATAAACGCAGGTGACGGCGTCCAGGCTGCCGTCGGCGAAGGGAAGCCGCTCGGCCGGGGCTTGCACCCTCGCCGCCACGCCCGAGCGGCTGCGGGCTTCCGCGAGGTAGGCGGGCGAGAGGTCGAGACCCGCAAGGTGCGCCCGCGGAAAGGTGCGCCGCAGGTCGGCGAGAAAAGCGCCCGAGCCGCAAGCGAGGTCCAGCACGCGCAGCCCGCGGTGGTCGCGCCCGCGCCAGGCGCGGGCCAGCAGCGAAAGGGCGCGGCGGCGCATGGGGCCGGCGGCGCCGGCGAACAGGGTCTCGACCTGATCTTCATAGCGGCGGGCGCTGTCGGCCGTGAACCAGCCCCCGGACTGGAAGTGGAAATTCTGGCGGTAGTAGGTGGGAAAGGCGTCCGAACCGGCTTCGGCGCGGGCTTCGGTTCCGCCCTGACGGCGGCGGCGGGCCTCCACGGCGCGAGCGTCAGCGATCACATCGGCGGCGCTGCGCACGGCCTTGAGCGGCTCCACCCCGTCGGGCGCGGCGGGGTACAGGCCCGTGGCGACGTCCCGGGCGTCCTTGGCGAAGGCTTCGCCATAGGCGCGGCGGATGGCTGCGCGGGAGGGCGCCGGCATGTCGAGCCTGGCTTCCGGTTCGCCCCCGAGCTCCGGGCGGACGATGAGGCGCCCGGCCGCGGCCGCGCCGGCGTACCAGGCGGCCCGCGTCAAGGAGCGCACGCGCTGGCTGGCCACGTCAGCGGTGAAGGCGGGGCGGGGTTGATCGCTCAAGGCAGGGCTTACCGGATGAAGACGCCGACCAGTTCCATATGGGGTGACCACAGGAACTGATCCACCGGGCGCACGCGCGCCAGGGTGAAGCCGCCGTCCACAAGGAGGCGCGCATCGCGGGCGAAGGTGGCCGGGTTGCACGACACCCCCACGACGGTCTGCAGGCTGGGCGCCCGGGCGAGCTCGGCGGCCTGGGCCGCGGCGCCCGCCCGGGGCGGGTCGAACACGGCCGCATCGGTTTTCTTCAACTCCATCGCCAGCACCGGGCGGCGGTCGAGGTCGCGCACCTCCGCGGTGAGCGCCTTCAGGCCCGGCGTGGCGCCCACGGCGGCCCTGAGCGCGGCGACGGCTTCAGGCGCGCTGTCCACCGCGTGAACCGTGGCGCGCTCCGCCAGGCGGAAGCTGAACGTGCCCACACCGCAGAACAGGTCCAGCACCCGCCGTGCGCCCGCGACGGCCTCCACCGCGTCGGCCGCTATGGCCGCCTCAGCGCCGGGCACCGCCTGCAGAAAGGCGCCGGGCGGCAGGGTCACGCTGGCCGGACCCAGCCGCACCACCGGGGGCCGAGCGCCGTAGACGACCTCGCCGCTCATGGTCACCCGGGCGAAGCCGGCTGCGGAGGCGGCCTCGGCGGCGCGGCGGCGGGCGGGGGCGGACAGGCCGCCGCTCTTGCGCTCCACGCCCGTCACATCGACGTCCAGTCCGGTCTCGGTCAGGGTGACGTGGAGCGTCGGCGCGCTCTTGGGATGCTCCAGGAAGGGAGCGGCCAGACGCCGCAGCGCCGGCAGGGCCTCGACCAGCCGCCTGTCGCTGATCGGGCAGGTCTCGATCTCGACCAGATCCCACGACCGTCGCGCCTTGTAGCCCAGGCGCGCTTCGTTCGGCCCGGCCCCACGCCGGGCGTGCAGGGCGAAGCGCCGCCGCGACCAGGGCGGCGCGGCGTAGGCGGGGAGCATCTCGCATTCCAACCGCTCACGAGCCAGCGCCAGCCGGACCTGCTCGGCCTTCCACTGCAGGTAGGGCTCGTGCGCCCAGTGCTGCAGGGCGCAACCGCCGCAGGCGAAGAAGTGTGGACAGGGAGGCTCGGCGCGGTGGGAACTGGGCCGGAGCAGCTCCAGCAGTTCGCCCCGATCTCCGGCGAACCCCGCCTGCACCCGCTCGCCGGGAAGGGTGAACGGGACAAAGCCGCCCTCCTCCGCCACCCCGTCACCTTGCGCACCCATCGCCGCGATCTCGACTTCGCGCGCTTGCGTCGCAGGAGCCGGAGCCGAGCTTGGGCGTTGTGTAGGGCGACGGCGGCTCGTGCTTCGCATCGGTCCTCCGACAAGGTGAACAAGTATGAACGGCACGCTCAAACGGCGTTCAGGCGGGGACCTCTAAACCCATCCTCGACGCCGCCCAAAGCGGTTCCGGAAACGAAGAGGAGATCGAACCATGCGCAAGACGCTCAGCCTATTGGCCGCGGCTGCGACCGTCGTCGCTCCCGCCGCCGCCACCGTGGCCCTGCCGGGCGTGGCCGCCGCGCAAGCTGCGCCCTACCTGTCCAACCCCTGCGGGCCAACCCAGCGCAACCACCGCATCGTCGGCGGCGGCGTGGGCGCGGTGGCCGGCTACTTCCTGGGCGGCAGGATCGCCGCCGACAACACGAAGCAGGAAGGCAAGGCGCTTGGCGCTCTCGCCGGGGCGGCCGCGGGTCAGGAGATCGGTCGTCGGACCGGCTGCCAGGCCGCCTACCGCCAGGCTCAGCACCGAGCCTACGCTTACCAGCCCGGCTATTCGCGGCCCGCCTGCAAGGCGATCGCCGGCGGCCGTTCCGTTTGCCTCCAGCCCGACGGCCGGTGGCGCTAAGCTCTGATCTAGATCGGGAGTCCAGAATGAACTTCGCTCGTTCCGCCCTGGCCGGCGCCGCCGTCCTCGGCTTGACCCTTACGGGGGCGACCGCCGCCTCCGCCCAGGGCTACTACAATGGCTACGACTACGACCGTTCCGGCCGTGTGGTGGCTGGAGCGGTGGTCGGCGGCGGCATCGGGGCCGTTGTCGGCTCCAACGTCGCCCGTCGTGGCAACCGCACCGAAGGGGCCATCATCGGCGGCGCTCTTGGCGCCATCGTGGGCTCCCAGGTGGGCAAGGGCTCTGGCTACGGCGGGTCTTACGGCTACAGCCAGCCTTCGTACGGCTACGCCCAGCCCAGCTACGGCTACAGCCAGCCGTACGGCTACGGTTACAGCCAGCCCAGCTACGGCTACTCGCAACGCAGCTATGGCTACAGCCAGCCCCAGTACGGCTACAGCCAACCCCAGTACGGCTACAGCCAGCCCCACTACGGCTATGGCCAGTCGAGCTACGGCTACGGCCAGTCGAGCTACGGCTACGGCTATTCGAGCCGCCGGGCGCGCCGGACCTACTATCCGTACGGCTACTAAGTCGGCGATAAACTTGAGGAGGCCGTCCGCAGCCGCGGGCGGCCTTTTTCATGCGGGTGAGGCGCCCTGCCGCGCTTTCTCCGACTCGCCTCGGGCGCTAGTCGGGCCCCATGGCCCGCCCCCGCCCGCCCCACTTCCTGCTCGAGCGCGAATGCGACGGCTTGGTCTGCGGGGTGGACGAGGCGGGGCGCGGCCCCTGGGCCGGGCCCGTGTACGCCGGGGCGGTGGTGCTCGATCCCAAGCGGGCCCCCAAGGGACTCAACGACTCCAAGAAGCTGAATGCGAAAACGCGCGAAGCGCTCGAACTGGAGATCAAGAAAAAGGCGGTGGCCTGGGGAGTGGGGTTCGCCACGGTCGAGGAGATCGCCTCACTCAACATCCTGCACGCCACGGGACTGGCCATGTGCCGCGCGGTGGAGGCCATGGCGGTGAAGCCGGCCTGCGCCCTGGTGGACGGCAACTATCCTTTCGCCCTGCCCTGCACGGTCAAGACGGTGGTGGGCGGCGACGGACTGTCGCGCTCCATCGCCGCCGCCTCGATCCTGGCCAAGGTGGAGCGGGACCGGGTCATGGCCGCGTACGACGTCGAATACCCGGGCTACGGCTTCGCGTCGCACAAGGGCTACCGCGCGGCCGTCCATGCGCGCGCCCTGCTCGAGCGGGGCGTGACGCCCATCCACCGGCATGCCTGGGGGCCGGTGAAGCTGGCCGTGCTCGGCCTGGACCCCATGGGCGTCTACGCCGAGCTGGTGCAGGAGGACCTGCCGCTCATGGCGGCCGAATAGGTCAGCGGCCCACTGCGCGTTCGGCCGCGAGCTCCTCGGGTGTGCGCTGGCGCAGGTCTACGGCCGGGCACACGCGCGGTCCCGTCTGGGCGGGAACCAGCAGCTCCACGTCATTGTCCTCGCAGACATAGCTGGAGCCGCCGCGCGTGCGCACGGCTACGCCCACCGCGTCACGGACGTCCGGACACGTTCCGAGCAGCTGGAGTCGGAAAACGCGGTTGGCGCCCACGTTGAGGTCAACCGCGCGGTCGTCGACCACCTGGAAGCCGTTCACATTTCGAGCATTGAAGCACTGCCGCGCCGGGGCCGAAGCCGCTCGGCCGGGCGTCGCCGGGTCCACGGGTGCGCAGCCCGCCGCCGCCACGGTCGCCAGGCCCGCCAGAACCCACCGTTTCACCTTCGCCTCCGCTTGCACCAGCCTCTCCCGATGTTAACTCGCGAGCCTCGGAAAGGGAGCGCCGACCATGCGATATCTGCACACCATGGTTCGCGTGGCCGACCTGGACGCGGCCCTCGACTTCTGGCGGGACGGCCTGGGCCTACAGGAGGTCCGCCGCCTGGAGAACGAGAAGGGCCGCTACACCCTGGTCTTCCTGGCCGCTCCGGAGGACATGGACGCGGCCCGGTCCACCAAGGCTCCCATGGTTGAGCTGACCTACAACTGGGATCCGGAGAGCTATACCGGCGGGCGGAATTTCGGCCACCTCGCCTATCTGGTGGATGACATCTACGCGACCTGCGCGCACCTGCAGGCCAAGGGCGTGACCATCAACCGGCCGCCGCGCGACGGCCACATGGCTTTCGTGCGTTCGCCGGACGGCATCTCGATCGAACTGCTGCAAAAGGGCGAAAGCCTGCCCGCAGCCGAGCCCTGGGCGTCCATGCCGAACACGGGCGGTTGGTAGCAGAACCGAATACCCGAGTCCGGGGTATGGACATTTTAAGGTTCCGCCCCTACATTCCTGTCTCGCCGCACTGGCGACACCGGTGTTCGACCCGCGTGAGGGCGCTCTGAATGGAGCCGCCCACGGTCTGAACGCCCGATCCTCCTGATCATACGACGCCTGGACACGCGGGGCGTTCTCCACCCCGCGCCCGCACGCCTTGAGTCCCCAGAGGACAGGCGGCGCGCGCTCCTACGCGAAAGCATGACCGTGCAGACTTTTTCCGACCTCGGCCTAGGCGCGCCGCTTCTCAAAGCGCTCGCCGCCGAAGGCTATGAGACCCCCACCCCGATCCAGGCGCAGGCGATCCCGCCCGTGCTGGCCGGCAAGGACCTGCTGGGCATCGCCCAGACGGGCACCGGCAAGACGGCCGCCTTCGCCCTGCCGCTGCTTCACCGCCTGGGCGCGACGGGCGGCCGTCCCGAACGCCGCACGCCGCGCATCCTGGTGCTGGCGCCCACGCGCGAGTTGGCCAACCAGATCGCCGACAGCTTCCGCGTCTATGGCAAGAACATGGGCGTGACCGTGGCCGTGTTCGTGGGCGGCGTGAAGTACGGCGCCCAGATCAAGGCGCTGGCTCCCGGCGTGGACGTGCTTGTGGCCACCCCCGGCCGCCTGCTCGACCATATGAGCCAGGGCACGGTGAAGCTCGACAACACCCATGCTCTGGTGCTGGACGAAGCGGACCAGATGCTGGACCTGGGCTTCATGGAGCCGATCAAGAAGATCGTCCGAAAGCTCCCGTCCGACCGTCAGAACCTGTTCTTCTCGGCCACCATGCCGCCGGCCATCGCGGCGCTCGCGGGCGAGATCCTGCGCAATCCGCAGGAGGTGCGCGTGACGCCTCAGGCCACCACGGTGGAGAAGATCGCCCAAAAGGTCTTCCACATCGAGGCCGGCGCTAAGAAGGACCTGCTGGTTGAACTGCTGGCGCAACGCGACGTGAAACGCGCGCTGGTGTTCACCCGCACCAAGCACGGCGCCGACAAGCTGACCCAGTACCTCGACAAGGCCGGCCTGAACGCCGTGGCCATCCACGGCAACAAGAGCCAGGGGCAGCGCGAACGGGCCCTGGCCGAGTTCAAGGCGGGCAAGGTTCAGTCGCTGATCGCCACCGACATCGCCTCGCGCGGGATCGATGTGGAGGACGTGACCCACGTCTTCCAATATGAGCTGCCCAACGTGCCGGAAGCCTATGTTCACCGCATCGGCCGCACCGCGCGCGCCGGGGCTGAGGGCGTGGCCATCACGCTTTGCGATGTGACCGAGCGCGGGCTGCTGCGGGACATCGAGAAGCTGACCAAGCTCGCCATTCCCGCCGAGGATCGCCGGGTCGACCAGAGCCGGCCCCTGCCGGAAGGGCGTCCGGAGCCGCAGCGGGCCGCCAAACAGGCCCAGCGCAAGCGGGGCCGGGCGCGCCCGGAGGGCGGCCGCGATTCGCGTCTCGCACCCGCGAGCGGCGAGGCGCGTCCGAGCTTCGGACACCGCCAGACCCAGGCGGCCAAGCCCACCGGCGATTTCGGCCGGGCCCCGCGGCCCACGCCGTCCAAGGCGAACGGCTACGGCCGCGACACGAGCGCGCCCGCCAAGCGTAGCGATTGGTCCCCCATGGCCGACAGCGGCGAAGCGCGCCCCACGCGTCGTCGCTAAGGCTGACAGTTCGGTCCCGGCCGCAGTGCGGCGCAGGGATCGGGCGGCTCGGCCAGCCGTAGCGCGACCGCCCACGATCGGGTGGTCGCGGGCGGAACACGGCCCACGGTCACGGCCGTGACCGTGGCCGCGACGGCGTTCTTGACGTTGCCGCCGATCAGAGTGAGCGCGTCGGGACCGACGTCCACGATGACGTCGCAGTGCGAAGGGAAGAAGCTCCGCTCCTCGCGCAGGCGGCGCAGGAACTCCGGCGCGTCCCGGGGGCCCGATCCGCGGCCGGCGCAGATGAGATCACCCGCGACGGGCTTATAGGCTGCAAGGTCGACCACCGACTCCGGCCTCCGCTCCAGCGAGGCGCGGAGGTAGTCCGCATGGGCGGGGTCCGGCGTGAAGTCGGGCGCTCCGGCGGTGCGCATGACCCAGCTGATGAAGGCGGCGGACCAGGGCCGGCGCCAAGCGGGCCAGAGCTCGCGGGAGGGCGCGCTGGCAGCGGCGGCGCGCGCCTCCGCAGCGTGGCCGGGGTCGGCCACGTCCCAGTAACCGCCAACGCGGGCCCACACCGACAGCGCATCCTCGTCAGGGCCGAAGGCGACCTGCGCCTCGGGCCAGCCGCGGTCCAGCAACACGCTTTGACGCCCGAACGCCGTCCATTCGCACCCCGCCAAGTGGACGACCCGGCGCCGCAGGGACCATTCCGGCCGGGCTTGGGAACGGCAGGGATCACTGACTGCGCCAGACGCCGCCGTTGGTGGTATCGGGCGCGGAACGGCCGCGCAGGCGCCGGTGGCCAGCAACAAGCCAAAGGCGAGCGCATGTCTCATTCGAAGATGGCGACGCCGCCGCTGAACACATCGAACAGCAGCTTCCCGTTCAATGAACTCGGAAAGTCGAACAGGCTGGGCCGGGCGGCGGGGCCGCCGGGGATGTTCAAGGCGGGCGTGAGCTCGGCGGAGTCGCTGGGGGGCGGCGGCGTCATCCACCCCTGGCTAGCACAGGGAAACGGCCACGCGAACGAGGTCCCCCGCCACGCGGCTGCTTCAACCCGCCTTGCGTGAATTGTCTCCCGAGTTGCGGTCCACCAGCTTGTTGTAGGGGTCCACGCCCGCCCAGCCGGGCGCCCGGTCGGCGATGAAGGTGAGCGTCTGCCGCCCCGAGCGAATCGGCCGGCGTTCGAACAGGATCACGTCCTCGCGGTTGAAGGCCTTGTTCCCCACCTCGGCGGCGAACAGCCCCACGTCCAGCGACTCGTTCAGCGGCGCCTCCGTCTCCTCGCCCTGGCCGTCGGCGTAGAGCTTGCGCGCCTCCACCGTGAGCGTGACGTCGTAGCGACCGTCGGGCCGCCGCCGCGAAGTCACCTCCGTGGTCTTGAGGTCGTAGAGGGTGATGCGCTCGAACAGGTCTGTGATCAGCGCCTGGTGCTCCGGCCCGGCTTCCTGCCGCAAGGCGCGCACCAGATCGACCGAACTCGGATAGGGCGCGGCCTGGAACTTATAGGCCTCCAGCACGCGCCGGAGCGCCCGGTTCACCCTCGCCTCCCCCATGCGGTCCTTGAGAAGGTACATCACCAGGGAGCCCTTCTCGTAATGAATGTAGCCCTGGTTCTCCACGCGGATCAGCGGCAGCTCCTCGGCCACCTCCCGCCCCCGCGCCGCCAGGTACTGATCCAGCTCGTATTTGAGATAGCGACGCATCTGGTCCGGCCCATACAGCCGCTCCATGACCATCAGGGCCGAATAGGCGGCCAGGGTCTCGGACAGGGTCGTGGCCCCCTGCATGTCGGCGCCGATGATCTGGTGCGCCCACCATTGGTGCCCCAGTTCGTGCGCGGTGATGTAGGTCACGTAGTCGATCTTCTCCGGATCGCGCAGATCGGCGATGAAGCCGACGTTCTCCGAATAGGGCATGGTGTTCGCGAACGCCTGGGCGAAGTTCCCATACGGAAATTCGACGATCCGCGCCTGCCGGAACTGATAAGGCCCGAATGCTGACTGATAATAGTCCAGCCCCGTGCGAAGGGCCGTCAACATCCGCTCGATGTTATACTCGTGCCCGGGGTGGTGATAGATGGCCAGGTCCACGCCCCCGTGGTTCCGCCGCTCGATGGCGTAGCGCGCCGACTGCACCGAAAAGAAGTGGAGTATGGGCGCCTCCGTCACGAACCGGGCGGTCCTTCGGCCGTTCGCGACTGCGTCCGACAGCTTGTAGCCCGGCGCCAGGGGGGTCTGGTCCGCCACGGTGGAAACGGTGATGTCGGCCTTCACCCAGTCTGCGTTCCCGGGGAAGTAGTTGCTGGCGCGCGCACCCTGGTCTTCCAGCCTGGCCATGCGCAGCTCGGACGGCAGCCCGTATTTCCGCCGCTTGGCCCGGTCCTGCAGGAGGTCCGATCGGTCCATGCCGATCATGGGCGCAAAGCTGAAGTTGTTGATGAAGGTGCCGTTATCCGCCACCTCCCGCAGATTGCCTCGCGCCCTGAACCCACGCTGGGCCAGCACGGACTCGAAGCGCACGGTGCTGCGCGCGCCCGGCGCCAAGGGCTGGTCGAAGGTGAAGATGCGGTAGTCGAATCTGTCGAAGCGGCGGCTCTGGCGCGCACCTTCAACCGTCAGCGACCGCAGCTCCAGGTCGCGGTTCAGACGGCGAAGATGGACCTCCCGCAAAGGCGCGCCTGTCCGGTTCTCCAGCAGGTATTCGCCGCGCGTCACGGCCCGGGGTTCGTGAGGGTGCAGCTCGACGTTCAGCCGCACGGCCGTCACGGCGGGCTGCGGCGTGGTTTCAAAGCGGAGCAGCGTCTTCTCGTAATCGGCCAGGAAGCGATCCTCGTCCGTTCTGGAGCGGTACTCGTTCCAGACGTTAGTGTTGACGAAGATCCAGGCGCCCAGCCCCACAAAGGCCGCGGCGGCCGTCGCGCCGATCAGGCCGGCCGGGCCCTTGAGGCGCATCGGCAGCCGCCGGAATTGCGGGCCGTAGCGGGTCTCGGCGCCCCGCCGAGACAGGGCGTAGGCCAGCACCAGCAGCAGCACCGCAAAGGCCGTCCAATACAGGTCGAACCAGCTCGCATGAGCCCGGAAGTCGCCCTGCCCGTTCATGTCGGACAGGGGCACCGGCGAGGTGGTCCCGTAGCTGTAGAGCGGATGGTCGTAGCCCAGCACCGACAGGACGATGCTGGCTACGATGTAGAGCACCATCACGCCCCAGCCGACGAACTTGTTGGGCGACAGCGTCTGAACGAACACCGCCAAGACCGCGAGTGAAAAAGCGCTGAACAGCCCGGGCAGGAAGTACCAGCCCAGGTACTGTCCCGGCTGGACGTCCGTGAAGCCCCTGACCAGCTGCACGCCCACCCCCGTCACCACGCCGACGACCATGAGGGAGCAGAGGACGAGAAAGACGGCCAGCGTCTTGGGAAGGACGAAGGCCCAGTCCGGCACGGCGCTGGAGTCGGTGATCTCGTGGACACGCCGCTCCCGCTCGCGCCAGACCAGCTCGCCTGCATAGTAGGTGGCCACGATGGTGTTCAGCAGGCCGAACGCGCCGCCAATCCCCAGGATCATGATCCGGGTCACGGGGTAGGTCCGCGTCCCGGAGGCCTCGCCCAGGGTCCACAGGATGAGCGCAGCCATGAGCACGCCCAGGATCAGAAGGATCAAGAACGCCGGGCTCTTGAACACCTGACCCAGCTCGAACCGGGTGCGCTTGATCAGGACCGCCCAGCCCGTCGCGGGACCGAACGCCGGCATGGGCAGGGGTCCGGCCGCCCCGGCGGGCGCGTCGGTGGCTTCCAGGCGGGCCAGCTTCTGCTTGCGACGCGCCGCCTTGCCCTGCACCTCGAAGCGGAACAGCCCATAGGCGAGCGCCAGCGCCCCGACGCTGAGCGCCAGGGCGAACAAGCGGTTGGCGATCACCGTCCCGCTGAGGGCGACATTGCGGCTGTTGCGCTCGGCGGGCGTCCAGTATTCGGTCGCCTGGCCGTAAGCGGCGTTGCCAAAGGGCTCGAAAAGCGCCGCGGCCTCCTCGAACTGTGGCCGATCCAGGTAGCTGCCGGCCACCGTGTAGATCGCGAACAGGGCGATCACGCCGAGGTAGGTGTACATCATCGACCGGGTCACGGTCGCCAAGGCGAAGAACAGCGACGAGGTCAGCAGCAGGCCCGGCGCCGCCCAGAGCACAAGGTTGTAAAGATAGTCGCCGGGGCGCAGCGGTCCGAGAAGCTCGGGATCCACCCAGGGCATCAGCGTGCCCACGATCATCCCGATCGGCACGGCGAGGAAGGACAGCAGCACCGCCCCGAACGCGCCGGTGAACCGCCCCAGGAGGTAGTCGAACTTGCGCACGGGCGTGGAGCGCACGATGGGACCGTAACCCGTTGCGTCGTCCCGGATCACCACATTGGCCACAAAGGCCGCGGCCGCCAGCATGTAGAACAGGGTGAAGCCCAGCATCAGCGTGCCGATGATGTACGGCGCGTTCCGGTGGACGGCGCCGCCCGCGCCCGCGCTGATGAACTCGCTGGCCACCGAGCCGAAGCTCAGCAGGAAGAACAGGGTGGCCACCACATGGAAGACGGGCTGGCCCAGTTGGTAGCGGAGCTCGAAGCCCGCGATCTTGCCGAACATGCTCAGGCCGCCTTGGCGGAAGCGGCCTGTCGCGAGGCGGCCAGGGTGGAGAAATAGACGTCCTCCAACCCGCCTCGCACCGACTCGAAGCCCGGCCCCGGAGCGCTGTCGGCCAGGACGTTGATCACCGTGCGCCCCGCGAACAGCCGCGTGGAGATCACCTCGTGCTGCGCCCGATGGACCTCCAGTTCCTCCTTGTTGATCGTCTTGCTCCAGACGCGCCCTTCCAGCTCGCGCATCAGCTCGGAGGGCGCGCCCTCCCGCAGGATGCGCCCGCCGGCCAGCACCGCCATGCGCGGGCACAGGTCCGCCACGTCTTCGACGATGTGGGTGGACAGGATGACGACGACGTTCTCACCGATTTCGCCCAGCAGATTGAGGAAGCGGTTGCGTTCCTCCGGATCCAGTCCCGCGGTGGGCTCGTCCACGATGACCAGCTTCGGATTGCCGATCAGCGCCTGCGCGATGCCGAACCGCTGTCGCATCCCGCCCGAGAAGCCCGCCAGCGCCTTCTTGCGCACGCCCCACAGGTTCACCTGCTGCAGCAGGGTCTCGACGGTGTGCTTGCGATCCTTCGCCCCGCTGATCCCTTTCAGCACGGCCATGTGGTCCAGCATGTCGTAGGCGGAGACCCGGGGGTAGACGCCGAAGTCCTGAGGCAGATAGCCCAGCGTCCGCCGGAGCGCCTCCGGCGCCTTGATCACGTCCAGCTCGCCGAAGCGGATGGCCCCGGAGCTCGGGGTCTGCAGGGTCGCGATCGAGCGCATCAGCGTCGACTTGCCCGCGCCGTTGGGTCCCAGGAGGCCGTACATCCCCGTTGGAACCGTGAGGCTCACCTCGTCCAGCGCCCGCACGCCGTTTCCATAGACGTGCGTCAGCTTTTCGATGACCAGCATGCGAGTCGACCCCCGGTCCGCTCGTCATCGCAAGCCGCAGGGGCACGCTCAAGTTAAGGAACCGTCATGTCGGCGACCCCCGCGACGCAGACCGTCGCTGAACCCAAAAGCAGCCGTGGCGGTCAGCCGAGGTTCAGGCGTGGAGGCGCAGAACCGCTGCGCTTAGAAGGAGACCGCCCGTGAACCGCATCCTCGCCGCCGGAGCCGCCGCGCTCGCGACCCTCGCCGCCGGCGCCGCCTCGGCCCAGCAGTCCTTCCCCTTCCCGTTTCCGTTCGGCCAGCAGCAGCAGCCTTATGGTCAGACCTACGGCTCGGGGCCCAGCATCACCTTCTATGAGGGCGAGAACTTCACCGGCCGCCAGGTCACCATCTACGGCGAGGAGCGGGACTTCTCCCGCATCGGCTTCAACGATCGCGCCCGCAGCGCCCGCACTTCGGGCAGCTTCACCGTTTGCGACGACAGCGAGTTCCGCGGCCGTTGCGAACGCCTGACGGGCTCAATCCGCAGCCTGGACCGCCTGGGCCTCAACGCCCGCATCTCCTCCGTCCGCGCGGAGCAGGGAGGCGGCTTCGCTGGCGGCGGATACGTCGATGACGACGACCGCTACGAACAGGACAACCGGTACGAGCGGGACGGCTACGGGCGAGACGACCGCGACGATGATTTCCGTCCGGGTTCGGGCAGGGCCTACGGGGCCCCGCGGCGCGACGGCGTCCAGGGCCGCAGCGTGGTCTTCTTCGCCCGACCCAGCATCGGCGGAAGCGACGTGGCCGCCCGCGGCCAGAGCTCGGCCGACCAGTTCTGCCGCGCCTCCGGCCACGGCTCCGCCGTCTACTTCAACCAAGGCGAACGCTCCCGCCGCGCGGTTGACCAGGACGGACGCCTGGTCGAGGCTCCCGCGCTGCGCGACGTCCTCTGCCGGCTGCGCTGAGCAGCCGGACCCGCCCTTCCATCAGGAAGACGGGCGCAAAGGGGCTCGTGCAACCCACGGCCCCCTTTTTCGCCGAAGCTGTTCTCCCGCCCCGGCCGCCTCCGCCTTACAGGAATTTCATGCAAGGGCGACCTTGCGTCGCACCGAGAAGCTGAGCCATAAGCACGGCGGATCGGCGGGAAGGCCATGGAAGCTTTGGCTCAACTCATCGCGGACGTCGCGTTCGCTGTGGCGGCCACCGCCCTCGCTCATCTCGGCCTTTGCACCGACAGCCTTGAAGTGCGCGCCCCCAAGGCCCAGAATGAGCGCGTCATCAAGCGGAGCCGCATTTCCGAGCGCCCGCCCGTCGCCTTCAGGGCGGCTCTCTGACCACGCCGCAAGGCGAGGTCCTCCCGTCTCGCGAATCGTTCAACACCGACTCGTCAACCGGCGAACGAGACTGTAGCCTCGCTTCGAATTGCGCGGGCCCGGTGGGGGTTCGCGCCGTGAGTTTCAGGTTGCGATGAAATCCCCGGTCCGCCCGCCGCTCGACTTCTCCAACCCGGGCGAGTCCAAGGTCGGCGACAGTTCGCCGACCCCCGCGCCCTCACCGGCGCCTCAGCCCGCGCCCTCGACGGCCCCGCCTGCGCCCCAGGCCTTGAGGGAGGCGCCCCGCGCGCCCCTGCCCGCACTCTCGCCGGACGAGGCCGCCGACCTGGCCATACGTCCTCCTCCTGCCGCACTGCAGCGCTTGGCGCCTGTGGAGGCCGAGGATCCCGACATCGGCCGGCGCGGCTATGCGGCCGCCGTCGTCTTCGGGGTGCTGTGGGCCGGAGCCCTGGTGGCCTTCATGCTCGGCATGGGCCAGGGCGGAGTGCTCCAGTTTGGGCCCCTGCAGTTCCTGGTCTTGTCCGTGCTGGCCGCGGCGCCTTTCGCCATGGCGATCCTGATCGCCTACGCCCTGCGCCAGGGCGCCAAACTCGCCGCCGAGACCCGGCGAGCCAAAGCGGTTGCGGAGCGCATGCTAGGGCCAGCCATGCTGGCCGCGGCCGACGCCGGCACGGCGGTGGACGAGGTTCGCCGACGCATCGGGGAGGCCAGCGCGGCGGCCGAAAAGGCCCGCGTGGACCTCGCCGCGCTGCGTGACGCCGTGGCCACCGAAACCCGCGCCCTGCTGGAGGCCTCTCAATCGGCCTCCCGCTCCGCCGAAACCATCAAAGGCACCCTCGGCCGCGAGCGCGAACAGCTGTTCGACCTCGCCCACTCGCTGGACAGGCAGGCGACGGGCGTCACGGAAGCCGTCAGCCGCCAGGCCCGCATGGTGGCCGACGCCTCGGACCTGGCCCAGACCCAGATTCGGGAAGCCGAGGCCGCCCTGGCCGCTCGCGCCGCCGATCTGGCCGCCGCCGCCGCCGAGGCCGGCGACGCCGCACGCACCGCCGGCGAGGATCTTGGCCGGCAGGTGCTGCGCTTGGAGATCTCCGGCTCCGGTCTCTCCGAACAGGTCCGGGCCGTGGAGGAGACGCTCACCTCTCAGCGCGGCGCCCTGGCCACCCTCGGGGACCAGCTCCGCACCGAACAGCTGGCCTTTTCCGGCCAGATCGAAGATCAGCGCGCCAGCCTGGCCGACGCACTGGCCCACACCCGCGCGGGCGCCGTGGAGCTCGGCCAGCTCTCCACCCAGGGCGCCGAAGCGCTCCGGACCCTGCTTTCGGGCGCCTCCGAACAGTTCCGGGAGATGACGGATACGGCCCGCACCGAGCACAAGGCGCTGGACGAGCGCACCCGCGCCGTGCTGGCGGACCTAGCCGGGACCGCCCAGGAGGAACGGGCCGCGCTGGAGTCCGACACCCGCACCGCCATGGAGGGCCTCGTTCAGACCGGATCGAGCTCTCGCGAGGCCCTCCAGGCCGCCGCCGTGCGCGCCATCGAAGCGCTTATCGAGCGCAGCGCAACCGAGCGCCAGACCGTCGAGGCCGACACCCAGCGCGCGCTGGAGGTGCTGGCCTCGACCGCGCAGGGCGAGCGCCAGTCCGCCCAGGCGGATTTCCAGACCGCCCTCCAGGCGCTGGTTCAAACAGGCTCCAGCGAACGCAACGCGGTGTCGGCCGAAACGCACCGTGCATTGCTGGCCATGGCGGAGGCCGCGGCGGCCGAGCGCCGGGCCGCCCAGGAGGAAACCGAGCGCGCCATCGGCGACCTCACTCAGACCGGGGCCGCCGAGCGTCAGGCCGTCCAGGCCGACACGGAGCGGGCGTTGCAGATCCTCTCCCGCACGGGCGCCTCGGAGCGCGACGCCGTGGAGCACCGCACGCGTGAAGCGGTGGAAGCCATGCTCGCCAGCGGCGCCGCCGCGCGCCAAGGGCTCGAAGCCGAAACTCAGACCGCCGTGGCCGCCCTGGCCGCCACGAGCTCCGCCGAACGCGCCGCCATCGCCGGCGACACGCAACAGGCCCTGGCCGCCCTGGCCCAGACGGGGGCAGGCGCCCGTGAGATCATCACCAGCGAGACGGAGGGCGCGCTGGAGCGCCTGTCGCGCACCGGGGCCGGCGAACGCGAGACGCTGCAAACGGGCATCCAGCGCGCGCTCGAGGAGATCGCCAACTCCGGCTCCGCCGAGCGCGACGCCCTGCAGGCCGCCACCCAGAGCGCGCTGGACGCCCTCACCACGGCCGCCGAGGCGGCCCGGGACGCGGCCGGAGTCCACGCCGAGGCGGCGCGCGGCAAGGTGGAGCAGCTCAACGAGGCCGCCTTTGTGGTCGGCCGCAAGGCGGACGAGACCTTCGACAGCCGCCTCAACGCCGCGCGCAAGTTGATCGATCAGTCCGCGGCCCTGGTGGAGGCGGCCGGAGAGCGCTCGGCCAGCCGGCTGGACGGCCAGCTCGAGGCCACCCGCGTGGCGATGGGCAAGCTCGAAGAGATCATGACGCAGATCGACGCGCGCGTGGAGCGTTTGCCGGCCGAAGCCCAGCTCCGCGCCGACGAGGTCCGGGTGGCGGTGGAGCGCGGCGTGGGCGACCTGACCGCTGCGGCCCGCCGCGCCGCGGAGGAGACCCAGGCGTTGGACGCCGCCTTCCAGGAGCGGGTGCGTCGCAACTACCAGATGCTGAGCGAGGCCGTCCGCCTTATGGGCGCGGTCGCCTCCCCCGCCGGCTTCCCGCCGCTCACGCCTGAGCCGCTCTCTCCCGCCCTGCCGAACGTGGTTGGGGGCGGCCTGCCCACCGCGACCGCCGCCGCTCTTGAGCCGGCGGCGCCCTCGCCTGCGCTCCCGGCCGTAGAGCCCATGCCGATCGAGGCGCCCGCGGCGGAGGTCCTGGCGGAAGCTCCGTCCGAACCCGAGCCTCCGGCTCCGCAGCTCGAGCCGGCCCAGCCCCCGGCGTTCTCCTCCGCCCTTCCCGCCGCGACCGCACGCCGGCCAGGGCGGTTCACCAAGGCTCCCGCCCCGATCACCGTGCCGGATGTCGCCACCGCCCCGGTCACGCCCGCCGCGCCCATCCCGACCTTTGCGCCCGTCAGCCTGCGCCCGGGCATCCGCATCACCGCGCGCGCCGAACCCCCCAGCGTGCAAAGCGTGTTCGAGGGCCGGGTCTCCGCCCCCGTGGTCTCCACCGGGGAGGGGGCCGCGCGCGGCGAGGAGGGCGGCGGCTGGAGCTGGACCGACCTGCTGTCCTCCATTGATACCGAGAGCGCCGGCGAGGGGCCTTCGCAGGAGGATGTCCTGGCTGACCGAATGATCGCCGAGATCGAGGCTCTGGGACTGGACGCCGGCGTGCTGCTGCCCCGCGCCCGCATCGATGAGATCGCGGCCGCCATCCAGCTGGGCGACCAGTCTGCCGCCCGCGACGTGGTCCGGCGCCTGGCGCCCGCCGCCGTCCAGCGCCTCTCGCGCCGCGTCCTGCTGAACGCCGACCTGCGCGCCCAGACCGAGCAGTATCTCCGCCGCTACGGAGAAATCCTGTCCGACGCCGCCGCCAAGGACCGTGAAGGCTATATGGTGGCCGCGCTGCTCAGCTCCGACCCCGGCCGCGCCTACCTTCTGCTGGACGCCGGCATCGGCGAGCTGAACTGAGGGCGGTCAGGGAAGCTCGCCTTCCCGGACGTAACCGTTCAGCGCCGCCCGCAGACGTTCGCCGCCCAGGGCTCGGGCTCGAAGCAGGTGGACGCCGCCGGACGGCGTCTCCAGCGCGGGCAGCGTCGGACGGCACGGCGGGCGCATCGCCCTGAGCGCCGCCTTGTCGGGCCGCGACAGCCGCCCGGCCACGCCGCCCGCCGCCCTAACGACCCCGGCTTCCCCGGCCACCACTTCGAAGCGGCCGTCCCAGACGATCCGCTCGCCCGCCGCGACCGACAGCTGCGGCAGGCCGCTGCGTCCGGGATCCCGCGTCAGCAGGATCGTCCCGGGCCCCGCATGCAGGCGCGCACCGGCCAGGGTGGCGGTGACCTCGGCTGGCTCCCCAAGCCGGGCCAGGAGCGCGAAAACGGAGCGGCCCCGAGGCGGGCGACGCTGGCCGGAGGCGCACAACAGCGCCGCCGAGAGAAGGCGGTGGGCGTTTGGCGCAATGGAGAGCTCCGCCCGATCGAGCACGAGACCACCCGGCGCCTCCGCAGGATCAACGCCCGTCAACCCAGCGGCTAGACGCGGCTGAAGCGCTTCGAGCGGGTCGTTCTCCCGGGTTGCGGCCGCCCCGCGGAGGGCCGCCCGGGCGCGAGTCCGCGCAAACCGGGGATCGGCGTTGGCCGGGTCCTCGATCCAGCTGATGCTGCGCGCGCAAAGCCAGGCGCGAAGCGCCTCGCGGCGGGCGCCCAACAGCGGTCGGAGCAGCATGATTCCCCTCCCCTCCGGCCAGGCGGGCGAGGGCGACCAGATCTCCAGACGCCCGAGGGTGGAACCTTCCGCGCGCATGTGCTCGGCCTCTGCGCGATCGTCGGCCGTGTGGCCCAACAGGATCACCCGCACCCCCCCCTCTCGGGCGGCCTCGGCCAGCAGCGCGTGCCGCGCGGCCCGGGCCGCCGCCGGAACCCCGGTCACGGGCTTGGGGCCGGCCCAGGCGAGCATCTGAACCGAATGGCCCAGCTCGCGGGCGGTCTGGGCCACCAAGCCCGCCCAGCGCGACCCATCGGGATTCAGGCCGTGATCAACGGTCAGCACCAGCAGCCTGCGGCCGCGTCGGACCGACCAGGCATGGGCCAGATGGAGCAGCGCCACCGAGTCGCCGCCGCCCGAGACCGCAACGGCCAGCGGCGCCGAGCTCTCCGTCTCGAGCCGGGCGTCGAGTTGGGCGAGCGCGGCCGCGGCCCAGTCCTCGCCCGTACACCTCAGGCGGCGCACTTGGCCTGAGCGCGGGCCGAGCGCGCGCGGGTCTTCAGCGCGGCCGGGGCGGAGCGGTAGCGCCGGTCGAACTCGCCCAGGGTCTTGCAGGCTTCCGTCGGCTGTTTCAGCGCGATCAAGCTGCTGGACAGCTTCACCAGGGCGTCGGGCGCCCAGGACGATTTGGGCCAGCCCTTCAGCGCGACGATATAGGCCTGAGCGGCCTCACCGTAGTTCTCGCGGAGGTAGAGGGTCTCGCCCAGCCAATAGTTCGCCTCCGCTGCATTGGGCTGGGACGCGTGCGCCGACGCATAGGCCTCGAACGCGTCCCCCGCCTCGGCGAAGCGGCCGCCGTCCATCAGGGCGCGCGCGGCGGCGAAGGCGGCGACGGGATCGCTGGGCGCGGTGGCCGCAGCCGGCACGGCCGAGCTCCCGCTCGCTACCGTCAGCGCCGCCTGGGCGGACTCCACCCGCGCCAGGCGCTCCAGCAGGTCGCGGTTCTGCGCCTGGGCCGCGCCCAGGTCTCGACGCGCCGTGGCTAGGTCGGCGGCCAGGGTTTCGGCCGTGCCGTTCAGCGACTTCACCGTGGCCTCCATGTCGTCGACCCGTGCGCTGGCGGCCGTAAGCTCGCCCTTGGTGTTGTCGTGCGCCTGGGTAAGGGCCTTGATCTCGGCCTGCGCCGTCCGGTGGGCGTTCTGCAGTTCGGCGATGCGCGCCTGGATGGCGGCGATGGCCTCGTCCTGGCGCTTGCCGCCTAACAGCTGGGCGTGGGCCGGAGTGGAGGCCAGCGCCAATGCGGCGAGCGCGGCGGCGGCGATCAGGCGCGGCTGTGTCATGTGCTGAGGTCCAGAGGACCGGCCCTTATTCGCTGGAGCCGGTGAAGTTGGTGCGCGCATTGCGGTTGATGGCCCAGCCTTCCTCGCTGGACCGCGTGTCGACGGGCCGCTCCTTGCCGTAGGAGATGGTGGCGATCCGCTCCGGACGCAGACCCAGCTGGATCATCCGCTCACGAACGGCCTGCGCCCGGCGCGCGCCGAGGCCCAGGTTGTATTCTCGGGTGCCGCGCTCGTCGGCGTTGCCTTCCACCGTGACCAGCACGCCGGGATAGCGTTGCAGCCACTGGGCCTGGGCCTGGATGACGGAACCGGCCTCCTGCGTCAGCTCGTAGCTGTCCGTCGCGAAATAGATCCGCTCGGAGCCCGCCACGGCCACGAAGTCCTGACGGGAGCCCGGACCCGAAGCCGGAATGTTGGCCTGCGCGGCGCCGAAGGAAGGGTCGGCCGGAGCCGGGTTGATCGGCGACGCGCCCACCACGGTCCCGCCTGGCGCCGTTTCGGTCAGCGGCGGCGGGGTGCTGGCCGCCGTGGGCGGCGGCGCGCGGCGTGAGGCGCAAGCGCTGGAGCCGAGCGCGGCGGCGAGCGCGAGAACCAATCCGATCTGCTGGGGACGCATTGAAGTTGCTCCTTCTGGTCTAGTTCAGCATGGGCGACCACGCCGGGTCGGAGGCGCCGCCCGGAAAGGCGGCGGGTCGAAGATTGCGCCCGGAGACGTCCACGGAGAAGAGCCGGCTTTCCCCTCCGGGCCCGCTTTCGCGACTGAACATGATGACGCGGCCGTTGGGGGCCCAGGTCGGGCCCTCGTCGAGGTAGGAGGAGGTGAGCATGCGCTCCCCGCTTCCGTCGGCGTTGATCACGCCGATGCCGAACTGTCCGCCGTTCTGCCGCGTGAAGGCGATCAACTCGCCGCGGGGCGCCCAGACCGGCGTCGAGTACCGCCCGCCGCTGGCCGCGATCGGCCGCTGGCCGGAGCCGTCGGCGTTCATGAGGTAGAGCCGCGGGTCGCCGCCCCGGTCGGAGTTGAAGGCGATCCGCCGTCCGTCGGGCGAGAAGGACGGCGAGGTGTCGATCCCGGGATCGCTGGTCAGGCGCGTGCTTTTGCGCGTCCGCAGGTCCATCACGAAGATGTCGGAGTTGCCGTTGCGCTCGGCGCTGAACGCCACCTGCTGGCCGTCCGGCGAGAAGCGCGGCGCATAGACCAGGCCCGGGAACTCGCCCAGCGTCTCCTGACGCGCCGTCTCGATGTTGAACAGGTACAGGCGCGAGCGGCCCCCCTTGATCGCCATATAGACGATCTCCTGGCTGTTGGCGCTGAACCGGGGCGAAGTGACGATGGCCGAGCCGTCCGTCAGATACTGCGGCGTGGCGCCGTCCTGGTCCATGATGGCCAGCCGTTTGACCCGTCGGTCGCGAGGTCCGGTCTCAGCCACGAACACCACGCGGGTGTCGAAATAGCCGGTGCGGGCGCCCGTGAGCCGCTGATAGACCGCGTCGGCCACCTTGTGGGCCACCCGCCGCCAGTTGTCGGGGGTGGCGGTGAACTGCAGCGCCGTGAGCTGCTGGTTGAGCGCCGTGTCCCACAAGCGGAACTCCACCTGCAGTCGTCCGTCCGGTCCCACGGCGGAGCGCCCCGCAACCAACGCCTGGGCGCCGCCCGCCCTGAATTCGGCCAGGGGCGGCGTGGAGGCGACGTCGGCCGCAGGCAGGCCCGCGCCGTTCAGCGGTCGGAAATAGCCGGAGCGCTCCAGGTCGGCCGCGACCACCCGGGCGATGTCGGCGCCGTACGGCCCCGCACCGGCGAAGTTGGGCAGGGCGATGGGCAGGGGCTCGACGATGCCCTGGTTGACGTCGATGGCGACCTGCGCCTGCGGCGACGTCGGCGCGAACGGGACCGCGGCGATCGCCAGCGCACTCAAGAGAATCAGGCCGAAGCGCATCGCCAATCCTAGCCGCCAGCACCCATGAGCGTCACCCCTCGAAACAGGTCCGAGCGCCATCTCCTTGTTGAGGAGGAACGCGGCGGAAAACAGGCGCTTAGGTAAACAATAGCTTA
>JAHWJX010000099.1 GCA_019348195.1 Pseudomonadota bacterium | reverse complement strand
GCCCGGCTACGACCACATCACCAGCGCCATTGGCGCGGCCATGATCGGCTGGTTCGGCACCGCCATGCTTTGTTACGTCACGCCCAAGGAGCACCTGGGGCTGCCCGACAAGCAGGACGTCAAGGACGGCGTGATCACCTACAAGATCGCCGCCCACGCGGCCGACCTCGCCAAGGGCCACCCGGGCGCTCGGGCGTGGGACGACGCCTTGTCCCGCGCACGCTTCGAGTTCCGCTGGGAGGACCAGTTCAACCTGGGGCTGGATCCCGAGACCGCGCGCGAATACCACGACGAGACCCTGCCCAAGGATGCGCACAAGACGGCCCACTTCTGCTCCATGTGCGGACCGAAGTTCTGCTCCATGAAGATCAGCCACGAGGTTCGGGAGTACGCCGCCGCGCGTGCGCCCAACGAAGTGGAGGCCGGAATGGCGGAAATGGCCGAGCGCTTCAAAGCGGGAGGGAGCCAGCTGAACCCCCGCGTGGGTTAGATGGCGCCGCCGGCCGCCGCTCGGGACATCGGGTGCGTCGCTGAGTGCGGGACAGGCGTATGCTGATGTCCTGGAGCGGCGGCAAGGACTGCTGCATGGCGCTCTACGAGCTCCAAACGGCGGCCATCCCCATCGCGGCGCTCCTGACCACGCTGACCCGCGACCACGAGCGGATCAGCATGCACGGCGTCCGACGCATCCTGCTCGAGCGCCAGGCCGCATCTCTCGGCCTGCCGCTCGACCTGGTGCTGATCCCCAAGGACGCCTCCAACGGGGCTTATGAGGCGGCGATGGGCGAGGCGCTGGACCGGCGCCGACGAGACGGGGTGCGGTTGGCGGCCTTCGGCGACCTCTTTCTGGAAGATGTTCGCGACTATCGCGAGGCTCTGCTGGCGCGCCACGGGATGCAGGGCGTGTACCCGGTGTGGGGACGCCCTACGCCGGAAGTCGTGAGGGCCTTCATCAAGCTCGGCTTCAAGGCTGTGGTCACCTGCGTGGACGGCCAAGTCCTTTCGCCGTCCTTCGCCGGCGCGAACATCGACGAGCGCTTCCTTTCGGCGCTCCCGCCCCATGTTGATCCGTGCGGTGAAAACGGGGAGTTTCATTCCTTCGTTTATGATGGCCCGAACTTCGCTGAGCCGGTTCGGTTCTCGATCGGTGAGATCGTGCAGCGAGACCGCTTCTGGTTCCGGGATCTTCTACCAGGGGGAGACACCGGTCAGCCCGGCGCAGGGGAGCAACTGCAGCATGTGGAATCCTAGACTGGCCGCGATCGCCGTCCTGATCGTCGCCGCAGCGGCGTCGCGCCTGCTGCCGCACCCGCCCAACTTCACGCCGATCGCGGCGATGGCCCTGCTGGGCGGCGCCTACCTGTCCGACAAGCGGGTCGCGTTCGCCTTGCCTCTGGCCGCCCTGTTCCTCAGCGACCTCGTTCTCGGGCTCCATTCGGGCATGTGGGCCGTCTATGGCTGTTTCATCCTCGTGGTCTGCCTTGGGTTCACGCTTCGTCGTTCCCGCTCGCCCTTGCGGATCGCCGGCACGGCGCTGGCGAGCTCGGTCCTGTTCTTCGCCTTCACCAACCTGGCCGTCTGGGCCTTCGGCTCCATGTACCCGAAGACCTTGGCGGGGTTGACCGCCTGCTACACCGCGGCGATTCCCTTTTTCCGCAATACGCTCGCCGGGGACGCCCTCTACACGACCCTGTTGTTCGGCGGCTTCGCCCTGGCGCAACGCGGATGGCCCGTCCTGCGCGAGCGTGCGACCTTCCGCCCCCAGCCCGCCTAGCCTCCCATGAGCCTCGCCGCACCCAGGATCATCTCCTTCCTGCCCTCGGCCACGGAGATGGCCTGCGCGCTCGGCCTCGGGGAGCAGCTGGTCGGCGTCACCCATGAGTGCGACCACCCCGCGGAGGCGAAATCCAAGCCGGTGGTGGTGCGCAACGTCCTGCCGATCGAGTCCATGAGCCAGGGCGAAGTCGACGCGGCGGTCGCACAACGCATGCGGGACGGACTGAGCCTGTATTGCGTCGACGAGGCCTTGGTCCGGCGGCTGGAACCGGACCTGATCCTCACCCAGAACTTGTGCGAGGTCTGCGCGCCGTCCGGTAATGAGCTGGGCGAGCTTCTGCGCGCTTTGGCCAAGAGGCCGGAGGTGCTCTGGATGACGCCCAGGAACCTTGCGGAGATCGACGACAACCTCCGCGAACTCGGACGGGCTACGGGCCGCGTGTCGGAAGCCGAAGCCCTGGTGCAAACCGGCGCCGCCCGGCTGCGGGCGCTGCAGCAGATCACCGGCTCCCTGCTTGAGCGTCCACGCGTGTTCTTCATGGAGTGGCTGGATCCGGTGTACTGCGGCGGGCATTGGATCCCGGAGATGGTCGCGATCGCCGGCGGCCGGGACGGGCTCGCGCGTCCGGGCGGCGACTCCGTGCGTGTGAGCTGGCGGGAGGTGCTCGACTGGGCGCCGCAAGTGTTGATCATCGCGCCCTGCGGCCTGAATGCCGATCAGGCGGCGGAGCAGGCGCGCTCGCTGGTCGAGCGACCGGGCTGGTTCGATCTGCCGGCCGTACGCGACGGCCGTGTCTTCGCGGTGAACGCCAACTCTTACTTCGCACGCCCGGGACCGCGCGTGGTCGACGGCGCCGAATTGTTGGCCCACCTCCTCCACCCCGACCATGTCGCCTGGGGCGGAGGGCAGGACGCCTACCGCCTGCTGCCCACCGTCGAGGCGCCGGAAACGCCGGCCTTCAACCCTTGAGCGCGCCTGCCCCATGACCAAGCTGCAGGGCGGCGGGGCGTCCACCGCGCCAGCCGGAGACCCAGTCGTCGAGGCCCCGCGGAAGCTCGTGGAGGGAGAGGACTTCTATCGCGAGGGTCCCTTCGTGGTGTTCACTGCGGCCTTCCACCTTCGCCGTGGCTTCTGCTGCGGGAGCGGCTGCCGGCATTGCCCCTATCCCAAGGCCGAGAGGCAGGAGCTCCCGCCCCCGGTGTGACCGACCTCCAACAGGTGCGGGGCCGAAGCCGCTGCGTCTTCGCAAGGTACGCCGGGAGAGCGGGCGCTCCGAGGCTCCGCCGCCCCGGTCGCGATCCGCTGATGGGAGGGGCCCGCCACACTTCGAAGCCTGAGCGCCGTCTCGCTCCCAAGTGTAGGCGCCCGGTCCGGTCCCGCTTAGAACCCGCAGCTCGAAGGGCTAGAGCCCTGGTCGGCGTCGCCGAGCGACGCGTCTCATCACAGACAGGACGCATGGGTCAGAGACTCGCCTCGTATCGCGACAACTTGGAAGCGCTGGGGCGTCGCAACCGTCGCCGCGGTCTCCGCGACCGTGCCGGTCATGACTTCGCCTCCAACGACTACTTGGGTCTGGCGAGCTCGCCGGAGCTCGCCGAAGCGGCGCACGCCGCCCTCGCGCGCGGCGTGCCCGTCGGGGCTGCGGGATCTCGCCTGCTGCGCGGCAATCATTTCGAGCACGAGGCCCTGGAAGAGGAGGCGGCGACCTTCTTCGGGGCGCGGCGGTGCCTCTTCTTCGGCAGCGGCTACGACGCCAACCTCACGCTGTTCTCCACGCTCCCGCAGACGGGAGACCTCGTCGTCTATGACGAGCTCAGCCACGCCAGCACGCGGGAGGGGCTCCGGCTCGGCCGGGCCGAGGTCCGATCCGCCCGGCACAACGACGTGGAGGATGTGGAGGCGGGCATCAAAGCCTGGCGCGCTGGCGGGGGACGAGGAACGCCCTGGGTCGCCGTTGAAAGCCTCTATTCGATGGACGGCGACCTGGCTCCCTTGCGAGATCTGCTCACGGTTGTGGAAAGCCACGATGGCTTCCTCGTGGTGGACGAGGCTCACGCCACGGGTGTCCTGGGGCCGGGCGGACGCGGCTTGGCGGCCGCCTTCGAGGGCCGGGAGGCCGTCCTGACGGTGCACACATGCGGCAAGGCGCTGGGCGTCTCGGGCGCCCTGGTGGCGGCCGATGGCGTCCTGATCGACTTTCTGGTGAACCGGGCTCGCCCCTTCATCTACGCCACCGCGCCTTCCCCGCTCACGGCGGCGGTTGTGCGCGCCGCCCTGCAGTTGATCGAGGCTCAGCCGGAGCGCCGCGGGCGGCTGCATGCTCTCGTCCAGCACGCGCGCGAGGGCCTGCGCAGCCGCCTGGGCCTCGACGGCGGCGGCGCTCAGATTCTGCCGGTCGTGCTCGGAGACGATGCGCGCGCGTTGCGGGCGGCCCTGGAGCTCGAGGCCGCCGGGTTCGACTGCCGGGCCATACGGCCTCCCACCGTTCCGGAGGGCACGGCCCGCCTGCGGATTGCGATCACCCTGAACGTCGACGAAGGGGCGATCTCCGGCCTGATTGACGCCCTGGCCCGGCCAGGCCTGGCGCTTGCGGCATGAGCCGCCGGGTCCTGGTCGTCAGCGGAACGGACACTGGCGTGGGTAAAACGGTCTTTGCGGCTGCTCTGAGTTCGGCCCTCGGGGCGGACTACTGGAAGCCTGTCCAGTCCGGCCTGGAAGAAGAGACGGACAGCGAAACGGTGCTGCGGCTGGGCGAGGTGGCCAGGGAACGGATACTCCCGGAGCGAAGCCTCTTACGGACCCCAGTCTCCCCTCACCTGGCCGCCGAGATCGACGGCGTGGAGATCGGTCCGGACGCGCTCTTCCCGCCCCTCGGCCCGCGGCCCCTGGTGGTCGAGGGTGCAGGCGGTCTGTTGGTTCCGCTGGATCGGCGCACCCTGACGATCGACGTCTTCGCCCGATGGGCGGCGCCCGTGATCCTTTGCGCGCGGACGGCTCTGGGCGGGATCAACCACGCCCTGCTTTCGCTGGAGGCCCTCGCCGCGCGCGGCATCCCTGTGCTGGGCGTAGCCTTTGTCGGAGAAGCCGCCCCGGATACGGAAAGGACCGTCGCCGAGTTCGGGCGCGTAAAGGTCCTAGGCCGCCTCCCCTTCCTGGACCCCCTGACCCCTTCCGTTTTGCGCGAAGCGTTCTCCGCCAACTTCCAATTGCGGGACTTCCAGCCGTGAGCCGCTCCTGCGTATGGCGCCCCTTCACTCAGCATGCGGTGGAGCCGCCAGCGCTGGAGGTCATCCGGACGGACGGCGCCTACCTCGAACTCAGCGACGGTCGGCGGGTGCTCGACGCAATCTCCTCCTGGTGGGTGACGACCCACGGCCATCGTCACCCGCGGATCGTCGACGCGATCCGGACCGCGGCGGAGCAGCTGGATCAGCTCATCTTCGCCGGCTTCACGCACGAACCTGCGGAGCGGCTCGCGGCGGAGCTGGTCGGCCTGGCTCCTCCGGGGCTCGACTATGTTTTCTACGCCGACTCCGGATCGACCAGCGTCGAGGTGGCGCTCAAGATGGCGCTGGGCGCGGCCCGTAACCGGGGCGAGCGACGTGACCGCATCGTCGTCATGGAGCACAGCTACCACGGCGACACCGTGGGTGCGATGAGCGTGGGAGCCCGAGGCGTGTTCAACGCCGCCTACGAGCCGCTGCTGTTCAACGTCGACACCATTCCCTTTCCCGGGCCGGGCCGGGAGCAAGACACTCTGGACGCCCTGGAAACTTTCACTCGCGACCGCCGCGCGGCGGCTTTCCTGGTCGAGCCGCTGGTGCTCGGTGCGGGCGGGATGCTGACGTACGCGCCCCGGGTTCTGACCGAACTTCGGCGGATTGCAGCCGGCACGGACACCTTGTTCGTGGCGGACGAGGTGATGACCGGCTGGGGCCGAACGGGAACGCTCTTCGCCTGCGAACAGGCGGGCGTGGCGCCCGACATCCTCTGCACGGGCAAGGGCGTGACGGGAGGATCCGTACCCCTGGCGGCCACCCTGGCCAGCGCGGAGGTGTTCGACGCGCACTACTCCGCCGACCGGAGCCACGCACTCTTCCACTCGAGCTCCTACACCGCCAACCCGATCGCCTGCGCCGCCGCCTTGGCCAACGTCGAAGTCTGGCGCACCGAACCGGTGCTGGATCGCATCGCCCGTCTGGCCGAGGCGCAGAGCCGGCAAGTGGAAGCGCTGGCCTTCGACCCTCGGTTCAGCACACCGCGGGCTTGTGGAACGATTGCGGCCGTCGACGTCCGGGCGCCAACCGTCGGGTACCTCGCCGAGATCGGCCCGAAGCTCCGCGCCGAGTTCCTCCGACGCGACCTCCTGCTCCGTCCGCTGGGCAATGTCGTATACGTCATGCCACCCTACTGCATGACGGCAGATGAGCTCGACAGTATTTACGACGCCATTCCTGCGGCGGTGAGCGCGGTCACCCGCCTTTAGCCACGATGAGCCCTGAAAAAGGCTTGCGGCGCTAAGCAGCTATCCCTCGTGCGAATGGCCCGGAGCGGAGCGCTCCGGGTCAGCCGCGCTCAACAGTGACGGCGGCGGTCCCCGATCGTTGGGAGACCGCCGCCGGTCTGCTTCTAGAGCACCCAGCCGTCCGTGGAGCTGACCTGCCCCAAGATGGCCAGCCCGAAATCGGCTTGGCCGTCGCCGTTCACGTCGAGCTGTACGGTCGTCGTGTTGGAGGCCGCATCGTATCGGAGCACCGCCTGGCCCGCCTGGTTGGTGAACTCAGCCACGAATGCAAAGGCCTCGTTCGCTTCGGTGTTCGCGATGGCGTCGATCGCCGAAAGGTCGATCCTGTCGCCTTCCAGAAGGTTGAAGTCGCGGATGGTGTCTCCCGCACCCATTGCGGAGTCCGCGATCGAGTTGAACACGAACCGGTCCGCGCCTGCTTGGCCGAAGAGCTGGTCCGCTCCCTGACCGCCCACAATGACGTCGTTGCCGGCGTCGCCGAAGAGTTCGTCGCGTCCCGCTCCGCCTTCCAGGAAGTCGTCGCCTTCCTGGCCGCCCATGCGGTCGTCGCCGTCCCCGCCGCGCAGCGCGTCATTGTCCAAGCCGCCGACCATGAGATCGTTCCCGGCGTCGCCATAGAGCGCGTCGCGGCCGGCATTGCCCTCGACATAATCGTCGCCGTCGCCGCCGCCCAGGACATCGTCGCCGTCGCCGCCGGGGAGCCCGGACTCGTCGTCGGGGAGATGGTCCGGGAGGGGGCCGTGGTCGTCGATTTCGGCGTCAACGTCGTCGACGGAAAGATCGTCGGGGATGCCGACGCGGCCTCGGTCGCGCCTCGCGCTGCCGCCTACACGCCCGTCCCCGGCGGCACCGGTCCGGTCACCAACTTGGTGCTGGTGCGCAACACGATCGCTGCCGGTTTTGCCGCGCTCGAAGGCAGCCTCGACCGCTTGCCGTGATCGGCTCGGAATCGCCCCCCTTCCACGGTGCGGCAGTGCGGCGCTCTCCGGACCCTCCCTCCGTGGGCACCGATGGCACCGTTGCCTGTCTGAG
>JAHWJX010000098.1 GCA_019348195.1 Pseudomonadota bacterium | reverse complement strand
CGGCCGCAGCGCCCGCAACGCCGTGGCCAGCCCGCCCAGGTCGTACAGCCGGTCGTTCTCGGTCCGCGTGAGCCCTTCCGGCCCGTTGTCCACGTCCAGCAGGATCGCATCCCAGTGGCCCGCCGCGATCACGGCGGCCACGTCCTCAACCCTCAGCTTCACGCGGGGGTCCTCCAGGCTGCCCGCGAACAGCTCGGCCATGGGACCCCGCGCCCACTCCGCCACCGCCGGAACGAGCTCCGCCACCGTGACCTGCGCCCCGGTCGGCAGCACCGTCAGCGCCGCGCGCAAGGTGAACCCCATGCCCAGACCGCCGATCAGCACCCGCGCCCGGCCCGGATCGCGCAGTTTGGCGCAGGCCATGGTCGCCAGCGCCTCTTCCGAACCGGTCAGCCGATTGTTCATCAGCTCAACCGCGCCGGCCATGATCGACAGCTCCGAGCCGCGGCGCATGAGCCTGAGCTCCCCGCCCCCGCCCGGCATCGTCGCCGCCCCCAGTTGCTCCCATTTGATCATCGAAGCGCGAAATCCGCCCGGAACCGCCCCCGCTCCGGCCCATAGTCGATGCGCGACAGGGTGACGGACCGGGTCTGCACGTTGTCCGCCTTGACGCCCAGCCGCTCCAACCCCGCCATGACGCGGATGGCCGCTGCATTGTCGCCCGCGCTGGCCGCCGCGGCCGTCGCCGCCTGGGTGGTCACTCCCACGGTGAACCGCGCCTCGTCCGGGCGCACCTCGCTCCGCCCCGTGGCCGCCACCTGCAGCAGCACCTCCTTGCGCGCCACCCCGCGCGGATCCGCCTCCGGCGCGCATCCCGCGGCCCCGGCCAGCAGAACAGCGAGCAGCAGACGGCGCATAGGGACCTCCGGAGACGGGTGGCCTCACCTTGTCCGCCGGGACACCGGCTTGTCGAGCCGCCTTTCAACAACCAGTCAGTACGCCGGCCCCCCGCGCACCGGAACCCAAAACACTTCTTCCCGATGCGCTCCCCCGACCAGAGAGGCGCGCCCCTGAACGG
Source organism: Pseudomonadota bacterium (assembly GCA_019348195.1). Lineage (GTDB taxonomy): Bacteria > Pseudomonadota > Alphaproteobacteria > Caulobacterales > Caulobacteraceae > JAHWJX01. The sequence goes on along the minus strand of JAHWJX010000098.1, from coordinate 6,469 downwards.
AAAAAAGGCCCGCGCCGTTCCCGACGCGGGCCTCCCTCTCACTCGGGCGTGAGTCCTACTCCTTCGTTTGCGCCCCGCGCAGCGCCGCGCCCAGGATGTCGCCCAGGGAGGCGCCCGAGTCGGGGGAGCCGTACTGCTCCATGGCGGCCTTTTCGTCTTTCAGCTCCAAGGCCTTGATCGACAGGCCGACCTTGCGGGCGGCCTTGTCCACGCTGGTCACCTGGGCGTCGACGCGATCGCCGACCTGGAAGCGCTCCGGACGCTGTTCGTCGCGGTCGCGGCCAAGGTCGGTGCGCTTGATGAAGCCGGTGACGCCATCGTCGCCGACCTGCACCTCGAGCCCGCCGTCGCGAACTTCGAGGACGGTGACGGTCACCACCTCGTTCTTGTTGACGCCCGAGCCGCCGCTCGCACCGCCGCCCACTGCGACTCCGCCTCGCTCAAGCTGCTTGATGCCGAGCGAGATGCGCTCCTTCTCGGCGTCGACGTCCAGAACCTGGGCCTTGACCACGTCGCCCTTCTTGTAGCGCGCGGCGGCTTCTTCACCCGAGGCGCTCCAGTCGATGTCCGACAGGTGGACCATGCCGTCGATGTCGTCCTCCAGGCCGATGAACAGGCCGAACTCGGTGATGTTCTTGACCTCGCCCTCGACCACCGAGCCCACGGGGTGGCGATCGGTGAAGGTCTCCCAGGGATTGTCCTGCGCCTGCTTGAGGCCGAGCGAAATCCGGCGCTTGGACCCGTCCACGTCCAGCACGATCACATCAACCTCCTGCGAGGTGGACACGATCTTGCCTGGGTGGGCGTTCTTCTTGGTCCAGCTCATCTCGGACACGTGGACCAAGCCCTCGACACCCGCCTCCAGCTCCACAAAGGCGCCGTAGTCGGTGATGTTGGTGACGCGGCCGGTGTGCCGGGTGCCGGCGGCGTATTTCTCGTCCACGCCGTCCCACGGGTCGGACTGGAGCTGCTTCATGCCCAGGCTGATGCGCTGGGTGTCCGGGTTGATCTTGACGATCTGAACCTTGACCGTGTCGCCCACAGCCAGCACCTGGCTCGGGTGGTTGACGCGCTTCCAGCTCATGTCGGTGACGTGCAGCAGGCCGTCGATGCCGCCCAGGTCCACAAAGGCCCCGTAGTCGGTGATGTTCTTGACCACGCCTTCGCGGACTTCGCCTTCCTGCAGCTGGCTCACCAGTTCGGTGCGCTGCTCGGCGCGGGCCTCCTCCAGGATGGCGCGACGCGAAACCACGATGTTGCCGCGCGGACGGTCCATTTTGAGAATGGCGAAGGGCTGTTCCTTGCCCATCAGCGGGCCCACGTCGCGCACGGGCCGGATGTCGACCTGCGAACCCGGCAGGAAGGCCGAGGCGCCGCCCAGGTCCACGGTGAAGCCGCCCTTGACGCGGCCCACGATGGTGCCGTTGACCGGCTGGTTGTCGGCGAACACCACCTCCAGGCGGGTCCAGGCTTCTTCGCGCTTGGCCTTTTCGCGGCTGATCACCGCCTCGCCGAGCGCGTTCTCGACCCGCTCCAGGAAGACCTCGACCGTGTCGCCCACCTTGGGGGCGTCACCCTCGCCGGGGCCGGTGAACTCCTTGGTGGAGATGCGGCCTTCCGTCTTCAGGCCCACGTCGACGATGACGAAGTCGCGGTCAATGCCGACAACCTTGCCGGGGACCACGGAGCCTTCGGCGAAGTCGCGCCCGCCCAGGGTCTCTTCGAGCAGGGCCGCGAAGTCGTCGCGGGAGGGGGTGAAGCTTTGAACGTCGGTCATGTATGTCTCGGTTGGCGCAAGTCGGCCCGGGTGGGCGCGCGCTCGCGGCTTTGCTGATGAGGGATGGCGGTCGGAAGCGCGGTCGCCCGGTTGGATTACCCTTGGCCGGGAGCGGGGCTCTCCAGCCAGCGAGCGCGGGCGGTGTCGACGATGCGGCGCGCCGCCTCGACGGCCGCCCGTATACTCAAGTCGGTGGTGTCGAGCAAGACGGCGTCGTCCGCCTTCTGCAGGGGCGCGGACTGGCGACGGCTGTCGCGATCGTCCCGGCGGCGGATGTCCTCCAGCACGTCGTGCAGGCTGAGACGCGCGTCCTGAAGCACCAACTGCCGCCAGCGCCGCTCCGCCCGCACTAGAGGGGAGGCGGTGACGTAGAGCTTGGCCGGGGCGTCCGGCGCGATCACCGTGCCGATGTCGCGTCCGTCCAGCACTGCGCCCCCGGGCTGGGCGGCGAACGCCTGCTGCAGCTGCATCAGCGCCGCCCGCACGCCGGGGTGGGCCGCCGCCTGGCTGGCCGCCTCGCCGGCCTGGCGCCCGCCCAGCTGCGGCGAGTGGAGCCGCTCCAGGTCGAGGTCCCGGGCGGCCGCCTCCGCCAGGCCGGGATCGCCGGGGTCGCCTCCGGACTCCAGCACGGCCAGGCCCACGGCGCGATACAGCAGGCCCGTGTCCAAAAAAGGCAGGCCGTAGTCCGCGGCCAGCTTGCTGGCGACCGTGCCCTTGCCGCTGGCCGCCGGCCCGTCCACCGCGATGACGAAACCGCTCATGCGGGGGCCACGTCCGCCCCCAGCCCACCCATCATCGCCACGAAGCCCGGGAAGCTGGTCGCCACCATCTCGGCGCGATCCACCGTGACCGCGGCTTCGGCCCCCAGTCCCAGGACCGCAAAACCCATGGCCAGGCGGTGATCGCCATGCGTCTCCACCGCCGCCCCGCCGCGTGGAGGCCGGCCGCGCCCGTGAACGATTAGCCCGTCCATCTCCTCGTCCACCTCGACGCCGCAGGCGCGCAGTCCCGTGGCCACCGCCGTGATGCGATCGGTCTCCTTGCGCCGGAGATCCTCCACGCCCCGCATTACGGTGGTTCCTTCGGCGAAGGCGGCGAGCACGCTCAGGATGGGATATTCGTCGATCATGGACGGCGCCCGCTCCGGCGGCACGACCACGCCCCGCAGGCGCGAGAACCGGGCGGTGACGTCTCCCACCGGCTCTCCCGCATCCTCGCGCACCGCGATCTCCAGCTCGGCCCCCATCTCCCGCAGGGTCTGGAACAGGCCGCAGCGCAGCGGGTTCAGCAGCACGCCCGCGACCGTCACCTCCGAGCCGGGCGTGATCAGGGCGGCCGCCAGCGGAAAGGCCGCCGACGAGGGGTCGCCCGGAACGCGCACCGACGTCCCCCGCAGCCGCGCACCCGGCCGCAGGTGCACCGCGCGTCCGATCTCCGTCTGCTCGACGCTGAGGTCCGCGCCGAAGGCCGGCAGCATGCGTTCGGTGTGGTCGCGCGTGGGCCGCCGCTCGAGCACGGTGGTGGGCGAGGCCGCGTGCAGCCCGGCCAGCAGCACCGCCGACTTCACCTGGGCCGAGGCCACGGGCGGCTCATAGGCCAGCCCGCGCAGAAAGGCGCCGATCACCGTGACCGGCAGCCCGTCGCCGCGCACCGTGGCCCCCATGGCTGACAAGGGCGCGATGACCCGGTCCACCGGACGTCCGCGCAGGGAGGCGTCGCCGTCGAACTCCGTCTGGATCAGATATCCCGCGGCAGCGCCCATGAGCAGCCGCAAGGCCGTTCCCGAGTTTCCACAGTCGATGACGCCGTCCGGCTGGCGCAGTTCGCCGCGCCCATCCACGGTCCAGAGCCCGTCCGCGCCTCGCGCGACCTGCGCGCCAAAGGCCCGCATGGCGGCCGCGGTGGCCATCACGTCGGCTCCTTCCAGCAGGCCCTCGACGGTGGTGCGGCCCTCGGCCATGCCGCCCAGGAGCAGGGCGCGGTGCGATATGGACTTGTCCCCCGGGGCCGTCACCCGGCCGCGCAGGGGCCCGCCCGGACCGGCTTTCAACCGGCGGGCTTGAGGGGCGTGGGTGTTCTGTCCATCTGGCGCTGGTTCCAAAGCCCCTTCGCTTTACAGCGCCGTCCGGCGGTGGCAAGCGAGCGCCGCTTCATCTCCACCGCAAGGTTCCCCCGTTGGCCGCACCCGAACTCGGCGCCAAGCAGCTCTGCCCGAACTGCCAGGCCAAATTCTACGACCTGAACCGGCGCCCCGCCCACTGCCCCAAGTGCGACGCCGAGTTCGACCCGGACGAGGCCAAGGTCCGCCGCGTCGTGCGCGGCCGCGCCGCTCCCAACTATGAGGAGGAGGCCGAGGACAAGGTCGTCGAGAAGGACGCCGACGAGGACGAAGACGAGGACACCGAAGAGGTCACCCCCGAGATCGACGAGGCCGCCGCGGCCGAGCCGCTGGAAGCCGACGACGAGGACGTCGATCCGGGCGAGCCCGCCCCCGCCTCCGGCGGCGACGACCTGGGCGTGGACTTCGAAGAGGAGGCGGCCGACGAGGACGAGGACGACGAGGCCGTTCCTTTCCTGGAGGACGAGGACGACGACCTGCCCGACGACGACCTGATCCCCGGCCCCGACGAGGACGAACAATAAGCGGCGACAAAGCCGGGCCCCGGGGCTTGATCCGCTCCCAAGCCCGGCCTAGTTTCCGCGGCCTTCCGGCGGGGCTGTCCCCGCCGGACCCTTATGGGGCTATAGCTCAGCTGGTAGAGCGCTTGAATGGCATTCAAGAGGTCAGCGGTTCGACTCCGCTTAGCTCCACCAATTCTTCCAAGGGCCTAGCTGGAAACAGCTGGGCCCTTGGTTCGTTCGATACCGGTCCGCAGCCCCGCAGGCGGCCTGTCTGGTCCGCGATCTCCTCGCCCGCCCGCCGCCTTACAGGTCACCTGAAGCCCTGTGGTGTGTAGCTGTCGCCACGGCCGCGCGATCCAGGCGCGCTCGCACCGGCGTCCCTCCACGTCCATTCGGCAGTGCTCATGTCGGCCGGCGTGCTTCTCGGTGTGAACGTGCTGCAGCCTTGTGAAGCTGACGGGCGACTCGGGCCGCTGATCGGGAACCAGCTTTGACGCAGCACAGTTGGACTTGGCAGCTCCGGGGAGCAATTCATGCAGCCCGATATGACCAAGCCCGCGACCGCTGGGCGCCGACCCCCCGCCAAGGGCAAACGCACGCTTGTGGTGACGGCCGGGATCGTGGTCCTGCTTGTTCTTCTGGCGCTGGCGGCCCTCAGGCCTATCGTGGACCGCCGCGACGGCCCGGAAGAGGAGCCACCGACAGTGGTGACTCCGGCGATCTCGCAGACGCCGACCAGGACTGACGGCGCCTCCAACAGCTAATCTGAAGTCAACTGGCGCGATCCGCAGCCGGTCCGGGCATCACGAACGCCATCCGACATCGGTCGGATCATCGGTTCCGGCCGCCAAACAGTTCCTCCGCGAAGGCCGCGATCCTGGTCCAGGGCTCGTCCGTCCGCAGGCTTGTCGATCGGGAATCGCGCTACGCACCTGAACGGTCCGGATGCACGAGCCTCAACCCGCCTGCTATGGGGCCGTCATGAGCTCCGCCGTCCACCCCGGTTTCCCCCAATCGAGCTCGTCGCGTGGGGTGGGCTACGAGGCGCGGGGCGTCGTCTTCGTCCTGATGAGGGTCTTCGCCGCCATGGCGGCTCTGGAGCTCCGCCTTCGGGCTGTTCAGCCTGTTGGAGGCCCGCGTCCGCCGCACGTGCCGCAGGCGCTGTGATTGAGACCTGAAAGGACGCCCCCGTGACCGACGCTCCAGCCTCACCCGCGGCGCAGGACGAGGATCGCGAGTCCCTGCTGCGCGAGCTCGAAGATTGGCTGCGCACCCCCATGCTGGTGTTGAGCGGCGTCTGGCTGGTGCTGCTCGTGATCGAGTTCACGCGCGGCCAGTCGCGCGCGCTGGAGGTCCTCGGGACGGTCATCTGGGCGATCTTCATCGCCGAGTTCGCCTTGCGGCTGACGCTCGCGCCGCGACGGCTCTCGTTTGTCGCCCGCAACTGGCTAACCGTTCTATCGCTCCTGTTGCCCGCGCTACGGCTGTTCCGGGCGCTGCGGTTGCTGCGCGCTGCGCGGGCCGTGAGGGGCCTGCGGCTGGTGCGGCTGGTCGGCGGGGCGAACCGGGGCATGAACACGCTGCGGACCGCCATGAAACGGCGCGGCCTGGGTTATGTCCTGGCGCTCACGCTCGTGGTCACCCTCCTGGGTGCGGCGGGGATGCAGGCGCTGGAGGGGCAGGTCTCCCCCGAGTCCTTCGGCGGTTTCGGCGACGCCCTGTGGTGGACGGCCATGATCATGACGACCATGGGGTCCGAGGGCTGGCCGCGAACGGTCGAAGGCCGGCTTCTGTGCGTAGGGCTGTCGATCTACGCCTTCGCCGTGTTCGGCTACATCACGGCGGCCTTCGCCAGCTTCTTCGTTGATCGCGACCGGCAGGAGACCGCCCCGGCGCTTTCCGATGAGGACGCCCAGGTCCTCCGGGCGGAGCTGTCGCGCCTGCGCGGGGCGATGGCCGCCTCTCGGGACGGCTGAGTCGCTCTCCAACGCCAGTTCGACCCCGCCTGTCGGCCGGGCGTGGAAGCGCCCGGGACCGCGCCGGCCCTCTCCAGTCCTAAAGCGCTCTGGC
>JAHWJX010000097.1 GCA_019348195.1 Pseudomonadota bacterium | reverse complement strand
GGACCGAACTGGGGCTCAAACCCAGACTCAGGCCCAGGCCCAGGCTCAGGCCCAGGCCCAGACTCAGGCCCAGGCCCAGGCTCAGGCCCAGGCCCAGGCTCAGGCTCAGGCCCGGGGGGCGGCGGGGGCGGGAAGCCCGGCTCGGCCTGGGCGTACGGCCCCGGGGGCGGAAGCGGCGCAGCGCGCTGCGGCGGGGGCGCTGACGGTGCGGCGTAGGCCAACTGGAGCGGGCGCCCAGTCACGCAGTCCACCTGGGCCCAGTCCAGGACTGCGCTCGCGGCCGGCACGGCGGGCGCCGGTCTTTCCGACAGGCTCCAGATCGCGGTGGGGCCGGTTCCGCGCTGCAGCGTCCAGACAGCCTGGGCGCCCGAGCCCGAGCTTTGAACCGGACCGGCAGGGACGCGCGCCCAGCACTCGCCTGGACGCGCCTGGGCGGGGAAATCGGGCAGAGGGGCCGCCTGGGCGGCGGCCTCGGTGGCGGCCAGGCCGCTCGCGGCGGCGGCGATGAGCAGGCGCTTCAGCATGGTGATCCCGTCAGGAAACCTTGAGCGTCACCATCCCGCGCCAGCGGACCTCGGCCAAGCGGCTTAAGCCTGCGCGTGCATGACCGCCCCTGGCACTCGCCCCACGCAAGAACCTTCAGCGCCGCCTCAAGCGACCGAAGCTCAGCCATCCCGCCCAGACCGAGCCGGCCCCGGCCGCATTGGCCAGAGCGTCCAGCAGCGAGCCCGTCCGCCCGGTCGGGAGCAGCGCCTGCAACACCTCCACCCCCCCGCCGAAGATCACAATGGCTGCGGCCAGCAACGGCCAGGGTCGCCCCCGCGCGGCGAACCCCACAAAGGTCAGCGCCGCATAGGCGCAGAAGTGCTCGATCTTATCGATGTGGCTCACCCCGGGCTGAGCCGTCATGGGGGTCAGGGAGAACCATACGATCGCCGCCGCCAGCACCACGAACACGGCGGCGAACACGCGGGAAAGAGGAAGGGCGATGGGCATGGCGCTGGACGAACGGCGGCGGGGCTGACTGTATCGGCCGGGGGGCGGTAAGGAGCAACGGATGAGGACGGCCAAAGCGGAACGCGTCGACGTGCAGGCGGCGCTTGAGCAGCTTCCGGGGTGGAGCCGCGCGCCGGGCGAGCGGGAGGCCATCGCGCGCAGCTACCGCTTCGGGGACTTCAACGCGGCCTGGGGCTGGATGTCGCGAGTGGCCTTGCTGGCCGAGGCGCTGGACCATCATCCGGAGTGGTTCAACGTCTACAACCGGGTGGAGGTCCTGCTCACCACCCACGACGCCGACGGCGTCACCGAACGCGACCTGCGCATGGCCCGCTTCATGGACGCCGCCGCGGAGGGCCGCGCCACCTGAGCGGCCGGATCGCGGGCAGGCTGGCCTTCGTCCGGGCGCCGCTGGGATGGGCGAGCCGGCTAGTTGATCATCAGGGTGCCCAGCAGAACGCGTCCGCCCGATCGGCCCAGCACGCGGTCCGTGGCCCGCTGCAGGTCGACCAACAGCCGGTCGGCGCTGGGCGCTGAGCCGGGCCCAAGGCCCTGGGCGTGGTTCTGCACCACGGTGACCAGGGCTGCGCGAAGCCGCGGCATGGAGGCTTGAGCGTTGGCGTAGAGCGCCTCGTCCTTGGTGTCGATCCCGGCCTCCACGGTCAGGATGCCGCGCCGGCCGTCCGGGCGGAGAACGGTTGCGGCCAGGGGCTTGAGCTGCAGATAGGACAGCCCGCCGCCCTTCTTCTTTTCGCTGGCGTAGGCAGGGCTCCCGGCCAGGAAAGCGGCCAGCAGGATAAGGGTGGCGGTTCGACGCATGGCGGGCTCCGGTTCGGCCCAGGATGCGCGACGGGCGTTGCCGGAGACTGAACATCTCGCCTGGGTCGTCCGGCCGACGCCTAAACCCAATCTTTTCGTTTCCCGGGCAAGGTGGTCCGGTAGGTGAAGAGGAAGTTCATGTTCGGCCGCTCCCTGACGGGTCGCCTAGTGGCGGTGATCGCGGTGGTGACCACGGTTTGCGTGCTGATGGTGGTCGTGGCGGTGACTTGGGCCTCCCACCTCACGACCTCCACGGCGGTGACCGGCAGGACGGCGCTGGCGGCCGTGATGTTCGGCTTCACCGCGGTGGTGCTGGCCGCCCTGGTGGCCTGGCGTCTTGGCCGCCAGTTGTCCAAGCCGGTGGTCGTCATGGCCCAGACCATGCGCCGCATGGCGGAAGGCGACCTGGACGTCGTCGCCCCTCCCACTCATGCCCCGACCGAACTGGGCGACATGGCCGAGGCCCTTGAGGCGTTCCGGACGAACGCCCGTGAAAGGCTGGAGGCCGAAGCGGGCCGCCGTGCGGCGGAGAAGACGGCCCAGGATCGCAGCGACTTCCTGGCCGTGATGAGCCACGAGATTCGCACCCCCATGAACGGCGTCCTGGGCATGGCCGACGCGCTGGGCCGCACCGCGCTCACTCAGGATCAGCGCCAGATGCTGACCCTGCTCACCCAATCCGGCGACATCCTGCTCGGCCTGCTGAACAATGTGCTCGACTATTCCAAGATCGAGTCGGGACGTCTGGAGCTCCAGCGCGCGCCCTTGGACCTCCGCGGCGTGGTCGAGACCGCCGTTGCGGCCTTCGCCACCGAGGCGAACCGCAAGGGCGTGCGTCTTTCCGTGCACGCACCGGAGGTCCTGCCTCAGCTTATGGGTGACGCTTCCCGCATCGGGCAGGTGCTCCAAAATCTGCTCAGCAACGCCGTGAAGTTCACCGATGCCGGCGCGGTGGCGATCACCGTGACGGTCCAGCCTGGCGTCGACAGCCGGTGCGAGGTGCGCATCTCGGTGCAGGACACGGGTGTCGGCATTCCGCCGGAGCTACAAACCCGCCTATTCCAGAAATTTGTGCAAGGAGATGCGTCGAGCACCCGGGCACACGACGGCGCGGGCCTGGGTTTGGCCATCTCGCGGGAGCTCGCCCGTCTGATGGGCGGAGACCTGACAGTGGTCAGCCAGGAGGGCGAGGGCTCCACCTTCACCCTGGTCGTGGCGGCCGAGCTTGCGGCGGAGACTCCCCCCGAGGTTGGATCTCTTCCTTTCACCATGCCCTATGTTCAGGCGGCCCGACCGCTTCGGGTGCTTGCGGTCGACGACAACGCCAGCAACCGACAGGTGATCGGCATCCTCCTGGAGATGATGGGGGCCCGAACCACTTTCGCCTTCGACGGGGCCGAAGCCCTGGAACGCTGGTCGCACGACGTGTTCGACCTCATCCTGCTGGATGTGGAGATGCCGGTCATGGACGGTCTGACCGCCACCCGCGCCATCCGTGCCCGTGAAGGAGCGGAAGGGCGGACGCCTGTCCGGATCATCGCGGTGGGCGACGGGAGCGAGACCCAAGAGATGGAGGCTTGCTTGGCGGCAGGCATGAACGCGCACGTCAGCAAGCCCGTGCGCCCCTCCACGCTCTTCGGAGCGATCGATCAAGTCCTGAACGGGCCCGAGGCGACCGGGGCTCGACAGGCGGCCTGATCCGGAGGTCGTTGCTCCCCGGACCCAACTGCTGGACCGAGGCTGAAGCCCAGGCCAGCACGGCGGCCCTGGGGTCCGTCCGCGCGGGGCCCGCTCCGGGGCTGGCCCGGCTGGCGTTCGCGGGTCGGCTGGAGTGGAGCGGCTTCCCGACCGGAGCCGCGCTTGAGGCGCGGGGAGGGCGGCGCTTCGGTTGCGTCGGGCGCTCGGCGCGGGCAAGACGCCGCCCGTGCCGCGGATCATGACCTACAACGTCCATCGATGTCTGGGCGTGGACGGAAGGCTGGACGTGTCGCGCATCGCCGAGGTGATCGCGGCCGACCGGCCCGACATCGTGGCTCTCCAAGAACTGGACGTGGGTCGCGCGCGCACCCAGGGGGTGGATCAGGCCCACGAGGTCGCTGAACGGCTCGGCATGCGCTCGCGCTTCCACGCGGCCTTGACCGTGGAAGGGGAGCTCTACGGCGACGCCATCCTGACCGCCCTGCCCGAACGGCTGGTCAAGGCCGACGCCCTTCCCGGGCTTCCCGCCCTGCCGCAACTGGAGCCGCGTGGGGCGGTGTGGACGGCCGTAGAGCTGGGCGGGGCGGAGGTCCAGATCGTCAACACGCATCTGGGCCTGCTGGCGCGCGAACAGACCGGCCAGGTGGACGCGCTGCTGGGACCCGAGTGGCTGAAGGCCGCCGGAGAGGCGGTCATCCTGCTGGGCGACTTCAACTCGACGTCGGGCTCCACCCCTTATCGCCGGGTGACGGAACGGTTCCGCGACGCGCAGAAGCTGCTGGCCGGGCGCAGCGTGCCGACCTTTCCCGCCATGTTCCCCATGCTGCGGATCGACCATGTCTTCGTGGGCCGCGCAATCCGGGTGGGTCGGATCTGGAGCTCCACCTCACCCCTGGCGCGAACGGCCTCCGATCACCTGCCGCTGATCATGGAGTTCGGGGTGGACGCGAGCAGGGCGGCCGCCAGCCGGTCGCGCTGAGCGCGCATGGCGCCGCGCCGCAGCCACGGCTTCCAGGCGTCGGCCGGCGACACCGGATCGCCCAGGCTCAGCGCGCTGACCACCACTTCGAACGGGGTGGTCCGTCCTGTGTTCAAGGGCTGCAGCCGCCGGCTTGGCCCGATGTCGAGCGCCTCGATGGCCGCCTTCAACCCGCGCTCGCGCGCCAGGGCGCCGAAGGTCTCCGGCTCCGCGGCGAGGTAGTGGGCCAGCAGGCGGTCCCGAAAGGCGATCACCGCGGCGCGGGCCGCATCGTCCTCGGTCTCGATGGCCAGATCGCATTCGGTGTCGAAGCCCGCGGAGCGGTTGTTCAGATTGGCCGAACCCGCCCGCAGCAGCCGATCATCGATCACGCTGACCTTGCTGTGCACGATCACCGTCTTTCCGCCCGGGGTGAGGGGGCAGTAGGCGGCGAACCGGCCGTAGCGGTCGGAGGCGCGTAGCCGGTCCACGAAGCCGTCGCGGGTGCGGTCCATGGTGGCGCGGTCGAACCAGCTGGGGCTGTGGCGCGTGGTCACGACCACCACCTCCGGCCCATCCGGCTCGCCCAGACGCTTGGACAGCGCGTCGGCGATGGTGGGCCCGGCCACGTACTGGTTCTCGAGATAGATCGACCGGCGCGCCTGGGCGATGGCGAGCAGATGCAGGGCTTCGGCCTCGCGCGCCTCGTGGGCCGGGTCGGTCCGCGCCACGCCCACGGTCACCGCCCCGAACTCGGCCTGAACCGAAGCGGGCCAGCAGTCCTCGTAGGGGGCCGCCAGGGGAAGCGGGCTCTCGCCGGTGGCGCGCCGCCAGCGGTCGCGGCAGAGATCGGCCAGGGCGCGGGCCGGTGCGCCCTCCAGCATCATCATGACCTCGTGGCGCGGCGCGTGCGGTCTGCCCGTGGGCAGGCAGCGGCGGGGGTCCTTGTCCGGATGGTCCGGCGTGTCCCAGCGCTCCACCGAAAAGTCGCCTCCCCCGCAGAACCCCAGAGCCTCGTCCACGACCAGGACCTTCTGGTGGTGGCAGGCGCCCAAGGGCAGGACGCCGTCCAGTTTGAACTTCACGCCCGAGCCCTTGAACTCTCCCGCCGCGCGTTGGGGGTAGAAGCCCTGAGTGGCGGCCAGCGGCAAGGCGGTCTTCCAGATCAGGACGCGGACATCGACGCCGCGCGCCGCGGCGGCCTTGAGCAAGTCCCCCATGGCGTCGCGGCCTTCGCCGTCCTCGCCCGGCCTTGTCAGGGTGCGGGGATCGAAGGTCCAGCCCAGCAGCCAGATCGAGCGGCTGGCGTGCTTCAGGGCCTCGCCGACCACGGCGAAGTAGCGTTGGCTGTCGATCAACATGGCGGCCCGGTCGGCGCGGCACACCCCGAAGCAGGTGCGGCCCGGCTGAAGCCAGAGTTGCTCGGTCACGCCGCGGGCTCCGTCTCGAGGTCGGCCGGCGGCGCCCAGCCCTCGCGCGCGCAGGCGGCCAGCACCGTGTTGCGCAGCAGGGCGGCGATGGTCATGGGCCCCACGCCGCCCGGAACGGGGGTTATGGCCCCGGCCACCGCCTCCGCCTCCTCAAAGGCCACATCGCCAACGAGGCGGGTCTTGCCCTCGCCCCGCTCCGGCGCGGGCACGCGGTTGATGCCCACGTCCAGCACGCAGGCGCCGGGCTTGATCCAGTCTCCGCGGACAAGGCCGGGCCGACCCACGGCCGCCACCAGGATGTCCGCTTCCCGGCACAGCGCGGGCAGGTCCCGGCTCCGCGAGTGCGCCAGCGTCACCGTGCAGTCCTCGGCCAGGAACAGCAGGGCGGCGGGCCGACCGACCAGCAGCGATCGGCCCAGCACGGCGACGCGCAGGCCTTGCAGGCGGCCCAGGGTCTCCCGAGCCAGAACTACGCAGCCCGCAGGCGTGCAGGGCCGGAGCCCCGGGCGCCCGCCGGCCAGACGTCCCTGGTTCTCCGTGGTCAGGCCGTCGACGTCCTTGGCCGGGCTGAGCGCCGCGATGACCCGGTCGGCCTCGATGTGCGACGGCAGGGGCAGCTGCACCAGGATGCCGTCCACCGCCGGGTCGGCGTTCAGCCGCGCCACCAGAGCCACCACCTCCGCCTCGGGCGTGTGGGCGGGGAGCCGGTGCTCGTGCGAGATCATGCCGGCCTCGCGCGTGGCCTTCACCTTGCCCGCGACATAGACCTGACTGGCGGGATCGTCCCCCACCAGCACCACCGCCAAGGCCGGGGCGCGTCCGTGCTCGGCGGCCAGGCGGCCCGCCGCGGCGGCCACGCGGGCACGCAGCCGCGCAGCCGAAGCCTTGCCGTCGATCAGCCGGGCGGTCACCTGTTCAGCCGAGCGCCGCGATCAGCGGAGCGAAGATGAGCGGCAGGAGGTAGAGGCGGGCGCCGATCAGGATCAGCACCGCCACGATCGGGCTCACATCCACTCCGCCCAGCGGCGGGATGAAGCGGCGGAAGGGCGCCAGCACCGGTCGCGTCACCGCGTCGAGAAAGCGGGTGAGGCCCGCCACGAAACGGTTGCGCAGATTGACCACGTCGAAGGCCACCAGCCAGCTCAGTATGGCGCTGGCGAAGATGGCCAACATCAGCAGGTACAGCAGACGGTCCACGATGAAAGAAAGAAAGCTGCCCATCGTGCGCCCAAATCTGTGCGCCGCTCCTGTAGCCCGCACCGCCGCCCAGCGGCAAGCCGGGCCGGCCCGTCCTTGACCCCCGCCCGCCGCCCCAGTAAGTCCGGCCCACTCGCGCAAGGCTGATCCCGGGCGCTGGGGCCGTAGCTCAGATGGTAGAGCGCCTCGTTCGCAATGAGGAGGTCAGGGGTTCGATTCCCCTCGGCTCCACCAGCCTTTCAAGGACTTGGTTGCATCTTGGTGGCGGGGTGAACCTCCCGCTACCGGCGCGCCACCCCGATGCCGAGAGTTTCACCGAGGACGGCCGTCGCTGTCGGCTTTTTTGACTCTTAGCGGATCTTCGGAAGGTCCGCTTTTGGGGAGCGCCGACTCCAGGTCAGAACCCTAGTCATAGCGGCGGGCCGGGATACGCGTTCT
>JAHWJX010000096.1 GCA_019348195.1 Pseudomonadota bacterium | reverse complement strand
AAGTTGCGCATTCCCGTAAAGATCGGGGCCAGTTTCTGTTTGTGGTGCTTGATGTAGGTGGCCTCCGCCAGAACCTCGGCCATGAGCACGACGTCCACCGCCGGATCCAGGTCGCTCAGCGCCGACGGGGTGTCGCTCAGCTGGTCAGCCCAACCCCAGTCTCAGAACGCCCGGCGCCTCGCCGCTCCACCCCTTGTTCCCGTCATCGCAGCTGATCTAAGCGCACGCATGACCTCGCACACGGACCCCCTGGTTTCGACCGCCTGGCTGGCCACTCGACGGGGCAGCCCCGAGTTGCGCATCGTGGACGCATCGTGGTTCGTGCCGCCCAGCGACCGCGATCCCCGCGCGGAGTTCGAGGCCGCGCACATCCCCGGCGCCGTGTTCTTCGATATCGACGAATCCGACAAAACGCACCTGCCTCACACCCTGCCCTCGCCCGAAGCGTTCGCCGCCATGGTGGGCCGGCTGGGCATCAGCAACGACAGCGTGGTGGTCGCCTACGACAGCCATGGGATGTTCTCCGCTCCACGCGCCTGGTGGAGTTTCCGGGCGATGGGGCACGAAGCCGTGCACGTCCTGAACGGCGGCCTGCCTCGCTGGCGGATGGAGGGCCGGCCGCTCCAGTCGGGCGCGCCCTCACCCGCTCCCGCGCAATTCGAGGCGCGCCTCCGGCCCGAGCTGATGGCGACCTTCGACGAGTTGCGCGCGGGCCTGGACGCCACTCAGGTCGTAGACGCCCGACCGCGCGCGCGGTTCCGGGGCGAAGCGCCCGAGCCCCGCCCCGGCCTGCGCGGGGGGCATATGCCGGGAGCCGCCAACATCCCCTATTCGTCGGTGATGACGCCCGAAGGACTGGGCCTGCCCGCCGACGAGCTCCGGCGCGTGTTCGACGAGGCCGGCGTGGATCTGCAGCGTCCCACGGTGGCCACCTGCGGCTCGGGCGTGACCGCCGCCAATATCGTGCTGGCCATGGCGCGTCTGGGCCATGAAGCGGCGCTCTACGACGGCTCCTGGGCTGAATGGGGCGCCCGCCCGGAGGCGCCGGTCGTCACCGGTTTCTGAGCTTCAGACCCCGGCACGGGCCGGGGAAACTGGCGGGTCGCTACCTGCTGAGGATCAAGCGAGGATCCGGCTGAGAAAGGCGCGCGTGCGCGCGTGGCTCGGGGCGGCGAAGAACTCTGTCGGGGAGGCCTGTTCCACGATCAGCCCCTCGTCCATGAACACCACGCGATCAGCCGCTTGGCGCGCAAAACTCATCTCATGAGTGACCACGATCATGGTCATGCCGTCGCGGGCCAGACCGCGCATGACGTCCAGCACCTCGCCGACCATCTCGGGATCCAGCGCGCTGGTGGGCTCGTCAAAGAGCATCACCTGCGGCTGCATGGCCAGGGCCCGGGCGATGGCCGCCCGCTGCTGCTGACCGCCCGACAGCTGGGCGGGCCGCTTGCGCGCATGTTCGGCGATACGCACGCGCTCGAGCAGCGCCATAGACTCGGCCTCCGCGTCCGCCTTCTTCAGCTTGCTAACGTGGATGGGCGCCAGGGTGCAGTTCTCCAGCACGGTGAGGTGCGGGAACAGGTTGAAGCTCTGGAAAACCATGCCGGTCGTGCGCCGCGCCGCTTCCGCCTGTTTCCTAGGCCCGGACAGGTCCACTCCGGCTAGGGCCACCCGACCTCCGTCCGAGGGCTCCAGACCGTTGATGCAGCGGATCAAGGTGGATTTGCCCGACCCTGACGGCCCCAGCACGCAGACCTTCTCGCCCGACCGCACCTCCAGATCGACGCCACGCAAGACGTGCGCTTGGCCGAACCATTTGTGCAGGCCGCGGACCGCCACAGCGGGATGGGTGTCGCTCATGCGGGCTCCTTGACGGCGGCGGCCAGACCGAGGGGCGCCGCGTCCAGCCGTCGCTCCAGGGCGGCGCTCCAGCGGCTGAGCGCGAAACAGGCCGCGAAGAAGACAAGACCCACAAAGGCGTAGGCCTCCAACTCGCGGCCCTGCCAGGCGAAGTCGGACAAGGCCGCGCGCGCGATCCACATCACGTCGAAGAGCCCGATGACGTAGAGCAGGGTGGTGTCCTTGAACACGCCGATGAAGGTGTTCACGAGCGCCGGGATGGACACCCGCAGCGCCTGGGGCAGCACCACCAGCGCCACCGTCCGCACGGACCCGAGCCCCAGGGCGCGCGCCGCTTCCCTCTGGCCGCCGCCCACGGCCTGCAGTCCGCCCCGCACCGCCTCGGCCATATAAGCGGCCGAGAACAGGGTCACGACCACCAGCGCCCGGGTGAGCCGGTCCAGCTCGGTCCCGGCCGGAACGAGAAGCGGGAGCACATAGCTGGCCATGAAAAGGAGGGTGATCAGGGGAACGCTGCGCACCAACTCGATGAAGCCTACGCACAGGCCCTTGACGACGGGCAGCCGCGAGCCGCGTCCGAGCGCCAGCAGGATCCCGAAAGGCAGGGCCAGCAGAATAGCCGAGGCGCCGACCAGGACGTTCAGAAAAAAGCCGCCCCAGGCCTCGGGCGCGACGTCCGGGAGTCCGCTCAACCCCGCCCCGGACAGGACGGCGAAAGCCCCCGTCACGCCAAGGGGCGTCAGCCACAGCCAGCGCCCCGGGCGCGGGGCGGCGACCGGCGCGGTCGCCGCCGCGAGCAGGGCCGCCGCAGCTCCGACGCGCCAAAGCTCCTGCTCGGGGTAGAAGCCCGCCAGCATCTGCCTCCAACGCGCGGTGACAAAAGCCCAGCAGGCGCCGCCCTCGCGGCAGACCGCCTTGGTTTCACCCAACCAGACCGCGTCGATCAGCGCCCAGCGCAGCAGGCCCGGCACGGTGAACACCAGCACCGCCCCGACAGCCAGGGTCACCGCGGCGTCCCAAGGCGTTGCGAACAGACTGGCGCGCACCCGCCGCCCGAGGCTGTGCCGTGGCGGCCTCAAGGCCGGTCACCCCGCGCCAAGCGCGCGTTCCAGCCGTTCAGCGCCAGGCTGATCAGCAGGCTCACCGCTAGGTAGAAGAGCATGATGAGCGCGATGCTCTCTATGGCCTGACCGGTCCGCGTCAGGCTGGTGTTCCCGAACACCGAGACGAGGTCGGGATAGCCCACCACTATGGCCAGCGAACTGTTCTTGGTGAGGTTGAGATACTGGCTGGCCAGGGGCGGGATCATGACGCGCAGCGCCTGCGGCAGCACCACCAGCCGCAGCCGTCCCGCCTCGCGGAGGCCGAGCGCCCGGGCCGCTTCACTCTGCCCCGGCGAGACCGCCTGGACCCCGCCGCGCACCACCTCGGCGATAAAGGCTCCGGTATAGACCACCAGCGCCGCCAGCAGCGCCGTCAGAGCCGGGGACAGAGCCGCGCCGCCCATAAAGCCGAAGCCCTCCAAACGCGGCGCCGTTCCCGCCCAAGGGAAGAACAGGCCCCGATTGGTCAGGTGCACGCCCGGCAGCAGCTGCAGCGCCCGCGCTGGCGGCGGCGCCAGCAGGAGAAGGTTGAACCAGATCAAGAGCTGGATCGGCAGCGGCGTATTGCGGACCGCCTCCACATAGACCGTCGCCAGCGAGCGCCCGAGGAAGTTCCGGGACAGGCGTAGCAGGCCCGCCAGCAGGCCCAGCGCCGTCGCGAACACGACGCCCAGTCCAGCCACCAGCAGGGTGTTCAGCGCCCCCACCAGGAAGACGCGCGCGTGCGTGCTCTGCGGCGAGTAGGCGACCAGGGTCTGGGGGATGTCGAACCCCGCCGGCTCGCCCAGGAAGCCGAACCCGGTGCGCGAGCCCAGAGCCTGAAGATTGGCCCGCGCATTGCCGGCCAGCCAGAGCACCAGCACGGCCAGGGCCAGCAGCAGGCCCGCCTGCCAGACGATGGCGCGCCAGCCGCCCAGGCGGCGGACCAGCCCTCCCCTGCTCGGGGCCAAGCGGGCTTAAACGACGGAGCGGTGCCCGCCGTCGACGATCGACGACGGAAGCGCGGGCGCGGCGGCGTCCCGCGGCTCGCCCCGGCTGACCACGGTGGCGGCCACCAGGTCGCCCGTGACGTTCAGCGTGGTGCGGCACATGTCGAGCAGCCGGTCCACGCCAAGGATGAGGGCGATGGCCTCCGGGGGCACGCGCACCATGCCCAGGATCAGCGCCACTACGGGCAGCGAGCCCGCCGGCACCCCCGCCGTCCCGATCCCGCCCAGGATGCACACCAGCATCACCATGAGCTGCTGGCCCAGGCTGAGCTCCACGTTGAAGACCTGCGCCAGGAACAGCACCGTGACCCCCTCGAACAGCGCCGTGCCGTTCTGGTTGGCCGTGGCTCCTACGGTGAGGACGAAGCGTGAAATGCGCCCCGGCAGGTTCAGCCGGGTTTCGGCCACCTCCAGCGCGGTGGGCAGGGTGGCGTTGCTGGATGCGGTCGAAAAGGCCACCACGATCGCCGGCTGCACGCCGCGGAAGAAGGCGACCGGCGACATCCCGCCGACGAACTTCACCAGCAGGGGGTAGACCACGAACATGTGCACCGCCATGGCGCCCAGGGCCACCGCCACATAGGCGGCCAGCTTCTCCAACAGGTCCCAGCCGAACACCGCCGCCAGGTTGAACATCAAGGCCGCCACCGCGATCGGGGCCAGGCGGATCACTATCCCCAGGAGCGCCATCACCACCTGCAGCAAGCCGTCCAGCGTCTGCTTCAGCTGGTCCACCGCCGGTCCCTTGGCGATCACCAGACCGATGCCGAAGAAGAGCGCGAAGACGATGACCGCCAGGATCTGGTTATCGGCCGCGGCCTGGACGATGTTGCGGGGGATCATCTCCAGAAAGAATTCGGGCCCGCCGATACTCTCCGGCGCGCTTTCGACAATGCCCGCCGCACCCGACCGCCCCTCGGCCAACAGCGCGTCCCGGGTGATCGGGTCCACGCCGGCGCCTGGCTGGAAGACGTTCACGAACACCAGACCGATCACGACCGCGATGGCCGAAACCACCAGGGTGAAGGCCAGCGTCCGCCATCCCGTCCGCCCCAGGGCCGCCACGTCGCCCATCTCGGCCACGCCGGTGGCCAGGGCCGCAAACAGCAGCGGCAGCACCAGCATGAACAGCAGGCGCAGGAAAATCTGGCCGATCGGTCCGGTCACATAGGTGGTCACCCAGTCCACCCAGGCCGGTTCGCCGGGCGCGGCATAGACCAGCAGGCCCGCAGCCAGACCCAGCACGAAGCCGCCCAGCATGAGCACGTGCAGCGGCAGCTTGCGTCGTACGGCCGCTCGGCCCTCGGGGGGAATGTCGGCCACGGCGGTCATGGGGTCACCTGATGGGAGGAGCGTAAAGGAGGCCGGGCTGTTCAGCTCTCCACAGTGCGTTCAGCCCGCGCTGAAGCCTCAGCGGCGAACGGGCGCCGAGGTTGGTTTCGAACACCTCGCCGTAATTGCCGACCTGGCGAAGCACCTGAAAAGCCCAATCGTCGGAAAGACCCAGCATGCGTCCGTACTGGCCGTCTGCGCCCAGCAAGCGCCGCAGCTCCGGGTCCCTGCTGGACCCCCTGAGTTGTTCCACATTGGCTGACGTCGCGCCCAGCTCTTCGCCCAGCACCATGGCGTAGAAGGTCCACCGGACGATGTCCTCCCACGCGTCGTCGCCCTGCCGCACAACCGAAGCCATGGGTTCCTTGCTGATCACGTCCGGCAGCAGCACGTGCGCTTGGGGATTGTCGAGCACCGAGCGGGTGGAGGCCAGGCCGGAGATGTCGTCGGTGATGGCGTCGCAGGCCTGCCGCGCATAGCTCGCCCGCGCCTGCTCCACCCGGTCCACCACGACCGGTTCATAGGCCAGCCCCCGCGAGCGGAAGAAATCGGCCACGTTCAGCTCCGTCGTGGACCCGGTGATGACGCAGATCCGAGCCCCGGCCAGCTCGGCCGCGCTCCGCAGATTGAGCGAGCGCGGAACCATGAAGCCCTGCCCGTCGAAATAGTAGATGGCGGCGAAGTCGAAGCCCAGGTCGGCGTCGCGGCTGAAGGTGTGGCTCGTGTTGCGGATCAGGACGTCGACCTCGCCGGCCTGCAGCGCCGGGAAGCGCTCGGTCGGCGACACCGGCACGAACTGAACCGCCTCCCGGTCGCCCAGAACCGCCGCGGCGATCGCGCGGCAATAGTCCACCTCGAACCCGCGCCAGACCCCGCGGTTGTCCGGATAAGCGAAGCCGGGGAGGCTGTGGTTCACGCCGCAGTTCAGCCGACCGCGGCTCCGCACCGCGCGAAGCGTGGCGCTCTCACGGGCCTCCCTTTGAGGCGTGCGGGGCTGTTGCTGCGCCGCCGGCTCCTGCGGCGTCGCCGTGGCCGGCGCGGGATCGTCGCCGCACCCCGCGGCCGCCACGGCCAGCAGCGCCGCGGCCAGCGGGACCGCTCGGCGCAAGAGGGAACGACGGTCCGCGGGCGAGTCGGGCGCAAGGCTCATCGCTCGCGTATCAGCCCGCCCGCCCTCCTCCCGTCAAGCCCGCGGGCCGCAATGCGTGGCGCGAAAGACTGGCGACCCCGGGAGGGCTCGAACCTCCAACCACCCGCTTAGAAGGCGGGTGCTCTATCCAGTTGAGCTACGGGGCCGGAGGGCGACTCAGTGCGTCCAAGGCTCCTTGCGGCCAAAGGCGAAGTTGTCGGCATAGGCCTTGATAATCCGCCGGCGCGCCTTGGGGGCGAACAGCTGGAACGGGATCCCGTGGCGCTGGGCGTAGTCCACCGCCTGTTCCTGCGTTTCGAAGTGCAGCACCACCTGGCTCTGAGTGTCGTCGCTGGACCACCAGCCCATCAGCCGGTCCGGCAGACGCGCCGAGGCCGGCTCGAACTCCAGCAGCCACTCCTTAGCCTTTTGCTGGCCCGACTGCATGGTGGTCTTGGAAGGCTGATAGATGCGAGCGAGCATGTGCGGGCCGTATGGGTGAGAGGGGTCAAGCGGCGGGACTCGGGCCGAGCTCCCTCCCGCCCATAGCGGGCAGAAAGCGTTTCGGTTCAAGTCCGCCCTGTAGCCAGCGCAGGCCGCCTGGAGGCCGAAGCCGCTCGAGCAGTTCGCGACTGGCCGGTGATCAGCAAGCGCACCGGCCCAAGCCGGTGGAAGGCCCGGGGGTTCAGGATGCCAGCCGCCAGGCGACCAACAATGAACGACGGCAGGCGCCCCCCGTCCGTCGCGTGGCGCCCCCGAGCTCACGCAAGAACTGCAAAACCCGGATGAGTTTCCGGGCCTAAGCAATGGTCGGGGCGGCAGGATTCGAACCTGCGACCCTCTGGTCCCAAACCAGATGCGCTACCAGGCTGCGCTACGCCCCGTCCCGGCCGTCAGGCTCGCTACCATGTGGGGCGGAGGTCGGGCAAGCAGAAGGGCAGCTTATTGCTGGCCAGTCATTCGGCTCCCAAAAGGCGGACTTGTCCACAGGGGCCAGGAACCGGAGTCTTTGAACGTGGCCGCACCAGGCAGCAGGCCGCGCTACCGCTTGAACAGCGGGTGCTCGATGCGCTCGCCGGGCTTAAGGCCGAGGCGGGAGGCGGTGCCGCCCGCGAGCTCGAGGACCGCCA
>JAHWJX010000095.1 GCA_019348195.1 Pseudomonadota bacterium | reverse complement strand
GCTGGAGGCCATGCACGGCGCTATCGACCTGTGCGGGTCCGGCTCGGGCGGCACGCGCAACATCAGCGGCACCACTCATTTCCACGTGGAGCTGGAGGCCGAGCTGGCCGACCTGCACGGCAAAGAGGCGGCGCTCCTGTTCACCTCCGGCTACGTCGCCAATGAAGCGACCCTGTCCACCTTGCAGCGCATCCTCCCGGGGCTGATCATCTTCTCCGACGCGCTGAACCATGCCTCGATGATCGCCGGAATCAGGCATGGCGGCGGCGCCAAAAAGGTGTTCCGGCACAATGATCTGGAGCATCTGGAGCAGCTGCTGCGTGAAGCACCGGCGAATGCGCCCAAGCTGATCGCTTTTGAGAGCGTCTATTCCATGGACGGCGACGTCGCCGACCTCCGGGGCACCATCACGCTGGCCAAGCGGTACGGCGCCCTGACCTATCTGGACGAGGTTCATGCGGTGGGCCTGTACGGGGACCGCGGCGGCGGCGTGGCCGAGCGCGACGGGGTTCTGGCCGAGATCGACATTGTCGAAGGAACGCTTGGCAAGGCGTTCGGCGTCATGGGCGGCTACATCGCCGGCGGTGCGGACCTGGTGGACGCGATCCGCAGCCATGCGCCCGGTTTCATCTTCACGACATCGCTGCCGCCGGCCTTGACCGCGGGCGCCCTGGCCAGCGTCCGCTGGTTGAAAAACCATCCCGAACTGCGCGATGGGCATCAGGAAAGAGCGGCCACGCTCAAGCGCCGCTTCGCCGAGGCCGGCCTCCCGGTGATGGACAGCGCCAGCCACATCGTGCCGGTGCTGGTGGGGGACCCGGTGCACACCAAGCTGGTCAGCGACATGCTGCTGGTCGAGCACGGCGTCTATGTGCAACCGATCAACTATCCCACCGTGCCGAAGGGGACGGAGCGGCTGCGCTTCACGCCGTCGCCGCTGCACGACGACGCCATGATGGACACTCTGGTCTCGGCCATGGACGGCCTTTGGAGCCGCTGCAATGTCGCCCGGCGACCCGCCGCGGCCTAGGACCGGCCCGAGTCGGGGAGAGATCATCGTCGAGTTCGTCCAGGCGGGCGGCTTCCTGCGCTGCACCGCGGTGGACGTGGACAGCGGCACGGAGGCTTCGGCCACCGGCCCGGTCTCGGCGGGCAAGGCGGCGCTGGAGCGGATCGCGTTGGGCAAGCTGAAGCGGGCGCTGGCCCGCGCTCTTAACTGATCCGCCAGTTCAGTCGCCCAGGCTGCGGCAATGACCCGACGCAATTGGACGCAACTCGCCGTTTGTCTTGGAGCGGCGGCCGTAGCCGCCTTCTTAGCTTCGGACCTGTTTCGCTACCTCAGCGAGGGGTGGGCTCCGACGAAGTACGACGAAATCCGTGCTTAGGTACGAAGACGGGTTGGCTTACGGGTGGTGGGTCGGCGCCTGGAGCTTGGGTGTCCTCGCGAGCGTCGCCGTGCTGCTGCTGTTCGCCGTGTCCACTCCCTCGGAACGAAATATGGACAGGAAGCTCGACCGCCTACTCCTGCAACGCGCAGCAGTCGACCATGCCACCCGCCAGACGGCCGCAAGCCGCCCACAGCTCCCGGATGACAAGAGCGTGGACGCCGCCTAAACCGGGACGGACAGGAGCCGCCCCATGTTCGCCGAGGACCGCACGCCTTCGTTTCAGGACGCCTTCTTCGGCGCCGACCTCCGCGCGGCCGACCCGGACGTGTTCGCCTCGGTGGGGCGGGAGCTGAAGCGGCAGCAGGAGCAGATCGAGCTGATCGCGTCGGAGAACATCGTCAGCCGCGCCGTGCTGCAGGCCCAGGGCACGGTGCTGACCAACAAATACGCCGAGGGCTACCCCGGGCGACGGTATTACGGCGGCTGCGAGTTCGTGGACGAGGTGGAGGCGCTGGCGATCGCGCGGGCCAAGGCGCTGTTCGGGGTGAGCTACGCCAACGTCCAGCCGCACTCGGGTGCGCAGGCCAACCAGGCGGTGTTCATGGCCCTGCTCCAGCCGGGCGACAGCTTCATGGGGATGGACCTGGCCGCGGGCGGGCACCTGACCCATGGCAGCCCGGCGAACCAGTCTGGCAAATGGTTCAAGCCCATCCCCTATACGGTGCGACCCGACGACCACCTGATCGACTACGAGGCCCTGGCCGCCACCGCGGAGCGCGAGCGGCCCAAGCTGATCGTGGCGGGCGGCTCGGCCTATAGCCGCGCCATCGATTTCGCGCGCTTCCGTGAGATCGCCGACAGCGTGGGCGCCTACCTTATGGTCGACATGGCGCACTACGCGGGCCTGATCGCAGCCGGCGTCTACCCCAGCCCTGCGCCGCACGCGCATGTCTGCACCACCACCACGCACAAGACGCTCCGGGGTCCACGCGGGGGCATGATCCTGTGCAACGACGAAGTGCTCGGGAAGAGGTTCAACTCGGCGGTTTTCCCGGGGCTGCAAGGCGGGCCGCTTATGCATGTGATCGCGGCCAAGGCGGTGGCGTTCGGCGAGGCGCTGCAGCCGGAGTTCAAGACCTACGCGCAGCAGGTGGTGACCAATGCGCGCGCCCTGGCGGCGACCCTGGTGGAGGCGGGCCTGGCCATCGTCAGCGGCGGAACGGACAGCCACCTCATGCTGGTGGACCTCAGGCCCAAGGGGGTCACGGGCAAGGCCGCGGAGGCCAGCCTCGAGCGGGCCTATATGACCTGCAACAAGAACGGCATCCCGTTCGACCCCGAAAAACCCATGGTCACCAGCGGCGTGCGGCTGGGCACGCCGGCCGGGACCACGCGCGGGTTCGGGGAAGCGGAGTTCCGTCGCGTGGGCGAGCTGATCGCGCAGGTCGTCGAAGGTCTGGCCGCGAACCCCGAGGACAATGGGGCGGCCGAGCGGGCGGCGCGCGCGGAAGTGCTGGACCTGACAGGGCGATACCCTATCTACGCGCACTGACGCCGCTCGGAGCTAGATCTTGCGCTGCCCCTTTTGCGGCCATCTGGAGAGCCAGGTGAAGGACAGCCGGCCGTCGGAGGACGGTCAGGCCATCCGCCGACGGCGGTTCTGCCCCACCTGCTCGGGGCGCTTCACCACCTTCGAGCGCGTGCAGCTCCGCGAGCTGATGATCGTCAAGCGCTCGGGGCGGCGGACCCCGTTCGACCGCGACAAGCTGGTGCGCTCCGTGTCCATCGCGCTGCGCAAGCGCCCGGTGGAGCCCGATCGCGTGGAGCAGATGGTCAGCGGCATCGTGCGCCAGCTGGAGAGCCGGGGCGAGACGGACATCTCGTCCAGCGTGGTCGGCGAGCTGGTCATGGAGGCGCTCCGGGGCGTCGATGAGATCGGCTATGTCCGCTACGCCAGCGTTTATCGCGACTTCCGGGAAACCCAGGACTTCGCGCGCTTCCTCGGGGAGGAGGGGCTGACCGAAGAGGAGCCCGCAACATGAGCCGTCCCTGGGTCACGCTGAAACTCGCCACCTCGCTGGACGGACGTATCGCCACCGCAGCGGGGGAAAGCCGCTGGATCACCGGCCAGGCTTCGCGCGAGCAGGTGCACCGGTTGCGGGCCGAGCACGACGCGGTGCTGGTGGGCATCAACACGGCGATCCGCGACGACGCGGAGCTGACGGTGCGTCTGCCGGACTACACGGGCAAGCAGCCGGCCCGCGTGGTCTTGGACACGCACCAGCGTTTGCCGCTCGAGTCGCGCTTGGCGCAGACGACGGGGCTTGGACCGGTCTTGCTGATCACCGCAGTGGTCACGCCCTCCGAAGCCCTCACGGAAGCCGGCGTGCGCGTCCTGCACGCTCCGGCGCGCGAGGTGGGCGTGGACGTAGGGGTGCTGATGGACATCCTGCAGCAGGAGGGCATCCAGCGGGTCTTCGTCGAGGGTGGCGGGCGCGTCGCGGCCAGCTTCGTCAAGGCCGGCTGCGTGGATCGCGTGGAATGGTTCCGCGCCCCCATGATCCTGGGTGGGGAAGGCAAGGCGGCCATCGGCGAACTGCACGTCGAGGGCCTGCCTCAGGCTTTCCGCTTGCGCAGGGTTGCGGTGGAGACGGTCGGCGACGACCTGTGGGAGCGGTACGAGAGGCCGCTCTAGACGTGTTCACGGGCATCATCACAGACGTCGGTCGGGTCCGCACCGTGGCCGAAGCGAACGGCGGCCGTCGTTTGGAGATCGCGACCGCCTATCCGCTATCCGAAGTGGCCCTCGGGGCCTCCATCGCCTGTTCGGGCGTGTGCCTGAGCGTGGTCGAAAAGGGCGATGAGACCTTTGCGGTGGAGGTGTCGAGGGAGACCCTCTCCAAGACCACCTTGGGGGTGTGGGTCGAGGGACGGCTGGTCAATCTGGAGCGTGCTCTGAAGCTGGGCGATGAGTTCGGCGGGCATATCGTGGCCGGCCATGTGGATGGGGTGGGGCAGGTCGTCCGCGCCCTGTCGGACGGGGATTCCTTGCGGGTCCAGGTCCGCGCGCCCGATCCGCTGCATCGCTTCATCGCCTCCAAGGGATCGGTGACCATCGACGGCGTGTCGCTGACCGTGAACGAGGTGGAGGGCGAGGTGTTCGGGGTGAACCTGATCCCGCTGACCCGGACCATGACCACCCTGGGGGATCTGCGAAGCGGCGATCGCGTCAATCTGGAGATCGACCTGCTGGCCCGCTACGCCGCCAGGTGGCAGGAGACGGCATGAGTTTTCACTCGACCACCTTTGACGAGATCCGGGCGGCGGCGCGGGACACCGAAAGCCCGATCTCGCCGATTGAGGATGTGCTGGAGGACGTCCGCCAAGGCCGTCCGGTGATCATTGTCGACGCCGACGACCGGGAGAACGAGGGCGACCTGGTGATCGCGGCGCAGTTCGCCACGCCGGAGGCGGTCAACTTCATGGCCCGGTTCGGGCGAGGGCTGATCTGCCTGTCGATCACCGGGGAGCGCGCGCGCCAGCTGCGCCTGCCGCCGATGGCGCAGGAGAACGGCACGCGGATGGGGACGGCCTTCACCGTGAGCATCGAGGCGCGTGAGGGAGTGACCACCGGGATCTCGGCCCACGACCGCGCGCGCACCATCTGCGTCGCCATTGATCCCACCAAGACCGCGGACGACATCGTCAGCCCCGGCCATGTGTTTCCGCTGGTGGCCCGCCCCGGCGGCGTGCTGGTGCGGGCCGGCCATACGGAGGCCGCCGTGGACCTGGCCCGGTTGGCTGGACTGCAGCCCGCCGGCGTTATCTGCGAGATCATGAGCGACGACGGGACCATGTCGCGGCTGCCGGAGCTGACCGCCTTTGCGCAGTTCCACGGCCTGAAGATCGGCGCGATTTCGGACCTGATCAGCTATCGCCGGCGTAACGAGCGCTATGTCGAGCGGGTGCTGGACCAGCCGTTCGAGAGCGTGCACGGCCACTTCCGCATGCTGGTGTTCCGCAACCAGATCGATCGTAGCGAGCATGTGGCGCTGGTGAAGGGGCGGATCACGGCCGACAAGCCGACGCTGGTCCGGATGCACCAAGTCGACTTCGCCGCCGACCTCCTGGGGCATGTGGAAGCCCGGCGGGACTATGTGCCCGCCGCCCTGCGCGCGATTTCGGACTTCGACGGCGCCGGCGTGGCCGTGTTCATCCGCGATCCCAATCCGTCCTGGCTTTCCGAGCGCTACGGCGGAACCCTGGACGGGGAGGGACGGGCGACCCAGGCGCTGCGCGATTATGGCGTGGGGGCGCAGGTCCTCAAGGACCTCGGCGTGCGGGACATGGTGCTGTTGACCTCCAGCCACGCCAAGCTCGCGGCGCTGGAAGGCTATGGTCTCCGGATCGTGGATCGGCGGCCGATCCACGCGGACGGCGAGCATGGGTGAGGAGCCTCTGCGCATCCTGATCGTGGAGGCTCGCTTCTACCCGGAGTTGGCCGACGCGCTGCTCAGCGGCGCGGTCCGGGCGCTGACCGCCGTGGGCGCGGAGCACCAGGTGGCGTCCGTCTCGGGCGCGCTCGAGGTCCCAGGCGCCATCGCCTTGGCGGAAGAGGCGGGACATCGGCCAGCGGGCGTGCGCTATGACGGCTATGTGGCGCTAGGCGCCGTGATCCGGGGGGAGACCTATCACTTCGAGATCGTGGCCAACGAATCTGCACGCGGAATCATGGATTTGACGGTGGGCAAGAGACTGGCCATCGGCAACGGGATCCTGACCACGGAAACGGACGCGCAGGCCTGGACCCGGGCGCGCGAGGGCGACAAGGGCGGCGGCGCGGCCCGGGCCTGCCTTGAGATGATCGCGCTCCGGCGGCGGTTGACGGGCCACAGAGCAGGAGGCGAGCGATGAGCGACAAGTCGCTGGCAGGCGTCCTGCGCATCCTGCAAGGCGGGATCGAGCCCGATCCGGTGGACGCGCCGGAGATCGAGCCGGCCGAACTGCAGCCACAGCCGGGGGCGGCTCAGCGGCGCGGGCGCACGGTGGCGCGACTGGCGGCCGTCCAGGCGCTTTATCAGATGGAGGTGGCGGGGACCGGGGTCGAAGCGGTGATCCGCGAATTCTCCGAACATCGCTTCGGCCGTGCGCCGGAGGGGGATCAAGGGCCGCCTCTGGCCGATGCGGACGAGGAATTTTTCGCGCAACTGGTGCGCGGCGTGGTGGCGGATCAGAAGGCGGTGGACGGCGCGGTCGTGCGCCGGCTGGCCAAGGATTGGAAGCTGGAGCGGCTGGACGCCACGGTCAGGGCCATGCTGCGCGCCGGCGCCTGGGAGCTGATGCACCGGCCGGACGTCCCCTCCGAGGTGGCCATCGACGAATACGTCGAGCTGGCCAAGAGCTTCTTCGAGCAAACCGAGCCCGGGTTCGTGAACGCCGCGTTGGACGGCGTCGCGCGCGACGTGCGGCGCTAGTCGCGCCTCGGGCCACGCAAGGTCGTGGACGAGTTCAGGAGCATCGCCGAGCTGTTCGC
This sequence comes from Pseudomonadota bacterium, assembly GCA_019348195.1. Lineage (GTDB taxonomy): Bacteria > Pseudomonadota > Alphaproteobacteria > Caulobacterales > Caulobacteraceae > JAHWJX01. The sequence continues at coordinate 954 of JAHWJX010000095.1, read as the reverse complement.
GCCGATGGCCCTGCCCGAAGGCGAAGGGCTGCGGGACGACGCCGCCTTCCTGCCCAGCGGGCCAGGGCGGGAGCTCGTGATCACCGCCGATGCGGTGGTGGAGGGCGTTCACTTCCTGGCCGGCACGGCGCCGGACCTGGTGGCGCGCAAGCTGCTGCGCGTGAACCTCTCGGATCTGGCCGCCAAGGCCGCCGAGCCGTTCGGCTACCTCCTCACGGTGGCCTGGCCCGAAAGCTGGGCGCAAGCCGAGCGGGCGGCCTTCGCCCGGGGGCTGGCGCAGGATCAGGCGGAGTTCGGGATCGGGCTCTTGGGCGGCGACACCGTCTCGACCCCGGGGCCTATGACGGCCGCCGTCACGGCGCTGGGCTATGCGCCCCGCGCCGTGCGACGGAGCGGGGCGCGGGAAGGAGATCTGCTCGTGGTCTCGGGCGCGATCGGCGACGGCTGGCTGGGCTTGCAGGCGGCCAAACGGGAGCTGGCGCTGGGCGGCGACCACCTGGCGGCGCTGGAGCGGCGCTACGCGCTGCCGGAGCCTCGGCTGGAGCTGCAAGCCTTGCTGCGGGACCATGCAACCGCGGCGCTGGACATCTCCGATGGCCTGATCGCCGACGTGGCGCACCTGGCGCGAGCCAGCGGAGTCGGGATCCGGCTGGACCTGGAGCGGACGCCCCTGTCTCCCATGGGGCTCGCCTGGCTGGCGGGAAGTCCGAACCGCGGGGATGGGCTGGAGGCTTTGGCCAGCGGCGGCGACGACTACGAGATCCTGTGCACGATTCCGCCGGAGCGGGTCGCGCCCGCGGCCGCGGCGGCCGAGGCGGCGGGCCTGTCCTTGACAGCCGTCGGCACCGTGCGGGAAGGATCCGGTCCCCCCCTGATCCGCGTTGACGGGGCCCCGCACCGCTTCGCGCGCGGCTCCTTCAGCCACTTTGCGTGATGCGGGCACAACCGGACCGA
>JAHWJX010000094.1 GCA_019348195.1 Pseudomonadota bacterium | reverse complement strand
GGCGAGCGGAAGATCGCCGCCGTGCAGGAGGCCTACCCGACGCTGCCGCCCCAGTGGGACGGCTCGTGCGAGGACCGCATCTTCCAGGTGCTCTTCGACGTCTTCGGCAACCGCCGGCACCACGCCACCACGCTTCCGGCCGTGAAGCCGACGGTCGCCGAGTTCCTGGACACGCCGGGCGCGCTCACGTTCCGGCTCCGGAACTACGACCCGGACTACCCGGTCTACGACCTCTCCGACATCGTCGACGTCTCGGAGAACGTGCCCGAGCTCGAGGCGCTGCACCGCTGGGCGATGGTGCTGCACAACCAGTACCCGTGGGACCGGTCCCAGGTGGAGCTGGCCGAGGCCGGGCAGCTCCGGGACGACGACTGGGTGGTCGCCTTCCACCCGCGGGACAGGGAGGTGCGGGCCTTCCTCCGCCGGCTGCGCAGCCATGCCGAGCCCCGGCACACACCGGTGCCCCGGGCGCCCCGCCCGCCGGCGCGGCCGCAGCCGGGCGACCGCGCGCCGTCCTCGCCGGATCGGCCTGACCCACCCGCGGGGCCGGCGGCGGCCCCCCCGCCGGCCCCGCCCAGGGAGGAAGTGCCGGACGACCTCCGGGGGCTGTACTGAACGCCCGTCGGCTGCGAGTTAGGAACCGCCGGCGGGTCCTCCTCGCCGACGCTTCCACCGCGCGCCTGGCGCCTGGATCGCGGCATGCGAGGCTTTGCGCCCGGCTCCGGTGAGTATCGCCTAGCGCCGCCCAGGTTCCAGGCCTCGCAGCCGTCTCGGGCGTCGAGCCGAGGGTCCTCCGCCCGCGAGGGAAGGGCTCTGCGCCGGCTCCCGCCCCGGCGCCGCCACGCGCATTTGCGTCGCAGGCCGGCCCCGCTTATCTCCGCTGCTCACCCAACCGTGAGTCTGTGCATGAGACCGGATGTCGAGGCCGCTGCGGCCGACATCGAGCAGAGCGTCGCTCTGCTCAGGAGGCGACTTTGACTGGGAGCCCGCGCTCCGACGCCTCGATGAACTGAACGCCCGGGTCGAAGACCCGACGCTGTGGGACCGGCCGGCGGAAGCCCAGGCCGTCAGCCGCGAACGCTCCCAGCTGGCCGACAAGATCGAGGCCGTCCGCAGCATCGAGCGTGAGCTCAGGGACGCCTGCGAATACGCCGAGCTGGCCGACATGGAAGGCGACGAGGACTCGCTCAACGAGGCCCGCGCCGCCCTGAGCGGGCTGAAGGGCCGCGCCGCACGCGCCGAGCTGGAAGCGCTTCTCTCCGGTGAGGCGGACGGCAACGACGCCTACCTCGAAATCAAATCGGGGGCCGGCGGCACCGAGTCGCAGGACTGGGCCGGCATGCTGATGCGCATGTACAGCCGCTGGGCGCGCGCGCACGGGTACGAGGTGGACGTGATCGAGGAAAGCCCCGGCGAGCAGGCCGGCATCTCCTCCGCCACCCTGCATGTGAAAGGCCCCAACGCTTACGGCTGGCTGAAGACGGAAACGGGCGTGCACCGGCTGGTGCGCATCTCGCCCTTCGACAGCAACGCCAAACGGCACACGAGCTTCGCCTCCGCCGGCGTCTCGCCCGTGGTGGACGACACCATCGAGATCGAAATCAACCCGGCCGATGTGCGCACCGACACCTATCGGGCCTCAGGCTCGGGCGGCCAGCACGTGAACAAGACCGACTCGGCCGTGCGCCTGACCCACAATCCCACCGGAATTGTCGTCGCCTGCCAGGCCGGCCGCTCCCAGCACGCCAACCGTGAGGAGGCCTGGAAGATGCTTCGCGCCCGCCTCTACGAACGCGAACTGGCCATTCGCGAGGCCGCGGCCCAGGCGCTGGAGGACCAGAAGAGCGACATCGGCTGGGGTCACCAGATTCGGAGCTACGTCCTGCAGCCGTACCAGATGGTGAAGGACCTGCGCACCGACGTGGAGACCAGCGATACCGCGGGGGTGCTCGACGGCGACCTAGACCAGTTCATGGGCGCGGCGCTGGCGCAGCGCGTGGGCGCCACGCGGGAAGGGGAGGCGGCCTAGGCCGCCTCCGCCCTACCTTCAGGCGGCTGGAGCCGCGTCGGCTCTGGCCTTGCCGCCGGTCACGGGGCCGTCGCCGCCGGGGGCCGAGGCGTCGCCCTTGCTCTTGATGCAGCGGCCTTCGAAGAAGGCGCCGTTGTCGATGGAGAGCTGTTCGTAGGTGATGTCGCCTTCAACCTTGGCCGAGGGGTGAAGCTTGACCTGGCGGGCCGAGATGGAGCCGGTCACACGACCGCGCACCTCGACCACCACCGCCTCTACGGAGCCTTCCAGGGTGGCGGCTTCGCCCACCATGAGGCGTTCGACCTTGACGTCGCCCCACGCCTTGCCCTGCAGCTGGATCTCGCCGCGGCCTTCGATGCCGCCTTTGATGAGCAGGTCCGGCGCGATCACCGAAGCCGCCGACGAGCCGGCCGGGCGCGCGGGGGCCGTGGCGCTGAAGGCCGTGCCGCCTGAGACAGGGCTGGCGGCGGGCATGATGGACGGAGCCGGGGCGGGCGCGGGAGCCGGCGCGGCCGCCTGGGGCTCGGGCGCCGGGGCGGGGGCTGGAGCCGGGGCCGGAGCTGGCGCGGGCTGAGCGGCGTCGGCAGGCTTGCCGAAGTCCACCGGCTGAGGCGGCCCGTCTCTATGCGTCTGCTTGAACATTCTGACCTGCCTTGAGGAAACGATCGGGATTCTGGACCCGGCCGTTCACCCATACCTCATAATGCAGGTGAACGCCCGTGGATCGTCCGGTTGTGCCCATGCCCCCGAGGCGCTGGCCGACCGCGACCCGCTGGCCCGCAGCGACTGCGATGCGGTGCAGGTGGGCGTAGCGCGTCTTAAGCCCTGCGCCGTGGTCGACCTCCACCGTGTTGCCGTAACCGGAACGGACGCCCGCAAAGGACACAACGCCCGGCCCCGTGGCCAGCACGGGGCTCATGGTCCCCCCGGCGAAGTCCACGCCGGCGTGGAAGGCGGGGCGGGTGGTGAAGGGGTCGAAGCGCACGCCGAAGCTGGACGTGCGATAGCCGCCGGTCGGCGATTGGATGGGCAGCCGCTCGGCCGCGACCGCCAGGGTGCGCATCTCGACCAGGTCGGCCGAGGCGCGCTGGATGCGACGAGCGAAGTCTTCGTCCACGTCCAGCACGGCGGCCAGAGCGCGCGGGTCCCTGGCCTCCACCAGGGGACCGCCCAGGGCGGCGCCGCGCGGCGTAAAGGCCGAAGGATTGATGCCGGCCATGCGGAAAGCGAGCCGGAGCCGTTCGGCCCGGGTCTTGGCCACCGTCTCCGCCTGGTCCAGCAGGCGTTCCTGGTCCGCGCTGACCGCCTGGACGCGCAGGATTGGATCATTGACCGAGGGGAGCACCGGCTTGGCGGCCGCGCCGGACTTGCCTTGCATCTCGCCCAGCAGCATGGCCAGGGCGCGGTGACGGTTCTCCACCGTTTCGGCCAGCTGGCCCACGCCGCCCTCCGCGGCCTCCAGCTGGGCCACGGCGGCGGTCAGGCGGGCCTGTCGGTCGGCGACCAGCCGCTCGGAGGCGGCCTTGGTGCGCACGATCTCGGCGTCCTTGGCGCGCAGGGCCACGGCGTTCAACGCCATGCCGCCCGTGGCCAGAAGGCCCCACAGGGCGGTGCCGGCGAATACGCTGGCGAACAGCGCCTGGCGCTGCGGGGTGAGCACGATCTTCTTCATCACGCCGTCCGAGCGGACATAGACGTGGCGTTCGTGGAAGAGCTTCGTCACGGCGCCGCGCGCCTGCGCCCATCGCTCTGTCGGCATTCGACGGCCCCACCCGTTAACGACTTGCCCGGGTATGCCCCGCTTCGGTTCAGCTTAGCAAGAGCGGATGACTGAACTGGAAACAGAGTTGCAGCCCCGGAGCGACGCCCTGTGCCGCCGGCACGTGTCGTCCCAAGTTGAGGCGGAAGCATGACCCAGGTCGGGCCAAGTCCGACCCGCCGTCCGACCCGGCGGAGTTGGTGCAGAACTGACGCCGCTTGTGGAACACCTTGGAACGTTCTGTGAACAGCTTAGGCCGTTGCGTCTAGGCGAGCGCACGCACGGCGTTCAGCACCTCCTCCACATGGCCGGGAACCTTGACCTTGCGCCAGACGCGGCGGACGATCCCGTCCTTGTCGATCAGCACCGTCATGCGGTCGACGCCCATGTACTTGCGCCCATACATCGACTTCTCAACCCAGGCGCCCCAGGGCTCCAGGGCCGCTTCGTCCTCCGCGGTGGCGAGCTCCACCTGGATGCCGTGCTTGGCCTTGAACTGCACGTGGCTGGTGGGCGAGTCCCTGGAAACCCCGATCACCCGCGCGCCGGCGGCGTCGAACTCGGCCAGCTTCTCCGAGAAGTCGATCGCCTCCTTGGTGCAGCCGGAGGTGTCGTCCTTTGGGTAGAAATAGAGCACCACCGTTCGGCCCTGCAGGTCCGACAAGTTGAGATGTCGGCGGCGGTCCGTCTCGAATTCGAAGTCGGGCGCGCGCTGGCCTTCCTGCAATTCCGGCATCACGGGGTCTCCTTCGGTCAGACGCTATCGCCCATGTAGCGCGGCAGCCAGCCTTCATGAGCCTGCCTCAGACGGGACAGGGGAAGAGTGAACTCGGTCCCGTTCCGCGTCCGGACCGAAAAGTACTCCTGCCAATCATCGTTGTCGTGGCGGTTGGCTGTGTCGCCTTGCCCGACTTCCGAAGCTGGAACTCCCGCCTGAGCCGCGGCCGCAAGGACCTGTGCTATTGCGCGCTCACTGTCACCGAAGTCATCATCAAGGATTAAAAGGTATCGGCCTTGATCTTCTCCGAAAAGCCAACTGTGCAAAGGGATCCCGGCCGGAGCATGGAGGCCGACCGCGGAGTCGCTCGCAAGCGCGATCTCGCAAGCGGCCGCCGCCAGTCCTCCGTCCGACAGGTCGTGTGCTCCGATAAGGAGTTTTCCGCCACGAGGGTCTGGCCCGATCTCTCCGCGTATCAAAGCGCGGACGAAGTCACCGTTACGGCGCTCCGCAGCTAGATCGACCGGGGGTGGCGCGCCGTCCTCACGACCGAACAGCTCTCGCAAGTACAGGCTCGCGCCGAGATGGCCCTTGGTCTCGCCTATGAGCATCAACGAACATCCGGAGCTGAGGGTCGAATAGCCGACATGCTGCTTGTGGTTCGGCAGCAGACCCACCGCCCCCACCGTGGGCGTCGGCGGGATCGCCGCCCCCGCCGTCTCGTTGTAGAGCGACACGTTCCCGCTCACGACGGGGAAGTCGAGCGCGCGGCAGGCCTCGGCCATGCCTTCGATGGCGGCCACGATCTGGCCCATGATCTCCGGCCGCTCCGGATTGCCGAAGTTCAGGTTGTCCGTCACCGCGATCGGGTCGGCCCCCACCGCCGTCAGGTTGCGCCAGGCCTCCGCCACGGCCTGCTTGCCGCCCTCGTAAGGGTCGGCGGCGACATAACGCGGGTTCACGTCGCTGGTCATGGCCAGGGCCTTGTTCGTGCCGTGTATCCGCACCACGGCGGCGTCCGCGCCGGTGGCGCTGTCCTGCAGCGTGTCGGCCATGACGTGCCGGTCGTATTGTTCCCAGATCCACCGCTTGGAGGCCATGTCCGGGCAACTCATCAGCTTGAGCACCGCCTCGGCGTAGTCCGCCGGAGGGGGAATGTCCTCCGGGTGCAGACGGGCGCGGGGCTCCGGCCTCAGGTGCGGGCGGTCGTAGAGCGGCGCGTCTTCCGACAAGGGCGCCAGCGGGATGTCGCACACCACCGCGCCCCGGTGGCGCAGCACGATTCGCCCCGTGTCCGTGGTGATCCCGATAACCGCGGCGTCCAGCCCCCATTTCTCAAAGATACGGCGCGCCTCCGCCTCGCGCCCGGGCTTCAGGATGGCCAGCATACGTTCCTGGCTTTCCGACAGCATCATCTCATAGGCGCTCATCGCCGCCTCGCGCTGCGGCAGCGCGCCGTCCAGGTCCAGCTCGATGCCGAGCCCGCCCTTGCCCGCCATTTCGACGGAGGAGGAGGTGAGGCCGGCCGCTCCCATGTCCTGGATGGCCGCCACCGCGCCCGTCGCCATCAGCTCCAGCGTGGCCTCAATCAAAAGCTTCTCGGCGAAGGGGTCGCCCACCTGCACCGTGGGCCGCTTCTCCTCCGAAGCCTCGTCGAACTCGGCCGAGGCCATGCTGGCCCCATGGATGCCGTCCCGTCCGGTCTTGGAGCCGAAATAGACGACCGGCAGCCCCGGCGCGGGCGCCGCGGACAGGAAGATGCCGTCGGCGTCCGCCAGTCCCACGCACATGGCGTTCACCAGGATGTTGCCGTTGTAGCCCGCGTGGAACTGCGTTTCCCCGCCCACGGTGGGCACCCCCACGCAGTTGCCGTAGCCGCCGATCCCCGCGACCACCCCCGAGAGCAGCCGCTTCGTCTTGGGGTGCTCCGGATCGCCGAAGCGCAGCGCATTCAGCAAGGCGATGGGGCGCGCTCCCATGGTGAACACGTCACGCATGATGCCGCCCACGCCCGTGGCCGCGCCCTGGTAGGGCTCGATGAAGCTGGGGTGGTTGTGGCTCTCCATCTTGAACACGGCGACCTGGCCGTCGCCGATGTCGACCACGCCGGCGTTCTCGCCCGGTCCGTGCACCACCCGCGCGCCGGTGGTCGGGAACTTGCGCAGGTGCATCCGGCTCGACTTGTAGGAGCAGTGCTCGCTCCACATCACGCTGAACACGCCCAGCTCCACCAGATTCGGCTCCCGCCCCAGCCGCTCCAGGATCCGAAGGTATTCTTCGGGTTTCAGGCCGAAGTCGGCGGCGAGCTCGGCGGCGGGCTTGGGCGAGGAGTCCATGCCCGCGGGGTTAGCGCATCGGCCGGCCGCGCGGAACCGGGCGCGGCCCCGCGGACTTGAACTCGCACACGCCAGGAACCTCCGTCATGTCCCAGTCCGACTTCCCGACGCCCGAGACCAACATCACGGAAGAGGGCGAGCCCGGCGACCTGGCCGGCGCGGCTCAGGACACGTTCGGCGGCGACCACGACGGTGCGGAGGACATCGCGGCCGACGACGCCGGGACCGGCGCCTTGGAGGGCCACGTCGGAGTGACCGCGGGTGGTCAGGCGCCCTTGGGCGTGGGCGGCCAGTCGGGCTTGGCGACCAAGGAGGAGGGCGCGGCCGTGATCGCCGCCGACGACGCCGGCGCGGGTCGAGCGGCGGCCGATGTAGCGGCGGACGGCTCGGGCGCAGACTGAGGCTTCGGACCGGAACGGTTCGCCTTCCGGACGGTTTGACTCTCACAGCCGGTGCGTTCGGGCCCGGCGCGGACAGGAGCAGCACCATGGCCGATCAGGATCCGACCCTCGCCCAGAACGAGGACGCGCCCACGCCGCAGGACCAATTCAAGCCGGCCGAAAGCCACTTCGGCCAGAACAGCCCCACGCCCGGGGCCACGGACATTGAGGGTCTGTCCCAGAACAGCGGCGGGCAGAGCATGAGCGGAACGGCGACCGCCGGCTACGGCCAGACCGGCTTCACCGAAGAAGCGGGCGGTTCGGGGCAGATCGCCGGCAACGACCAGGCCGGCGGCGGCCTGGGCCAGAACCACAGCGGCTACGGCGGCGACAACGCCCCGACCTCCGGCGAACCGGAAGTCACATCCGAAAACGCCGAGCGGCAAGGCAGCCAGGGCTTCGCCGCCCGTAGCGGCAATGTGGGTCCGTCCCCGACCGGAGGCGGCCAGCAGCCTCGCAGCGCCATCACGGGCGGACCCGACCTGTCGAAAGGCTTGGCCGACACCAACCGGGGCGGCGGCGGATTCTAAACCGACGGCGCGCTCCCGCCACGGGAGCGCGTCCGCGTCCCGCCTGTTGAACGGGACGATACGGAGAGCGGAATGGGCAATCAGGACGATGGCGGCTTGAGCCGGCCCCTGCCGGGCGATGCGGCGGCGGGCGCGGACAGCGCGACGGGCGAGACCGCAGGCGGGGCGGC
>JAHWJX010000093.1 GCA_019348195.1 Pseudomonadota bacterium | reverse complement strand
TCGCTGATCGGGAAGTTCATCGCCGGGGGCGCTCGCGTAACGCCCCGGCAGGTACCGCGTGGCCATCACGTCTGCGAAGGTCACCCGCGCATCCCCCGTGACCCGGGTCCGCAAGCTTAACTTGGACCGCAAGCAGCGACGAGGTCGGAGCCGGGGTCAGCTCGAGAATCGGGCCGAGTTCATGATGCTCTCGACCTCGGCCCGGCCCGCGCCGAAGTAGTGCTCGGTGGGAGCGAGATAGAGGATCAGGTACAGTTGGCCGCCCCGCTCGGCCACGATGGCCGAGCCGGACATGTCGAGCCCCTGCTCGGTCTGGGCCTTGAGGTCGAAGCGGAGCGCGTCGTTGTCGCCCATCCGGGCGGGGGCCAGGCCCGAGGTCTCCACCCGCTGGTATTTCAGGGCCGCCACGCTGTCGGATACGAACTCGATCAATTCGGTCGGGGACATGTTGCTGCGATAGACCGGCGTGGGCTGTTCGCGCCTGGCGGGACGCACCATCCATTCGCCCGGCCGCAAGCCCGAGGCGAAGTACAGCCGGTTGAGCAGCGGCCCGTCGATGGTCAGCAGGCGCACGCGGCGGGGCGCGCCCGCCTGGGCCCGGCTGGCGTCGCTCCACTCACGCCCGAGCGTGACCGACAGGGCGTCCCCCACCTTGTAGGGGCCGGGCGGGGCCGAGGTGATGCTGGCGCAGGCGGCCAGCAGGAGCGCCAGCGCGGAAAGCGCGCCGGCCGCGCGGCCCATGGGCTTCATGCGAGCTCCGTTCACAGCTTGGCCAGCGTGGCTTCCACCAGCCAGCGATCCTCCGCCTGGGGCGCCCGTTCGAGGTAGGTGGTGAAAGCTCCGCGGGCGGCTGCCTTGTCGCCGGCCTTGCGATGAGCCTCGCCCAGCTCGCGCCAGGTCTGGACCGGCGCGTCGGGGTGGGCGGAGGCGGCTTGATAAGCGGCGCGGGCGCGCTCCAGGTCGCCCGTCTCCCGGCGTAAGCGGTAGGCCTCGCCCTTGTAGAAGCCCAAAATGCCGGCGTCCTCGCCGTCGGCGGCCAGCTGGTCCAGCAGGTGCAGGCTCTGGCCGAAGTCCTTCCGGCGCATGTCGTCGCGGATCCAGGCGGCGAGGTGGGGCCGAATGCGCGCCCGGTACGCCCGGCGGTCGGCGGGATCGTCCGGCGTCGCCATCGGCGCCAGGGTCTCCATCTGCTTGAGCCGTTCGGCGGTAAGCGGGTGGCTGCCGAAGATGTTCAGCCGCCGCTCGCTGTTGCGCACGCGGAAGAACTGGGAAGCCTTGGTCTCGGCCTGCAGCGCCTTGAACATGCCGACGCCGGTGTCGGCGGCGTAGCCCGCGCTGACGGCGCGCTGCATGCCCAAGCGGTCCGCCTCCGTCTCGTTGTCGCGGGAGAAGCGGAACAGGGAGGCGATGGTCCCGAGATAGATCACGTTGGAGACGCCCTCGGCCGTGTCCAGCGCGGCCCGCGCACCCTCCGCCGTTCCCGCGCTCCTGGCGGCGGCCGCCCCTAGGAGAGCGGCCCCGACCTGCACGCCCAGGAACGCCGCCGCGCGGTTCTTCATGGCTCGCCAGGTCTGCAGGCTGTGGTTCTCGGCGTAGTGGGTGACCTCGTGGCCGAGCACGAAGGCCAGCTCGTCCTCGCTGCGGGCGCGCAGCAAGGTGCCGGACCAAACCTCCATATAACCGTTGGGGGCCATGGCGGCGTTGTAGTAGGGCCGGTCCATCACATAGATGCGGACGTCGCCGCAGTACTCAGGTGCGAGCTTGCAGAAGACGCCTTTGACATAGGCGTTCAGCTGCGGATCGCGATTCACGTCGGCCGAGGCGCGGGCGTCGATCTCCGCCTTGTCCATGGCCGCCCAGATGCCGCCTTCGTCCGTGTTGTCGGCCGGCCGGGCGCCGGGCGCGCGCTGCTGCGCTAGGACCGGCGCCGACTGCCCGGCCAGCAGGGCGACGAGGAGCGCTGCGACCAGCCTGCGCGCCGGCGTCACAGCGGCGCGTCCTTCATGATGGCGTCGACGAAGGCCTGGGCGCCCTCGGGATCGCGCATGTCGGCCGTGGGCGCCGCCTTAGCCACGTTGAACCAGACCACCCGACCCGTCCTGAGGTCGACCAGCGAGGCGAACGCCTCCTGCCCGCCAAGCGGCATGATGCCCGCTCCCAAGAGCGCCATGCCCACCATGGCCACCTTGCGTCCGCCGCTGGAATAGGAGCCCCGGCCGTAGGTGAACAAGGCGTAGTCGGCGTCGTACTGCCGCCCGAGCGCCTGGACGCCTTCCCCCAAGGTCCAATCGAAACGCCTGCGCTTGGTCGGCAGATCGATCTGGCCGTAGCTGAAGGCGAGGATCGAGCGTCCGACCGCCTCATGGAGGCGCAGCAGCTGGCCGATGCGGCCCTCCTGAGCGGTGGCCGGATCGAGCTCACGGAACTGGTGCGAACGCTGCCGGAGCGCGGCCTGCATGGCGGCGTCCAGATTGGCCTGGGCCGACTTGCTCCAGTCGGCGCGCGGCTCATCCAGCCCGGCCATGGTGAGCACGGAGAGTTGCACGTCCGGTTCGACCAGCAGGATGCGGGCGCCGGGCGCAGGCCTGGGCGCGCCGCGGTCGGCGAACTTCTGATCGGTCGTGGTGCAGGCCGCCGCAAACAGGCAAAAGCACAGCGCCAAGGCGCGGAACATGGGCCCTCCCAGGCTTCGGCCCGGAGATCCCCAAACGGGCCTGGAAGGGAGGCTAATCACGGCCCAGCCCTGGGTCGAGGGACACTGTGTCGCAGAGCGGCGGCTAGGCGATGGGCGAGGCTGCCGGAGAGGTTTCGTCGTCTGTGGACGGCCCGTGCTCTGCAAGGGTGTGGCGGGAGTGATGGTGCGATCAGTGGGGTGCGGTTATCTGTCCGGCCTGTTGGCGCGGCGCTGATGTCCGCTGGCGCGGAGAGCACAAACACATGGATGCATCACTTCGTCGTTGCCTCCGGACAGCCGTCACCGTGGCCGCCGTGCTTTGGGCGCATTCAGCGGCCGGGCAAGCGGCGGCGCCCGTTTCCGAGGCGGGGCTGCACGGCCCCGCCTGGCTCGACGAAGCCCACGGGCGGCGCGCCTTACGCTGGGTCGCCGCGCAAAACCGGCAGACTCTGAACGAGCTTCGGGCTGACCCGCAGTTCGAGCGGCTGAGGGCGGGGGCTGCGGCCGTGCTCACAGACCCCGGCCGGATCCCCGAGGCCAGGATCATGGCCGGCGCTGCTTATGAGTATCGGCAGGATCGTGATCGGCCCCTTGGGGTGTGGCGGCGGACCGACACTCGGGCCTACTTCGCCGGCGCGCCGGTCTGGGAGACCGTGCTCGATCTGGACCAGCTCTCCAAGGCGGAGGGACGGCAGTGGCTTTTCGCCGGTGCCGCGTGTCAGGAGAGGCGCTGCCTGGTCCGGCTTTCGGACAAAGGCAAGGACGCGGGCGTCACCCGCGAGTTCGACCTCGACGCCAAGGCCTTCGTGCAGGGCGGTTTCCTCATCCCCGAGAGCAAGGCGCGAGCCTGGTGGTACGATCGCGACACCTTGCTGGTTGCGCCGGTCCTCGAAGCGGACTCGGTGAACGAGTCGGGTCTGCCGCGCACCGTGCGGCTATGGCGGCGAGGGACGCCGCTCCGTTCGGCGAAGACCCTGTTCACCGGCGAGCGGAGCGATGCGGGGCTGAGCGTCTCGTTGATCCGGGCCGCGGGGGTGGAGGGTTTCGTAGTCGCCCGCCATCCGGACTTCTTCAGGCGCGAATACAGCCTGGTCCGCCTGGACGGGACTCGTCGCCCCCTGGCGCTGCCGCCGCTGGCGGAGATGTTGGGCGTTCACGAAGGACGGCTGCTGATGCGGCTGAACGCCCCCTGGGGCGCGGCGAACCAGCCGCCGCTGCCGGCAGGCGTAGTGGCCGCTGCGCCGCTTGAGCCGTTGCTGCGCGAGCGGCGGATCGGGACGCTTGAGGCGATCTACCAGCCGGCCGAGGGGGAGGCCGTCCGCGGGGCGGCGTCCGCGCCGGGCAAGCTCTATCTGGAGCTGCTGCGGAACTACCGCAGCGCCATTGTCGAGGCGGCGCCATCCCCAGCGGGCGAATGGCGCGCGCGCACGGTGCCGCTGGCGGCGGACGGCTTCGTCTCGCTGCTCGGGCTGGAGCAGGGCCGGCTGTTCCTCAAGGCGGAGTCGCCGATCTCCCCGGAAAAGCTCCTGCTCGCCGATCCCGTCACAGGTGAGGCTCGCGTCCTCTACGCGCGTCCGCCGGCCTTCGATCCCACGGGCCTGACAATGCAGCTGTTCGAAGCGCGAAGCCGCGATGGAACGCGGGTGGCTTATACGGTCGTCCACCGCGGCGTTCTCAAGCTCGACGGTCGCAATCCGACGCTGGTCTACGGCTACGGCGGCTTCGACGTGGCGGTCACCCCCCGGTACGAGCCTATCTTCGGCAAGCTGTGGGTGGAGCCGGGCGGCGTGTACGTGCACGCCTACATCCGTGGCGGCGGTGAGCGAGGGCCGGACTGGCACCGCGGGGCGCAAGGCGTGAACCGCCAACAACCCTACGACGACATGATCGCGGTTCTGCAGGACCTGCATGCCCGCAAGGTCGCCTCTCCCACCACGACCGGCATCATGGGACGCTCAAACGGAGGGCTGATGACCGCCGTGGTCATGGAGCAACGGCCCGACCTGATGAACGCTGTTGTGACAGGCGGCCCCTTGATCGACATGCTGAACTATCACGCGCTGCCCCCGGGCGCGAGCTGGATCGCGGAGTACGGCGATCCGCGGGACCCGAAGATGCGTGGCGTGCTCGCGACCTACTCGCCGATGCAGAAGCTCGCCAAAGCTGGACCTTATCCGCCACCCCTGATCATCACATCGACCGACGACGATCGTGTGGCGCCGGGTCACGCGCGACGCTTCTCCGCCCGGATGTCCGCGCTCGGCCACAAGAACTACTACTTCGAGGATAGGCAGGGAGGGCACTACTGGGAGCTGGCGGGCGGTCCCGGACCGGGGGACTGGCGGCTGCGCTCGGTGGCTCGGGCTGTCGAGTTCACCTACCTCTGGCGACGGCTGAGGGAATAGGGCGCGAAGCTGACGAGGCGATCCTAGGTCAGAGCGCTCGTTATTCGGCTTCCCGGGTCCAACCGGAGGACCGTACGCCGTTCCCGCCAACGCCATGGCGCCGGGAATGGATGCCGCCGGCTTGCCCGCGGGCTCAATCCACAGGCGCCCCTGCGGGCGCGAGCTCTCCGGCGTGGCTGGGTGGGTGGGTGTCGTTCAGCGCATAGCCAAGCTTCAAACGGTCCAGACCGCCTTCCCAGCGTGAGACCACGATCGTGGCCACGGCGTTGCCGATGAAATTGGTCAGGGCCCGGCACTCGGACATGAACCGGTCCACGCCCAGGATCAGCGCCAGACCGGCCACCGGAACTGTGGGCACCACCGACAGAGTAGCGGCCAGGGTGATGAAGCCCGCCCCCGTCACGCCCGCCGCGCCCTTGGAGCTGAGCATGGCCACGCCCAACAACAGGAGTTGCTGACCGATGCTGAGGTCGATCCCGACGGCCTGGGCGATGAACAGCGCCGCCAGCGTCATATAGATGTTGGTGCCGTCCAGGTTGAAACTGTAGCCCGTCGGCACGACCAGGCCGACGATGGATTTGGGGCAGCCCGCCCGCTCCATCTTTTCGAGCAGGCTGGGCAGCGCGGCTTCCGAGGAGCTGGTGCCCAGCACCAGGAGCAGTTCTTCCTTTAGGTAGCGGATCAGGCGTAGGATGGAGAAGCCGTTCAGCCGGGCCATGGCGCCCAGCACAATCAGCACAAAGGCCGCCGAGGTCAGGTAGAAGGTGGCGACCAGCAGGGCCAGATCGGCGATCGAGTCGATCCCGTACCTTCCGATGGTGAAGGCGAAGGCGCCGAACGCCCCGACGGGGGCGGCCCGCATGAAGATGCCGACCAGCTTGAAGAAGGCCTCGGCGGTGGCGTTCAGCACCTGCAGCGCCGGTTCGCCGCGCTCGCCGATCATGGCCAGCGCCAGCCCGAACGGAATGGCGAAGAACAGCACCTGCAGGATGTTCCCCTCGGCGAAGGCGCCCACCACCGTGGTCGGGATGATGTCGAGCAGGAAGCCGGTGATCGTGGTGGCGTGCGCCTTGGCCGCGTAGTCTTCGACCGCCGCGGCGTCGAGCGTCGCGGGATCGACGTTCATGCCCGCGCCCGGCTGGACGAGGTTGGCCACGACCAGCCCGACCACCAACGCCAGGCTGGAGACCGCCAGGAAATAGGTAAAGGCCTTGAGCGCCACCCCGCCCACCTTGTCGAGCTCGCGCATGCCGGCGATGCCGGTCACCACCGTCAGGAAGATCACCGGGGCGATGATCATCTTGACCAGCTTGATGAAGGCGTCGCCCAGCGGCTTTAGCGCCTCGCCCGTCTCCGGAAAGAAGTGGCCGATCGCCGCGCCGGCCACGATGGCCGCCAGCACCTGCAGATAAAGCTGACGGTGGAGCCCGCGCCGGGGCGGCGCCGCGGCGGCGCTCTCCGGATGGCCGGCGATGGAGTTGGGCCTCAGCGCCACGGGTCCCACCTTTGTTTCACAGACCGGATCCTAGTTCGACTTCCAGCTGCGATCCCAGGGAAAGGCGAGCGTGGGCGCATTGACGTAGCGTCGCAGTCCCACCGTCAGGGTTTCTCCGGCCCCGGGCGCCAAACGTACATTGAAGTAGGGCGCATCGACTTGCGTTGTTCGTCCGCCCGCCTGGACAGTGGTCGCCTGATGTTCGCCATAGCCGCCCGCCTGGACCGTCACTGTGCGCGTCTGCAGCGGATTGGTGTTGACCAGCGTCAGGACCACCGCGTCGGGGCGGATTCTCTCGACTAGGGCCGAGACGTCCTGCGGCAGCCCGGCGCGGCGTCGCTCGGGATCGAAATGGCGGACTTGGGCGTGCAGCGGCAGGGGCCCGTGGCCCGATCCGCCCGGATCGGCGGCTCCGAGCGTCAGGTTCACCAGCGCGGTGGTGGAGACCGGATTGGCGTTCGCCCAACGCGTTTCGCCGACCGGAAAGTCGAGGGTGCTCTCGTCGCCGCGGACCCGCTCGCCGCCCAAGCGGACCTCTTCCAGAGCGGCCTGGAGCGCCGTGAGCGGATAGTCGGGCTGTCCCCCCTGCAGATAGCCGATCCACCCCGTCTTGGGCAGCCGCGCCAGGTCCCGCGGGTTCAGCTCCCAGAGGTAGAGGTCGGTCTCGACCTGACGGCGATTGCCCAGACCAGGCGCGCGCGCGTCCACATCGTAGAAGCCGTACCAGCCCTGGTCGCCGAAGTAATGCGGCACCTGGACCTTGCCGTTCACCACCCGCTTGGCGGCGTAGAGATTGTCCAGCTGGCGGCGCAGGACGCCGGCGTAGGCCGGGTCTCCCGTGAGCAGAAGCGCATTGCCGAAGCCCTCGGGCGGCCCGCGGAAGACGTAGTTGCGGACCCCCTCGTCCGGCGAATTCCAGCCGAAGACGCCGCCGTACCACCTGCCGCCCCACTCGCCGCCGATCGTCCCGTCCAAACCGATGTTGGAGGGGATGTTGCCGCCGTTGGCGGCGGTGCGCGCCCGCCAGGCGTCGACGTACTCCAGGAGCCAGTTGCGGTACTTCGGGTCGCCCGTGGCCATGAAAGCGTGCAGGTGTAGGTTGGTGGCGCCTAGGTTGAGCGGGTGATCGCCCCGGACGTTGGTCGCCTTTAGAAATCGCGTCCGCCGCCCGGGGGCGCCGCCCGGGACCTCCGGGCCGTCCCACTCGTCCGGCGTGGTGGGCGTGAGCTTCGGTCCGCGGCTGCCGTTGAACAAACTGCGGATGATCTTCAACCGCGGGTCATAGTTGGGCGCGGTCGGCTCCTCGTTCATGTACAGCCCCGCGAACCGGCGCAGCCGCGTGACGTAGTGCGGGTCGCCGGGACGGCTGAGGCCGTAGAAATAGAACCCCGCCAGGCCCTCCGAGATATGCTCCCAATCGAACTGGGGCGTGAACTCCCGGTAGTAGATGCCCCCGCGGACCGCCTCGACCTGCG
>JAHWJX010000092.1 GCA_019348195.1 Pseudomonadota bacterium | reverse complement strand
AAGCTGCTGGCCGGCAACAGCCAGGGCAATCTGTCTGAAAAGCAGGTGGAGTTCGCCAAGAACATCCACGACGCCGGCGCCGACCTCTTGACCCTGATCAACGACATCCTGGACTTGTCCAAGATCGAGTCGGGCACGGTCAGCATCGACCTGGGCGAGATGCAGCTGAGCCAGCTCAAGGAGCAGACCCAACGGATGTTCGCCCAAATGGCCCAGGAGAAGAAGCTGGACTTCTCCGTGGAGCTCGCGGACGACCTGCCGCGGGCCATGTACACCGACGACAAGCGGCTGCAGCAGATCATCAAGAACCTGCTGTCCAACGCCTTCAAGTTCACCGAACACGGCTCGGTGAAGATGCGCATCTTCCGGGCGAACGGCGGCTGGAGCGCGGGTAACGACCAGCTGGGCAAGTCCGGCCAGGTCGTCGGGTTTGAGGTCAAGGACACCGGAATCGGCATCCCCGAAGACAAGCAGCGGCTCATTTTCGAGGCTTTCCAGCAGGCGGATGGAACCACCAGCCGCAAGTACGGCGGCACGGGGCTGGGCCTGTCGATCAGCCGGGAGATCACCCGCTTGCTGGGCGGCGAACTCAGGGTGGTGAGCCGTCCGGGCGAAGGCGCGACCTTCACCCTCTACATCCCGCTGAACTACAACCCAGCCACGGCCCCGCTGCAGCAGCCCTCGCGGCCGCCGCTGCCGGCGCCGTCCAGCTTCGCCCGACCCACGCTGGCCGCGGCGACGGTGGACGATGGACCGCCTGCGGAGCTGGTGGTCGACGACCGGGACGAGATCGCGGAAGGCGAGTGCGTGGTGCTGATCGTTGAGGACGATCCGCGGTTCGCTTCCATCCTGCTTTCCCTGGCCCGCGAGGCGCAGTTCAAGGGCGTGGTCACCGGCGAAGGGGGCCAGGTGATCGAGCTGGCCAAGCGTTACCAGCCGCACGCCATCCTGCTGGACCTGGGCCTGCCGGACATGGACGGCTGGGCGCTGCTGGACATGTTGAAGCGCACGCCGGAGACCCGCCACATCGCGGTGAACGTGATCTCCGCCACCGATCAGAAGGGGCTGGGCCTGGCCATGGGCGCCTTCGGCTACACCTCCAAGCCGGTGGAGCGGGAGTCGGTGATGTCATCGCTGGAGCGCGTGAAGCGTTTGGTCAATGCCGCCGAGCGGCGGATCGTGGTGGCGGGCAAGGCCAAGGGCGCCATGGGCGTGCTGAAGGCCTTCTTCCAACCGATCGAGACCGTGATCGACATCGGCCAGGCGCTGACGCCTGACCAAGGCGAGGACGTGGCGGACTGCATCGTGGCCGAGATCGACGGGACCGGGGCCGAGGTGCTGGACAAGCTGAAGTCGGCCGAGGGCGCCACGGCCGCGCCCGTAGTTCTCTACATCCAGCGCGAGCTGGAGGCTGAAGAGGAGCGGCGCGTGCGGCTTGCCGTGTTCAACGGCCTGATGCGGGTGGCCCGCACCCCCGAACAGCTGGTGGACGAGGTGGTGAGCCGCATCCACGAGCCGCTGGACAAGGTCAGCGAACCCGTCCGGGCAAAGCTGGCCGAGGTGTCGCGGGATAAGCTCCTGCTGGCCGGGCGAAAAATCCTCGTCATCGACGACGATATCCGCAACATCTTCTCGCTGACCAGCGCACTGGAGGAGTATGACATCGACCTGCTCTACGCGGAGAGCGGCCAGGCGGGCATAGACCTGCTCAAGGCCAATCCGGACGTCGACGTGGCCCTGGTGGACATCATGATGCCCGACATGGACGGCTATGAAACGATGCGGGAGATGCGCTCCATGGCCCAGTTCTCCGAACTGCCCATTGTGGCGGTCACCGCCAAGGCCATGAAGGGCGACCGGCAGAAGTGTCTGCAAGCCGGCGCGACGGACTACGTCTCCAAGCCGGTGGACGTGGACCATCTGGTGTCGGTCCTGCGGGTTTCGGTCCAGCGCTCGGACGCCAACCGGACCCTGCGTCCAATCGAGGCGAGCGTCCTGCCGGCGGCCGAATGACAGGAGCCGCAACGTCGGACGACGCGCCTCTCAGGGCGCGGGTGCTGATCGTCGATGACGACGAGCGGAACCTGCTCGCCGCCGTGGAGACGCTGAACGAGCTCGGCCACGACCTGGTCACGGCCAAGTCGGGGCCCGAGGCTCTGCGAAAGCTGCTGGAGGAGGAGGAGTTCGCTGTCATCCTCCTCGACCTGCACATGCCGGGCATGGACGGTTATGAGACCGCCGAGATGATCCGGTCGCGCAAGCGCACGCGCGATGTGCCGATCGTGTTCGTGACCGCCGTGTTCCGCGACGAGGCGCACATCTTCCAGGCCTATTCGGCCGGCGCCGTGGATGTGGTGTTCAAGCCGGTCGACCCCTTCATCCTGCGCGCCAAGGTGCAGGTGCTGACCGACCTGCACCTGAAGCGCCGCGAGGTGCAGCGCGAGGCGGAGCATAGCCGGCGGCTGCTGCAGGAGAACGCCCAGGTCCGTTCGGCCAAGGAGGAGGCGGAGCGCGCCCTGGCGCATTCGCAGAAGATGGAGGCGGTGGGCCAGCTCACGGGCGGGGTGGCGCACGACTTCAACAACCTGCTCACCGTGGTGCTGGGCAATGTCGAGCTCATGGCCAAGGCGACGGGGGGGGACCCCAAGGCGGAGCGTCGCCTGGGCGCGATCCGCCACGCCGCCGAGCGGGGGCGGAGCCTGACGCGGCAGCTGCTGGCCTTTTCGCGGCGGCAGCACCTGACGCCCATGACCTTGTGCGTGAAGAAGCTGGTCAACGAATTCGCCCCCCTGATGCGCCAGGCCCTTGGCGAGGCGGTGACCCTGACCATGGAGCTGCCGCAGGAGGCGCTATGCGTGCATGTGGACCCGGCGCAGATGGAGTCCGCACTGCTGAACCTCGCGGTGAACGCCCGCGACGCCATGCCCGACGGCGGGCGGCTGGTGGTGGCCGTGAAAACGCTGAAGACCTCCGATGGGCTGGACCGCGCCCACCCGGAGGCCCCGGATGGAGACTGGGCCGTGGTGGAGGTGCGCGACACGGGTAAGGGCCTGCTACCGGAGGTGGCGGAGCGCATCTTCGAGCCCTTCTTCACCACCAAGGAGGTGGGCAAGGGCACAGGGCTGGGCCTCAGCCAGGTGTACGGCTTCGTGCGGCAGTCGGGCGGCTATGTGACCGTGGACAGCCTGCCGGGCGAGGGGGCGTGTTTCCGGCTGCATCTGCAGATCGCCCAGGGCGGCGCCAGCGACGCACGGCCTTCAGGGCCGGCCTTTGTCGAGGCGCCGCGGGGCCAGGGTGAACGCATTCTGCTGGTCGAGGATGACGCGCCGGTGCTGGCGCTGGGTGTCGAGATGCTGACGGACCTGGGCTATGAGGTCTCGTCGGCGCCCAGCGGCCAGGAAGCGCTGGATCGGGTGCGGGAGGGCGCCAAGTTCGACATCCTTTTCAGCGACGTGGTGATGCCGGGCGGCATGACGGGCGTGCAGCTCGCCCACGCCGTGCGCGACCTGCGACCAGAAGCACGGATACTGCTGACCTCCGGCTATGTGGGCGAACTCGAACCGCTGGCCGAGCAGGGCTTCGATCTGATCGACAAGCCTTATGAGCGGGCGGCCCTGGCCACACGGCTGCGCGAGCTGCTTGGGGAGAGGGCGCAGGCGGCCTGAAACCCGGGCCGAGGCGGAAGCAGCGTCAACGCGGGAGGCGCCCGGCTGCATGGGGTCCCCTCGACAGCGACAGCCGGGCGGCCCCAACCTCGGGCGCCCAGGCGGCGGCGTCCGGAAGCGGAGAAGATTACGTCTCGGCGCGCGTGCGTCAGACCTCGCGGTCGATGTCGTCCCAGCCGGAGCGGTGGGAGTAGAAGGCCAGCCACATGAGACCCCCGCCCACCACCGCCGTGCCCACAAGGGCGATGGTCATCGCCAGCCAGCCATGAAAGCCGATGCGGATGCCGCTTTCAGCCCAGACCTCGCCGGCGGTCCAGGCCAGGCCCGCCATGACCGCCACCATGGCGAGCATGGCCGCCGCGAGCTGAAGCCAGCGGCGGCCGGAGCGACTCACTTGCGCGTCCAGCCCCCGCCCAGGGGCTTGTAATGCTGGCCGGCGGGCAGGCTGGCGATGATGCGTTGGGCGGCGGCCTGGGCCGCCGCGGCCTCCGTCACCCCGGTGCGCTGGGCCACTTCGCGATAGGCGGTCGCGCGCCGTGCATTGATGTCGTTCACCGCGGCGCGCGTGTCGGCGTCGCAGCCGGCCACGCAGGCCAGAAAGCCGTCCGCCTGTTCGCCCACCTGTCCGGAGGCGCGCAGCGCGTCGGCGCTGCGGCCTTGCGCAAGAGCGGCTCCGCCAAGCGTGGCGCCGCCCAGCATCAAGGCGAGACCGGCGGCGGCGAGGGTGAGGTGAAGTTTGGATCGGGTCATGTCAGGCTCCTAGATGGGGTGCGAGAGCCCGTTTCAGAAGATATCGGGATTGTTGCGGATGAGGTCCTGAACCTCACGATCGAGGCGCACGCGCACATCGGCGTCGAGCTTGGCGTAGATGTTGATCGGCTCGACCTTGACGTTCACCGTCGGCGTGCAGGCGGCCAGCAGGGCGGCGCTGGACGCGACGGCCAGGACGGACAGGCGCATGGCGCGCATGGCGGGGCTCCTCATTCTTATGGATTTGTTGTGGTGGGGGCCGATTGAACCGGGGCTGAACGCTCACGCTGCAGATCCAGCCACGTCTGGAGAAGCTCGTCGAAGTTGAGACTCGTGTCGAGGGTGAGGTTCACGGGCGTGTCGCTGGGCAGCGGGATGCGGCGCTGGAAGGCGCGGCCGCGGAGAAGGTCGAACAGGCCTATGCGGGCGCGTTGCTCGACGGGGGGATCGTGGCGCCCCTTGACCGTGAAGACCATGCCCAAGCGCCCGCCCGGCCGGCTGTCCACCGAGACCTCCAGGTCGTTGTAGGCGAGGTTTTCAAGCGCTTGGTAGGCGAAGTCCTGGAAGGCGTTGGGTTCGGCGGTGACGGCGGGCGCGCCCTCCGCTCCGGCGACAGCGTCCGGCGGCCCCGTGGCGGCGACCTGGGTCAGCGCCTCGCGCGCGATGGACAGGCGGCCCGGCCGAACGGAGCGAAGTTCGCCGCCGTCGAAGCGCAAACCCCCGGGGCCGCTCACGAACGGGATGCGGCCGTCCACTACGGCGGTGAGCTCGACCTTGTCGGCGAAGCCGGTCTCCTCGATCAGGGCGCCCAGGTCCACGTCGTCCAGGCGCACGGCGCCGGACAGGGTGCGGTCCTCGGCGAACGGAATGCGGAGGGGCTCGACCCGTAGCTGGCCGCCGGCCACCCCCAAGCTGGCGGACTGCAGGGTCAGGGCCTCGGACTCCAGGCCGACTTCGGCGCGGACGTCGGTGATGGGGGTGAAGGCGTCGATCCGCTCGGCGGTGACAACCTGGCCCGGCGGGGCGATCAGGGGCGTGAGGCTGGAGAAGTTCAGCGCGGGACCCAGGTTCACCACACGGCCGAGGGGGCCGTCCAGACTGAGCCCCGCGGTGGTGAGGCGGCCTTCGCTGGTGGGGAGCTCGCCCTCCGCCCAGGCGATGCGGCCGGTGAAGTCCACGGCGCCCTCCACGTCCGAGACGACGCCGGCCGCCAAGGGGCTGAGGTCGTGCGGCTGGAGGCCGTCAGGGGTGAAACGGAGCTCGTCGGCCGTGATGTCGACCCCGCCGCGCCCTGCTTCGGCGAGGTGGATGAGGTCGGCGCGGGCGAGCCGGGTTCCGGCCGGGGCGTCCAAGATCTGGAGAGCGGCGCGCCAAGTCCCCTGCCCCAGCGCCGCCGTTCCGGTGAGCGCCACCGGGTGGAAGCGACGCTCTGGAGCGGTGTCGGCGACCTCGGCGGCGGCGATGCGGGTCGCAACCGTGGTCAGGCCGCCTGCCGCGCCTGAGGCGTCCAGCGCACCGGAGCCGGCGGTGAGCCGAGCCTGCAGGAAGGGAACAAGCACGGCGGCTTCCTCGAAGCGGCCGCGGATGCGGTAGCCGTTCGCGCCGGCCTGGATGATCGGGGCGCCCGGCTTGGGACAAATGCGGGCCGACAGGCCCTCGACGTCGTTCTCGCCCAGTTCGATCCGGGCGGCCCGAAGCCGGACGCAGTTGGCGGCGGAAAAAGCGAAGGCGCCATCCCGCGTGGTGAACCGGCCGCGAGCTTCGATGGCGGCCCCCTGAGCGAGGGGAATGTCCAGCGCGGCCCGGAGCCGGCCGTGGGCGGTGAGGTCGCCGTCCTGGAGAGTCAGCCCATCCACCTGGGCGGAGATGTCGGGCAGGCCGCCCCCGCCCACGGCCAAGCGGAAGCCGCCGGTCGGGCCGGCGCCGCCGAAGGTGAGACGGCCCGCTGGAGCCAGTTCGGCGCGGGCCCCGTCCCGTCCCCGCAGTTGCACGGGTGCGGTCAAGGCCAGGGCGCCCTCCGCCAGGCGAAGGCCGGGCGCGTCGAGTTCGAGGCCGCCCAGCGCGCGGGTGAGCGCGGCGACATAGGCCGGCGAGTCGCCCAGGATCGGCAGGCTGGCGGCGAACCGGCGCGCCGGCGCTGCGGGCAGGGCGACGCCGCCCTGCAGGGCCGCGTTCAGGGCCAGAAGGTCCGGCCCGGCGCGACCGTCGAACCGCAGGCGGGCGTCCGTCAGGCTGAACGGAGCGGCTTCGGCCGCGAGTCGGACCCCTGCCGCCCGGGCGGTCCCGCGAATGGGCTCGGCGCGCGTGAGCACGCTCAGGGCCGTCGAGGCCTGCGCCTCGAGCCCGCGGGCGCGGCCTCCGGGTCCCGACGCCTCTGACGCGTTCAGGGCCACGCGAACGGGGCCGGACAGGCGGCCGTCGCGAAACGTGGCGGCGCTGCTGGTTGCGGAGACCCGCAGGGCCCGGGCCGAGACGTCGCCCGCGCTCAGTCGATCGGCCGCTCCGGTCGCGCGGACCGGTCCGGAAGCGCTGCCCCCTGCCCCCGAGATGGCGAAGGTCACGGTCGGGCTGTCCACTGAAACGGCGGGGGCCACCGCTTGCAGCCCGCCGGCGCTCAGGGTCCCGGCGCCCAGGCGGGCGCGGAGGACGCCGCGACCGCTCAGGGCCGCATCGACCAGGGTCAGAGAAGCCCGCGACAGATGGGCGGCCAGGCGGACCTCGCCCACGTCTGTGGCTCCGGCCTCCAGCCGGGCACCCCGTCCGGCGGCGACGAGGTCGCCTGTATAGGCCATCCCGGCGAACGGGCCTGCAACGGCGCCCCGAGCGGTGAGATTCAGCTCCGGACCGGCGAGCGTGGCGTGCCCCGCTGCGGCGTAGTCGGCGCTCAGCCCCAGGGCGAGCGCGACCGGCCCGTCCAGACGCTTGGCCTCCAGGTCAGGATAAGGTGTCCGACCCGACAGGCTCAGGCGCGCGGACGTCAGGGCGGCGTCGGCCGTCTGCAGTTCGGCGACCGCGAGTTTCAGGTCGAGGTCGACAGCCTGACCGTTGCTGCGGAACCGAAGGGTTCCGCCGGCCGAATCGACCAGGAAGCTCTCCCCTTCCAGGGCGGCGGGGCTGAGCGCCAAATCGAGGCGCTCCAGCCGGCTGTCGTCCACAACTCCGGAGCCTGAGACGGCGAGAAGGCCATAGGGCGTGAGCAAGCGGAGTCGCCCGTTCTCCATGATCACGCGCGGGCTGGGCCGATCGTCCCTCCGGGGACGGCTCAGCGCTTCGTCCACCAGCGGGTCAAGCGAGCCCAGGCTCAAACGGTCCCCCGTCCAGCGCGCCTTGATGCGAGGGCCGACAACCCGGATGGTCTGCGGACGAAGAGCATAGGGCCCCTCCGGCGGCGGGGGCGCGGCCAACAGGACCTCGACGCGATCGGCGGCGAAGTCGGGGTCGCCTGAAGGTCCGAGGCGCACGCGGCCCACGAAGCCTCGGGCGTCCACATCGACGACCTCGATCTCCGCCTCCACGCCGCGGTCGCGGAGATAGGCTTCGGCCAACTCGCCCACGAGCGCGCGGCGGCCTGCGTAACCGCCCAAGGCGAGCGCCGCCACCAGGATCAGGCCGATGGAGACCGCCTCCAAGGCGTAGTCGCCCAACC
>JAHWJX010000091.1 GCA_019348195.1 Pseudomonadota bacterium | reverse complement strand
CAACAATCGGAGTCGCTCGACGCCGAGGTTGGTCAGTTCCTGGCTCAAGTCAAAGCCGCCTGAACCCACCCGCACCTTCGGACGGCGGCCCCGGCCGCCGTCCTTCCCACGCAGAATGCACGATTAAGGGTTGGTGATGGACGATCTGCTCAGCGAGTTCCTGACGGAGACGGCCGAGAGTCTCGAGGTCGTGGACGCCGAACTCGTAAAGTTCGAGGCGAACCCGAACGAGCGGGCGGTGCTCGACAACATCTTCCGCCTTGTTCACACCATCAAGGGCACGTGCGGCTTTCTGGGTCTGCCCCGGCTGGAGGCCCTGGCCCACGCCGGCGAGACCCTGCTGGGCAAGTTCCGCGATGGCGCGCTTGCGGTCACCCCTGACGCGGTCACCCTGGTGCTGCGCTCGATCGACCGCATCAAGGAGCTGCTCAGCCACCTTGAGCTCGTGGGCGTCGAACCCGAAGGGCAGGACGGCGACCTGATCGGCGCTTTGGAGGCCATGAGCGAAGGACGCGGCGCTCAGGCGGGCAAGACCGCCCAGGGCAAGGCGGCTCCGGCCGCGCCGGTCAAGCCCGACGCCGTTCGACTGGACATGCTGGCGCCCGACGAGCGCGACATGTCGGACGCCGTGGGCGCCTTCGATCCCGAGCTCGGTCGCAATCTGCGCCCCGGCGAAGTCTCCATGGCCGAGCTGGAGGCCGCCTTCCTGGCCGCGGAAAGCGAAGTGGCGGCGCCTACGCCTGCGCCTGCTCCCGCTCCTTCCGCTGCGGCGGCCGAGGAGGGCGAGGGCGCCCGGACCGAAGGCGGCGTGGCCGGCCAGTCGATCCGCGTGGGCGTGGACGTGCTCGAAACGTTGATGACCACGGTGAGCGAGCTGGTGCTCACGCGCAATCAGTTGCTGCAGATGGTGCGCGCGCTGGACGACAGCGAGTTCAAGGCGCCGCTCCAGCGCCTGTCGGTCATCACCGGCGAGCTGCAGGAAAGCGTCATGAAGACGCGCATGCAGCCCATCGGCGCGGCCTGGAAGAAGCTCCCCCGCATCGTGCGCGACATCTCCGGCGACGTGGGCAAGAAGATCAACCTGCTCATGGAGGGCGAGAACACCGAGCTCGACCGCCAGGTGCTCGAGCTGATCAAGGACCCGCTCACCCACATGGTGCGCAACAGCGCCGACCATGGCCTGGAGGACACGGCCGGGCGCCGCGCGGCCGGCAAGCCCGAGGTGGGCGTGATCCGCCTGTCCGCCTTCCACGAAGGCGGATTCATCGTCATCCAGATCGCCGACGACGGCAAAGGCCTGAACACGGAGCGGATCCGCGAGAAGGCGGTCGCCAACAATCTGGTCAGCCGCGCCGACGCCGCTGGGCTCAGCGACGCCCAGGTGCACCGCTTCATCTTCGCCGCGGGCTTCTCCACGGCCGAGGCCGTGACCAATCTGTCGGGCCGCGGCGTGGGCATGGACGTGGTCCGCACCAACATTGAGCAGATCGGCGGACAGGTCGACCTGCATTCGGTGGCGGGCAAGGGCACCACCTTCACCATCAAGATCCCGCTCACCTTGGCCATCGTCTCGACGCTGATCGTGAAGGCGGGGGGGCAGCGGTTCGCCATGCCCCAGCTCAACGTCAAGGAACTGATCCGCACGGCGGGCGGCGCGGAGCACCGCGTCGAGATGATCAACGAAACGCGCGTCCTGCGCTTGCGCGACCGTTTGCTGCCGCTGCTGGGTCTGTCCGACTTCCTTCAGCTGCCCGATCCCGGGAACGCGGGCTTTGTGGTGGTGATGGAGGTGGGCGGCCGCCAGTTCGGCGTGGCCGTGGACGACGTATTCGATACGGAGGAGATCGTGGTCAAGCCGCTCGCGCAGATGCTGCGCGAGGTGGCCGCCTTCTCCGGCGCGACCATTCTGGGAGACGGCTCCGTGGTGCTGATCATGGACCCCAACACCCTGGCCGGCGCCGTAGGCGAGCTGAAAGGGGAGGCCGCCGGCGCCGCCAGCCGGCAGCAGAACCTGCTGGACGCCAACGGGGAGCGGACCGCGCTGCTGATCGTCCAGGCCGGCGACGCCACGCCCAAGGCCGTGCCTCTGGCCCTGGTCACCCGGCTGGAGAACCTACCGGCCGCATCCATCGAACGCTCCTCCGGCGCGGCGGTGGTGCAGTACCGCGGCAAGCTGATGCCGCTGATCCACTTGGCGGATCAGGACTTCGTCCAGGAAGGCTCCCAGCCCGTCCTGGTCTTCACGGACGGCGATCGCGTCATGGGGCTGGCCGTGGACGAGATCGTGGACATCGTTGAGGACAAGCTGAAGCTGCAGCTGTCCGCCAAGCGCCGGGGTGTGGTCGGCTCCGCCGTTCTCAAGGGGCGCTCCACCGACGTCGTGGACGTGGCGGCCTATCTCACCGACGCCTTCGCCGACTGGTTCGACCGCGAAGCCGTGACCGGGGAGGCGGCGACCCGCCGAGTCTTGCTGGTCGACGACAGCGCCTTTTTCCGCCACATGATGGCCCCGCTGCTCTCGGCGGCGGGCTACCAGGTCACCACCGTGGCCTCGGCCGAGGACGCCTGGGCGCTCCACGGGGAGGGCGCTCATTTCGACGCCATCATCTCCGACATTGAAATGCCGGGCACGGACGGCTTCACCTTCGCCCAGAGGCTTAGCGAAGACAGCCGCTGGTCCGCCGCGCCGCGCATCGCGCTTACGGGACTCCCCGTCGCCCAGACCCTGGATCGCGCGCCCAAGGGCGTCTTCGACGGCGTGGTGCGCAAGTCGGACCGGGACGGGCTGATCGACAGCCTGAGCGAAGCCCTTAAGCTGGAGAGAGCCGCATGAGCGCCAAGGTCGTAAGCATGGGCGAGGCGGTCGAGCGCGAGTTCGTCAGCATGAGGATCGCCGACCAGCTGTTCGGCGTCGAGGTCTCGGAGATCCGCGAAGTGTTCCAGCTCGGCGCAACCTCGCCGGTGCCGCTCACCCGGCCGGAGATCACGGGCATGCTCAACCTGCGTGGCCGGATCGTCACCACGGTCTGCGCGCGGCGGCGCCTGGGTCTGCCGCCCCGGCCGGCCGAGGCCCCGCGCCCGATGGCGGTGGGGTTCGACAAAAACGGGGAAAGCTACGGTTTGTTGGTGGATTCCGTGGAAGAGGTGCTCAGGTTGCCGGCGAGCGCCTATGAGGCGGCCCCCGTCAACCTCGACCCGCGCTGGGCCAGCGTCAGCCTGGGTGTCTATCGCCTGGACGGGCGCCTGCTCGTGGCGCTGGATGTGGAGCGTTTGCTCGACTTCGGCCAGACCGCCGCCGCGGCCTGAAGGAAACGTGGATGAAGACCTGTCTCATCGTCGACGATAGCCGGCTGATCCGCAGGGTGGCCCGGGGCATTCTCGAAGACCTCCAGTTTCAGATCCGGGAGGCCGGGAACGGCCAGGATGCGCTGGAGCAGTGCCGCGCGGAGATGCCCGACGCCGTCCTGCTGGATTGGAACATGCCCGTGATGAACGGCATCGACTTCCTGCGCGCGCTCCGGCAGGAGCCGGGCGGCCAGGCGCCCACCGTCGTCTTCTGCACCACAGAGTGCGACATGAGCCATATCACCGAGGCGCTGAGCGCCGGCGCCAACGAGTACGTCATGAAGCCGTTCGACGGGGACATCATCGAGGCCAAGTTCTCCGAAGTCGGACTGGTCTGAGGATAGATTTGTGAGTCTGGCCGCACGCTCCTCGGCACCCGGACGGCCGATCCGGGTGATGATCATCGACGACTCCGCCGTCGTCCGCGGCCTGTTCACTCGCTGGGTCGCCGCCGCGCCCGACATCGAACTCACCGGCTCCGCCCCTGACGGCGCCCAAGGGGTGGCCAAGATCGCCGCCCTGGACCCCGACGTGGTCGTGCTGGACATCGAAATGCCTGTCATGGGCGGACTGGAAGCCCTGCCCAAGCTCCTGGCCGCCAAGCCCGGCGTGAGAGTGGTGATGGCCTCCACCCTGTCCCACAAGGGCGCGGAGGTCACCCTGCGCGCGCTGTCCCTGGGCGCCGCCGACTATATCGGCAAGCCGGAGTCGGCCCGCATCGGCGGCGCGGACAGCTATCGCGACGAGCTGCTGCAGAAGATACGCGCCCTGGCGCCGCGTTCGGCGGGCCGGACCACCTCGTCCTTCCCTGCAACCGCCACGGGCGCGCCGCCCGCGCCGTCCACGGGCAGCGTCCTTCGCCCGCTGCCGCCCGCCCGCCGTCGGCCGGAGATCCTGGCCGTGGGCGCCTCCACCGGCGGCCCTCAGGCGCTGCGCGAGTTCTTCGGCGCCCTGAACGGGGCGTGGACCCCGCCGATCGTGGTGGTCCAGCACATGCCGCCCGCCTTCACCACCATTCTGGCCGAGCACCTGGGCAAGGTCTCCTCCTTGTCCTCGGTCGAGGCCGCACACGGCATGCCGCTGCTGCCCGGCCGCATCCACCTCGCCCCGGGCGACAAACACATGACTGTTCACCGCGCCGGGGCCGGTTGGTCGCTCCAACTCGACCAGGGACCGCCGGAGAACTTCTGCCGTCCCGCCGTCGATCCCCTGTTCCGCTCGGTGGCCAGCCTGTTCGCCGACCGGGCCCTGGCGGTGGTGCTGACCGGCATGGGCGCCGACGGCCGCGAAGGCGCCCGCGCGGTGGTGAACGCCGGCGGGGTCGTGCTGGCCCAGGACGAAGCCTCCAGCGTCGTCTGGGGCATGCCGGGCGCCGTGGCCCAGGCGGGTCTGGCCTCCATGCTCCGGCCGGCGCCGGCGCTGGCCCAGGCGGTTCGCGCGCTGGGCCGGGGAGAACGCCCGTGAACTCCACCGTCACCGAAGCCAGCGTCAGCTTCATCGCCGAGGTCGTGCTCAAGCGCTCCGGCCTGATCCTCAGCGCCGACAAGGGGTATCTGGTGGAAAGCCGGATCAACCCGGTAGCCCGCAAGGAGGGATTCGCCTCGATCGAGGCCCTTGTCGCGGCCATGCGCGCGCGCCCCGACGAGAAGCTGATGTGGGCCGTGACCGACGCGCTGACCACCAACGAAACCTTTTTCTTCCGGGACAAGACGCCGTTCGACCAGTTCCGGGACGAGGTCCTGCCGGCGCTCAAAGGGCGGTCCACCCTGCGCGTCTGGTGCGCGGCCTGCTCCACCGGGCAGGAGCCCTATTCGCTGGCCATGCTGATGGAGGAGGTCAAGGGAACCTATCCCGGCATGAAGCTGGACATCTGCGCATCCGACATCTCCGAGCGCGTGCTGGAGAAGGCTCAGGCCGGCCTTTACAGCAAGTTCGAAGTGCAGCGCGGGCTGCCCATCACCCATCTGGTCAAATATTTCGAACCGGCGGAGGACGCCTTCCGCGTGAAGCCCGCGCTTCGCCAATCGATCCGCTGGCGTCCGTTCAACCTGCTGGACGACCCCAGGGTCCTGGGCCGTTTCGACGTGGTCTTCTGCCGCAACGTGCTGATCTATTTCGACCCGCCGACCAAGCAAAAGGTGCTGGAGCGGATAGCCTCCGTCACTGCGCCCGACGGATTCCTGTTCCTGGGAGCGGCCGAGACCGTGATGGGCGTCACCGACGCATTCAAAGCCATACCGGCGAAGCGTGGCCTTTACGGGCGGGACGCCGGGGTGCGCAAGGCCGCCTGACTCTCGTCAGGCCCATAGGAACGATGACATCGGCGCGGCGACGCGACGGGAGCGAGTGAGAGAGCCAATGCCAATCTCAAAATCCATGAAGGTTCTGGTGGTCGACGACTACAAGACCATGGTGCGTCTGATCCAGAACCTCTTGAAGGAACTGGGCTTCAACAATCTGGACGAGGCGTCCAACGGCGTGGAGGCGCTGGCCAAGCTTCGGCAGGATTCCTTCGGCCTAGTGATCAGCGACTGGAACATGGAGCCCATGACCGGGTACGAACTGCTGCAGGCGGTTCGGGCCGACGCCAATCTCAAGGCTCTGCCCTTCATCCTGGTCACGGCCGAGTCCAAGGTCGAAAACGTGATCGCCGCCAAGAAGGCCGGGGTGAACAACTACATCGTCAAGCCCTTCAACGCCGCGACGCTGAAGCAGAAAATGACCGCCGTCTTTGGTGAATTCTGATGCTGCACACCGCCGCCGAAGCCCGGCAAGCCCTGGAACGCGCCCGCGCCGGCATAGAACTGGACGCCGCCGTGCGCGACGACCTGAACACCTTGTCGGATTTCCTGGCCGCGCTGGGACCGCGGCTGGGCGCGCTCGACCTGAACGCCCTTCGCCTGCCGTCCGCCATGGCCGAGCTGGAAGCGTCCCGGCGCGAGACCGAAGCCGCCGTGGACGCGATCATGACCGCCGCGGAGGCGATCCTGGCCGACGCGCCTGATCGGGAAACACGCGATCACGCCAACGCCATCATGGCCGCCTGCGCCTTTCAGGACATCACCGGACAGCGTGGATCCAAGGTCATCGCGCTGCTGAGCGGTATCGAACGGCGGCTGGCCTGGCTCGCCGGGCTTGCTCCTCCCGAGGTCAAGGATCCGGCGCAGGAGACCGCCGAGGAACGCCGCAACCGCGAGCTGATCCTCAACGGCCCCGCCCTGGATGGCCCGGAAGTCAGTCAGGCCGACATCGACGCGCTGTTCGACTGAGCGGGCTGAAGCGGAGAGACCGGGCGGAGCCCGGCGTCACCCCCGGCTCGCCGGGGGTGCTGACGAGCCCGCACGATGGTCCGATCGACCATCACACCAGTCCAGGTGGGCCGCGCCGCGGTCAAAGCCGAGAGGGTGACGTCGGAAACCTCGGCCAGCGCCGCATTGATCAAGGCCGCGTGGGCCACGGGTCTTGTGCGAGAGCCGGTGTCCGCCCCCATGCGGGCGGGCCGGGCCTCGCCGTCCGACCGGCGCAGGGCCACCCAGCGGATCGCGCTCGACGCGCTGACCCCGAAGGCGCCCCACCGCCTGCCGGCACGACAGCCCTCCATCCACGGTAGCCAGAACACGCCAGCGAAGGTCCAACGACAGCGGCTTGGGCATGCGGGCCGACCTCCCTCGCTAGCCCTGACCCTGAATCAGATCGAAAAGGACAAGTGCGACCAGCCCCATCGGAGCGCCCGTGGCGTCACGCACGCGGGGCGCACCGATGAAGAGGGTCGCCGCCATGGCGCTAGAGCGGTTTTCGATCACGTAGGGCCGTATCCGCAAGCGGTGAAGTAGTTGGCGCATTCGGTGGGGGTGAAGGCGTCGAGGAAGCGGCCGATGGCGGTCCAGAGGCCCTCGACGGTTCGCTCGGCGGCCTTGCGCAGCAGCGCCTTGAGCTTGGAGAAGGCCTTCTCGATGGGGTTGAAGTCGGGGCTGTAGGGCGGGAGGTAGAGCAGTCGAGCGCCGGAAGCGTGGATCATCTCGCGCACTCTCGGCCCTTTGTGGCTGGACAGGTTGTCCATGATCACCACGTCGCCGGGCCGCAGTTCGGGCACGAGCACCTTCTCGAGGTAGACCTCGAAGGCGTCGCGGTTGATGGGGCCGTCGAGCACGAAGGGGGCGACCAAGCCGGTGGTGCGGATGCCCGCCACGAAGGTGGTGGTCTTCCAGTGGCCGTGCGGCGCCCCGGCCCGCAGCCGCTTGCCTTGCGGAGCCCGCCCGTGGGTGCGGGTCATGTTGGTTGACGCCCAGGTCTCGTCGATGAACACCAGGCGCTCAGGGTCGAGGTCGAGCTGGCCCTCGAACCAGTCCTGGCGCCGCTTCAGGATGTCGGGACGGTCCTGCTCTTGAGCGTGCGCGGTCTTTTTTTGCGCGTGATCTTGTGGCGGCGGAAGAAGCGCCAGAGCGCGGCGATGCTGACGGGAGCGCCCTGGCCGGCGAGCTTCTCCTTCAACTCCGAGAGGGTGGCGTCGGGAACCTCCGCCAGCGCCGCATGGATCAGCGCGGCGTGCGCCTCGGTCTTGTGTGAAAGCCGGTCGCCGCCCTGAACCCGGGGCCGAGCGTCGCCGCCCGCACGGCGCAGGGCCACCCAGCGGATCGCGCTCGAAGGGCTCACCCCGAACCGCGCCGCCGCCTGACGACACGACAACCCGCCGTCCACGGCGGCCAGGACACGCGAGCGAAGGTCATACGACAACGGTT
>JAHWJX010000090.1 GCA_019348195.1 Pseudomonadota bacterium | reverse complement strand
GGCCGCCTCCGCCGCCCGCACGTTCTCGGCCGAGATCTGATGGTCCCCATGGGCGCCATGGCTGAAATTCAGGCGAAAGACGTCCGCGCCGGCGCGGGCGAGCTTCTCCACCATCTCGGGCGTGTTGCTGGCCGGGCCCAGGGTCGCCACGATACGGGCGCGGCGGTCACGGATCATAGTGAGTCCTTGGCACGGATGAGGTCGAAGCGGGCGGACATGGCCGTGCTGTCGCCCGGGTTCAGCACAGTCAGCCCCAGCTCGGGCCAGCGGTCCTCCGGCTGGTTCAGCGCGGCGTTGGCGTTGACCACGGGCTCGGCCACCACGATCCCGCCCTCCGGCGGCGCATAGACCTGGAACCGGCGCGCATCGGGCGAGGTGATGCGGACGCTGAACTCCGGTTCGCGTAGTTCCGCCCAGCCGCTCCAGCCCTCATAGCCGTTGTCGAGATCGGCCCCGTTTATCCGGCGTTGGTGGAGGCCGTAGCGGCCCACCGGAGGCTCCAGCGCGACCGGCATGACCTCCTCGTCGATGGTCCATACGCCGGTGGCCTCAGTCGACAGCACGGTCTCCGGGCCTGCGGGGAAATAGGGGTGCAGGCCCAGGCCGCAGGGCATCGGCTCCGGCGACAGGTTGCGGCAGCTCAGGCCTATGGAGAGGCCCCCGGGGTCCAGCCGGAAGGTCTGGCGCGCCTGATAGGCCCAGGGCCACTCGCCGGGGGCGTGATCGAACACGAGCACCGCGCGATCCTCGTCCGCCGTCTCAACGCTCCAGGCTCCGCGCCAGCCCTGGCCGTGCAAGGGGTGCTTCTGAGGCGGCAGGTTGGGCGACAGCCGCACCTCGCGCCCGCGAAAGGTGAAACGCCCGTCACGTACGCGGTTCGAGAAGGGAACCAGTGGATAGCAGCCGCCGTCGTTGGCGTCGGCGATCTCCGCCGGCCCCTCCCGGAACACCGGTGTTCCGCCCGCGCGGAAGCTGCGCACTACGCCCCCCACCGCGGGGACGAGGTCGACCATCAGGTCTCCCGCAACCAGGCGAACAAGCTGGGACATTTCAGCTGCCCTGCGGCATGAGGGCGGGGTGAGGCGCTAGGTCCGGGCGCCCGCCCGCCGCGACGCGTTCCCGCATCGCCTTGACCGCCTCATACTCCGACGGCGGCACCACCGGCACCGTCAGACACAGGCTCTGGGTGGGCAGCACGGAGCGCCAGTCGTGGATCAGCTGTTTATAGCTGCGCCCCACCGGCCGGATGTTGCGATCCAGGTCATAAAGGCCCAGCGGATTCACCCGGCCGTTCTTCTCACGCAAGGCGGTGTCCCAATCGACCTGGTCCGTCAGGGAATACCAAGTGAACCCCACCATGGGCACGCCGTCGTTGCGCACTCGCAACACGCTGGCCCATTCCTTCCAAAGCCAATTGACCGCCTCGTCGCCCTGGGCGCCTTCCGCCAGGTTGGTTTCGGTGTGCATCACCGGCAACCGGTATCGGTCGTAGTACTGCCGCGTGATCACCGCATAGCCGAATATCTCCCCGGAGGCGTTGGTGTGGCCGTCCGCCCGCACCCGGTGCTCATTGGTCCAATAATAGTCGTTGCCCATGATGCAGTGATGGCGCAACCGGCTTTCCATGAAGAAGCGGTATTCCTCACGCGTCATGCCGTTGTCCATCAGGTACTCGAACATCTCCGAGTCCACCCGGTGCCCATAGTTCAGGTCGAGCGAAAGGAACCTCGCTGAATTTTGCAACTCCGCCGGCTTGATCGCCGCCGGGCTCTCGGCATGGTAGTACTCTGATGACTCACTTTGGATGAAGATCGCGTTCTTGCGCACCTCAAGGATGGTCCGCATAGCCAGTACATTGGCCTTGACAATGTATTTCAGCGCCGTGACATAGGCGTAGTCTGACGCCAGCTGTTCGTTCCACCAGCCGTACTTGGCCGAGAAGGTGGCGGTGATGTACATCTCGTTCATGGGCGTGTACAGCTGCACCCAGGGAAACCGCTCCGCAAAGGCCCGCGCATAGCGCTCGAACAGGCGCGGCAGGTCGCTGTTCTGGAAGTTGCCCATCCAGTCTGGCAGGCCGAAGTGGCACAGGTCCACGATCGGCACGATGTCGCGCCGCTGCAATTCGCCGAACGTCTCGTCCGCGAAGCTCCAGTCGTACTTGTCGGGCCCACGCCAGGTGGTGTGGATCGGCGGCCCGTAGCGCAGGAACCGGATCCCCAACTCCTCGACCATGTCGAAGTCGGTGCGCCATTCGCGATAGTGGCCGCTCGCCTCCATCTGGTCGACGCGTGTGCGCCCGTTGTCGAGCGTGGGGTTCGAGTTCTCGATCCCCGTGGCGAACATGAAGGCGGTGATGGCGGGCCTCCCGGCGTGCGGGCGGGACTTAATCCCGCTTCGCCCCAATTGGGGAAGACCTATCGACGTTTTCGCGGCGGAAGCGTTCCGCCGCCCACCTCACGCCGGCTCCATCTTCCGGCAGCGGTTGACGTTGGTCACGCCGTCCAGTCCGTTCTGGACGTTGCGCACCCAGGCCTTGTCGCCGTGAACGGCGATCACCTCGTAGTGCGGAAAGAGGTTGGGGCCCGTGCGAACGAAATCGCCGGCCTTGATCTCTTCATGGTAGTCGCGCTCGTGCTTGATCGCGAAAAGGTCGGAGTAGCTGACTTGCACCTGGGACTCTCCCGCTATGCGGTACAGATCGAGGATGACGCGCCGGAAAGGTTAAGAAAGGACCTCCAGATGGCCTTTCAGTGTCGGGTCTCTGACATGGCGTTCATCTCGTTCGGGCTGGAAAGATGAGCAAACCGGACCTTGCCGCTCGCCGCGAGAACATCCTGGGAGAGGGTGTCTGCTGGGACCCGCGCCGCGCCCGGCTCTTCTGGGTCGACATCGTGGGCGGGCGGGTGGAGTGGCTCCAGCCGGACAGCGGCCAAGCCGGAGGCTGGACCTTGGACCTCAAACCCAGCGCCATCGCCCCCATGGCCGACGGCCGGCTGCTCTTGGGCACGAACCTGGGCCTGGTCGCCTTCGACCCTGACACGGGTGCGGCCGAGCACGTCCTGGAGCTGGAGCCGGACCGTCCAGCCAACCGCTCCAACGACGGCGGCACCGACCGGCAGGGGCGCTTCTGGCTGGGCACCATGAGCGATGGAGGCGCCGAAACGTCCGGCGCCCTGTACCGCGTCGACCGGGACTGGACGGTGACCCGGATGGCCGACGGCCTGGGCATCCCCAACACCATCCAGGTCAGCCCCGACGGCGGCACCCTTTATGTGGCCGACAGCTTCGAGCATGTGATCTGGGGCTATGACCTGAACCCGTCCACCGGGGCGCTCGGCTACCGTCACCTGTTCGCGGAAACCAAAGGGCAGGCCGCTACGCCCGACGGCTCGGCCGTGGACACGGAGGGTTGCCTTTGGAACGCTCAATGGGGCGGCTCGCGACTGGTCCGCTACACGCCGGAAGGCCTGATCGACCGGGTGGTGGACCTGCCGGTTTCGCAACCCACCAAATGCGCCTTTGGCGGTCCGGATCTGGACCGACTGTACGTCACCAGTGCGCGCGACGGGCTCTCGGAAGAGCAGCTGGCCCAGGAGCCGCTGGCAGGCAGTCTGTTCGTCCTGGACCCGGGCGTCCGCGGCCTGCCCCAGGTCCCGTTCGGGGCTTGATCAACGGGATCTGCGTCCACAGTCCCGTCCAACCTGTCGGACCGGGCCTGCTTCGCGAGCTCAAAGCCGGGTCGGGCGGGTCGACCCCGCCTAGCCCTTGGGCACGTCTCCGGTCCCCAGCCGGGCCGAGGCCTTCCAAAGATCGACCTCGCCCTCGGTCGCATAACGGTCGATCTCGGCCAGCCAGCAGGTACTTGCGCGAGCCGCCGACCCCGCCATAGGGACCCGGCCACATGTCCCAACCCGCCTTGGTCGAGATCACCAGCTCGTCGCGGTGCGGACGGAAGTCGCTCGCGAGAACCCGTCCGAAGTTCTCCTCCGCGGAGCCGAAGGGCGGGCCGTAGTTGTTGGCCAGATCGAAGTGGGTGACGCCTCGGTCAAAGGCGCGGCGCAGCACCGCCCGCCCCCTCTCAAAGACGTCCACGCCTCCGAAGTTCTGCCACAGCCCAAGCGAGATCGCCGGCAAGTCCAGCCCGCTGCGGCGGCGGCGTCGATAGGGCATCAGGGCGTACCGCTCGCCGGCAGGCAGATAGCTCATGAGGCGTCCTCGGGTCGCGCCAGCACCAACGGGCGAGCGGCCGAGGGTTCCCTGGACCACGCCCTTCAGCCGCTCGGGGCGCCAGCGCCCCCCTTGGATCCCATGAAGCGCTGGCGTGACGGGACCTTGGCGGCGCCGCCGTCTTTCGAACGACGAAGCGCCGCCGCGACGCCTTCCAGAACGACGGCTCCGGCGGGGACACGCCGCGCTTGGTCCTCAACCTCGACGGCTGGATGGACCCGGCGGCCGCAGCCGGACACCGCCGGCGCTTCGGCGCTGTAACAGGTCAGAACCATTGGGCGTCCAGCGGTTTGGGCTGTTCTGGACCGCTTCCGGCCCGACGTGACCAAAGTCCTTGCCTGCGCTACCTCTGTCCACCGCCGTCCCGGCCCGCTTCGACGCCCGGATTTGAACAGGCAATCTCACACCCAGGCTTTCCACCCGCATGCCAGCCTATCCCATTTTCAAGACGGTCCCCTGGCTTGCGCTGAGCTTGGCTGCGGCCTTTCTGCTCATTGAGGGCGCGCTCACGGCGGCGTTCGCCCACGGGGTGGCCGAGGGCGACAAGGGCTACATTCAGGAAAGCTCAGGCCTCCTGGTCGGGCCGTTCGTCTATCTGGGCGCCAAGCACATGGTCACCGGCTACGACCACCTGCTGTTCCTCTTCGGCGTGATCTTTTTCCTGTACCGGCTCAAGGACGTCAGCATCTATGTAACTATGTTCGCCATCGGGCACTCGACCACGCTGCTGCTGGGCGTGCTCGCGAACATCAGCGTCAGCTCGTACCTGGTGGACGCGATCATCGGGCTGTCGGTCGTCTACAAGGCGCTCGACAACATGGGCGCGTATCAGCGCTGGTTCGGCGTCCAGCCCAACACCAAGGCGGCGACCCTGATCTTCGGCCTGTTTCACGGTTTCGGCCTGGCCACGAAACTGCAGGATTTTGAGCTCTCGCGCGAAGGCCTGTTCGGCAATCTCGTGGCCTTCAACGTGGGCGTGGAGATTGGCCAGATCCTGGCTCTGGGGGCGATCCTCATCCTGATGGGCTTCTGGCGAAAGACGCCGAGTTTCTGGCGCCACGCCTACAGCGCCAACGTGGTCCTCATGACCCTGGGCTTCGTCCTGACCGGCTACCAATTCGTCGGCTACTTCGTAGCCTGACCGGAGATCTCCGCATGTACAACGCCCACAAGCCCGAGGCCTCCGAGCTGCCCTCGAACGGCAAGCTGCTGCGCTCCACCGGCGTCGCGGCGCTGGTGGCCGGCGTGTTGCTCACGACCGTGGTGCTCCCCGCCGAATACGCCGTTGATCCGACCGGCGTGGGCCAGGTGCTCGGGCTGACCGAGATGGGCCGGGTGAAGCGCTCGCTCGCCGCCGAGGCCGAACAAGCTGAAGGCGGAGGGGCGGCGGACTCGGAGAACCTGCTGGCGCCGGAGGCCCTGGCCACTGCGCCCGCCTCAGCGTCCACGGCCGCCCCCGTGACCTCCGCCCCGGGAGCGCCTGTTCCTCAATCGCACGTCACCACCCTGACCCTGGCTCCGAACCAGGGCGCCGAGATCAAGCTCCTGATGCGCGAAGGCGGACGCGCTCAGTACCTGTGGGAGACGGACGGCGCCCGCGTGAACTTCGACGTGCACGGCGACTGGCCGGGCGCCTCCTATCACGGCTACGGCAAGGGGTCGGACACCCGCGCCGAAGGGGTCCTTGTCGCCGCAGCCACCGGCAATCACGGCTGGTTCTGGCGCAACCGGACGGATGGACCGGTCACCATCACCCTGCGAACGAGCGGCGACTACGCCGAGATCAAGCGCGTCGTCTGAGCGCTCATCCTCGGTTCAGCCCCATCCCGGTGGCCGACTCTGCGGGCGAAGTGACCCTGCGGGGCGTTCCGGCGGGAAAGGCGACATTGCGAGTGTGGCATCCGAAGCTGAAGGGTGCGGACTCGGTGATGTCGCGGCCGTTGGCCGTGCCGAGCTCAGGCGGCATCACTCAGGTGTTCGCCGTTCCAATTCGGGGTTGAGCCTGCTGGAAGCCTGCGGCCGGATCTAACGTCCCGCCACGGCGGAGTGGATTTCCGTCCTTCTCTCGGGAGATAAACCGCCGATTGGTGGACAGAAACTCTGAGCCGTCACACCGGCGCGCGCTTTCCGGCCGGCGCTTTCCGGGATGACAACCGTCGAGAACAGGTCTTAGGACTGGAGCATGGCCGACGCTCCTCGCAAACCCCTCCGGTCCACGCGCAGCTACGGAAAGCTTGACCGAGACGGCTTCATCCACCGCAGCTGGATGAAGGGCACCGGCGTGCCCGAGGACGTTTTCGACGGCCGACCTGTGATCGGGATCGCCAACACCTGGTCGGAGCTGGTCACCTGTCAGGTCGGGCTGAAGCAGTTGGCCGAGCACGTGAAGCGCGGCGTCTGGGAGGCGGGCGGCTTTCCCATCGAGTTCCCGGCCATGAGCTTGCCGGAAACCCAGATGCGCCCCACGGCGATGCTCTACCGCAACCTCCTGGCCATGGAGGTGGAGGAGAGCCTCCGGGCCAACCCGCTGGACGGCGTGGTGCTCCTGGGAGGCTGCGACAAGACCACGCCCGGGCTCCTGATGGGCGCCGCCAGCGTCGACCTGCCGGTGATGTTCGTCTCATCCGGCCCCATGCTGAACGGCAAGTTCCGGGGCAAGGACATCGGCTCGGGCACGGACGTCTGGCGCTTCTCCGAAGCGGTGCGCGCGGGCGAGATGACTCTGGCCGACTTCATGGCCGCCGAGCGCGGCATGAGCCGCAGCGCCGGCGTCTGCAACACCATGGGCACGGCCTCCACCATGGCCAGCATTGTCGAGGGCCTGGGCCTCTGCCTGCCTGAAAACGCCACCCTGCCCGCGGTGGACAGCCGCCGCCAGGCGCTGGCGCACATCACCGGCCGGCGGATCGTCCAGTTGGTGAAGGAAGACCTGCGCATCTCCCGCGTGCTCACCCGCGAAGCCTTCGAGAACGCCATCCTGGTGCACGCGGCCGTGGGCGGCTCGACCAACGCGGTGATCCACCTGATCGCCCTGGCGGGTCGCGTCGGCGTGGAGCTGACGCAAGACGACTTCGACCGGCTGGGCCGCGAAGTCCCCTTGCTGGTGAACCTCAAGCCCTCGGGCCAGTACCTGATGGAGAACTTCTCCGACGCCGGCGGGGTGCCCGCCGTGCTCAAAGAGATCGGGCCGGTGTTGCGCTCCGGCGCGCTCACCGTCTCGGGGCTGACCCAGGGCGACATCGCCGCGGCGGCCGAGACCTTCATTCCCGAGGTGATCGGCACGCGCGAGGCCCCGATCGGTCCGTCCTCGGGCGTTTGGGTGCTGCGCGGCAACCTGGCCCCGGACGGGGCCATCGTTAAGCCCAGCGCGGCGACCCCCGCGCTCCTGACCCACAAGGGCCGCGCGGTCGTGTTCGAGAACATCGAGCACTACAAGGCGCGCGTGGACGACCCCGAGCTCGAGGTGGACGCCCAGTCCATCCTGGTGCTCAAGGGCTGCGGTCCCAAGGGCTATCCGGGCATGCCGGAGGTCGGCAACATGGCCCTGCCCCGCAAGCTGCTGGAACAGGGCGTGCGCGACATGGTCCGCATCTCCGACGCCCGCATGAGCGGCACGGCCTACGGCACCGTCATCCTGCACGTCTCTCCGGAGGCTGAAGCCGGCGGCGTTCTGGCCCTGGTGCAGGACGGCGACCTGATCGAGATCGACGGGCCCGGACGGCGGCTGGAGCTTCTGGTGGACGACGCCGAGCTCGCCCGCCGGCGTCAGGCCTGGGAGGCCGACCGCACCCCGTCCCAGTTCACGCGCGGGTGGTACAGGCTCTACATCGACACCGTGATGCAGGCCGACAGGGGCGCCGACCTCGACTTCCTGGTGGGCAAATCCTCCAGCGAAGTCCTGCGGGAGAGCCACTGAATGCCCGGTGGCGCGAGCCTGCTGGCCTGCGACTGGGG
>JAHWJX010000008.1 GCA_019348195.1 Pseudomonadota bacterium | reverse complement strand
CGATCTCCCCCGGCGTGGAGCGGATCGGTCGGGCTATCCTCGACGCCAGCTTCAGGGTGCATCGCACGCTAGGGCCCGGACTGCTGGAAACGGTGTACGAGCACTGCCTGGCCGAGGAACTCCGGGAGGCGGGCTCCACGTCGAGCAGCAGGTTCCGGTTCCCGTCGTCTACCGGTCCGTCAAACTCCAGGTCGGCTATCGCATGGATCTGCTCGTCGGCGGGGCGGTGATCGTGGAGATCAAATCCGTTGACGGGCTCTCGCCCGTCCACCTTTCCCAGGTTCTCACCTATCTCCGCTTCTCGGAGCGCCGCCTGGGCTTTCTAATCAACTTCAACTCCGTCCGTCTCAGCGACGGAATCCGCCGGATCATCCTCTGACCGTGGCGTCCTTCGTGTCTCCTTCGTGCCCTTCGTGAAGAACCCCTGCCCATGACCGAGTTTTCACCCCGAGAGATCGTTTCCGAGTTGGACCGCTTCATCGTGGGGCATGCCGACGCCAAGCGGGCCGTGGCCATCGCCTTGCGCAACCGCTGGCGGCGGCGGCGGGTCGCCCCCGACCTGCGCGACGAGGTGACGCCCAAGAACATACTGATGATCGGGCCCACGGGGGTGGGTAAGACGGAGATCGCGCGGCGGCTGGCCAAGCTGGCGCAGGCGCCCTTCCTGAAGGTGGAGGCCACCAAGTTCACGGAGGTGGGCTATGTCGGGCGCGACGTGGAGCAGATCGTGCGCGACCTGGTCGAGGCCGCGGTGGGCATGGTGCGGGAAAAGCGCCGGGCCGCGGTAACCACGCGGGCGGAGGCAGCCGCCGAGGAACGAATCCTGGACGCGCTTGTGGGGCCCGGCTCCGGGCCGGCGACGCGCGACAGCTTCCGCCGGCGGCTGCGGACCGGGGAGCTGGACAACAAGGAGGTGGAGATCAGCCTGGCGGAGACCGCCTCGCCCTTGGGGGGCTTCGAGGTGCCCGGGCAGCCCAACATCGGCGTCCTGAACCTGTCGGAGATGCTGGGCAAGGCCATGGGCGGGCGCACCAAAACCGTGCGGACCACGGTCAAGGAAGCGCACACGCCGCTGGTGGCCGAGGAGAGCGAAAAGCTGCTGGACCAGGAGGCGCTGACCAAGGAGGCGCTGGACCTGGCGGAGAACGCGGGCATCGTCTTCATCGACGAGATCGACAAGGTCGCCTCTCGTTCGGAGGGGCGGGGCGGGGCGGAGGTGAGCCGCGAGGGTGTGCAGCGCGACCTGCTGCCCTTGATCGAGGGCACCACCGTGGCGACCAAATACGGGCCGGTGAAGACGGACCACATCCTCTTCATCGCCTCGGGCGCGTTCCACGTAGCCAAGCCCAGCGATCTCCTGCCCGAGCTGCAGGGACGGCTGCCGATCCGGGTGGAGCTCAAGGCGCTCTCTCGCGAGGACATGCGCCGGATCCTGACAGAGCCGGAAGCCAACTTGATCCGGCAGCACAAGGCCTTGCTGGACACCGAAGGGGTGAACCTGGAGTTCACGGACGAGGCGATCGAGGCGCTGGCGGACGCGGCCGTGGAGGTGAACGGCTCGGTGGAGAACATTGGCGCGCGCCGGCTGCAAACGGTGCTGGAGAAGGTGGTGGAGGATGTGAGCTTCCGCGCCGCCGACCTGACCGGCCAGACGATCACGGTGGACGCGGCCTATGTGCGCCAGCACGTCGGCGAGCTGGCGGGGAACGCGGACCTCAGCCGCTTCATCCTCTAGTCCCTCGCCCGCGATCCTCCCCCGTCCTCTTCGGGACCGGGGAGGATGGTCACCACCGCTCGGTGCGCGCGCGCTGGACGGCGGACTCCAGCGCGCGGCCGAACGCCATGCGCTCCTTGGGGCTGAGGGCGCGGCCGACGGTCAGCTTACGGCCGGACAAGGTGAGGCGGACGCGGGAATGGTGGGCGTCGACGTCCTCCAGCGCCACGCCGGTGAAGGCGGTGGGCGAGGTCCAGACGGTTCGGGCGGCGTTGGGGGCCTCGTAGCGGACGCGGACCTCGTCCGCGGAGACCTGGACGCGTTCGCTCAGGCGGGCGGCGCCGTAGCTGACCTTGAAGGCGACGAAGACGGCCAGGACGTCCAGGCCCAGGAACACCGGCACCGGCCAGGCGCCCGCGATCCAGAACATGGTGGCGGTGGCGCCGTTGATCGCCACCAGCGCGGTGAGCAGCAGGGCGAAGCCCCGCGGACTGAGCGAGCGGTTGGGCGTGATGGTCGCGTCCATGTATAGGGCGGCGGTGGTCACGAGCTCCTCGATAGCCGTCCAACGGAGACGGCGCCAATCGTCCCGATGACGCAGCCCGACGCGCCGGCCGCGGAGCCGGGAGATCCGCGGGTCGCGGAGATCTTTTGCCGCTTTGAGGCCGTCGAGCCTGCGCCCAAGCCCGAGCTCGAATACCTCGATCCTTTCACCCTGCTGGTCTCCGTGGTGCTGTCGGCCCAAGCGACCGACGTCTCGGTCAACAAGGCGACAGGTCCTCTGTTCCAGGTCGCGGACACGCCGGCGAAGATGGCCGCGCTGGGGGTTGAAGGTCTGACGCCTTTCATCCGAAGCATCGGGCTGTTCAACACCAAGGCCAAGAACGTGATCGCGCTGTCGCAGCAGGTGCTGGAACGGCACGGGGGCCAGGTTCCGTTGGACCGGGAGGCGATGCAGGCCCTGCCGGGCGTGGGGCGCAAGACCGCCGGCGTGGTGCTGAACGAGTTGGGCGTGGAGCCGGCCATCGCGGTGGACACCCACGTCTTCCGGGTAAGCTGGCGGCTGGCGCTCAGCTACGGCAAGACGCCGGACGCGGTGGAGGCGGACCTCATGCGGGTGACGCCCGCCGGCCCTGCTGCGGGACGCCCACCACTGGCTGATCCTGCACGGGCGCTACGTGTGCGTGGCGCGGCGGCCCAAATGCGAGACGTGCCCCGTGGCGGACCTGTGCCCCACCGCGCCGGCCTATCTTTGGGCCTAAGGGCTCGGCCCTGCGCTCCAGCCATACTCCGCGGCCCGCTCTCCCCGGCGAAAGCCGGGGTCCATTGTGGTGTTACGCGCTCTCTCCCAGGAGGCGTCTGCGGCGGGGGTGGGCCCCGGCTTTCGTCGGGGAGAGCGGGAGAGGAGGAGGCGAAGGAGCTCGCCCGCCCTAAGCGGCTCGCGCCCTGTCCAGCGCGACCTCGACGAAGCGGCGGCCGCGATCG
The DNA here is from genome assembly GCA_019348195.1 of Pseudomonadota bacterium. GTDB lineage: Bacteria > Pseudomonadota > Alphaproteobacteria > Caulobacterales > Caulobacteraceae > JAHWJX01. The sequence continues at coordinate 51,176 of JAHWJX010000008.1, read as the reverse complement.
GGGGCGTGGCCCAGGAAGAGGTCGGGTTCGACGAGTTCGAGCTCCATGAGGACGGGGCGGTCGTCCAGGCCGCGGACGAGGTCCACGCGCGCATAGAGGAGGGGCTCCTGAACCGCGGCCAGGATGGCTTCGGCGGCGGCCTGCTCGTCCGGCGAGGGGTCGGCGGCGTTGGTGACCCCCTCGTACTCGGGCTGAACCCGGAAGTCGCCGGCGCGGGGAACCTTGCGCACGGCGTGGCTGTAAGCTCCCCCGAGAAAGAACATCGACAGCTCGCCGTGCTGCTCGATGGCGGGCAGATAGGGCTGGATCAGGGCCGGGCCCTCGGGGCCCGCGTCCAGCGGCTCGCCAGGCGACCAGCGCAGCGTCTGGTAGGCGATGGCGGAAACGCGGGGCTTGGCCACCAAGCGGTCGGTCCCGAAACTTGCAGCGGCCTGGGCCATGAGTTCGGGGGTGACGCGGTCCACGTAAAGGGTGGAGGGCACGGGGGCGCCGCGCTCGGCGAGGCGGCCGAGATAGCCCTTGTCGGCGTTCCAAAGGAGCACGGAAGCGGGGTTCTGCACGCGGACGCCCGCGGCCTCCCAGGCGGAGACCTGCCCGGCCCAGCGATCGCCCTCGCGGTGATACCCCCAGACCATGAGCGGTAGGACGAGGTCATACCCGGTGAGGTCGCCGGCATCCGTCCAGGCGGGGCCGGCCACCTGGGCGCCGGCTGCGGTCAGGGGTTCGGCCATGCGGGCGAAGACCTGGTCCCAGCGACCCTGGCGCGCAGGATCGGCAGGGTCGGGCGTGAGTATGGCGATGCGCATCCGGGGTGCTTAGCGCAAAAGCCGCCGGGCGGGCGAAGGCGTCTGACATTCGCCTCTGTTTGGGGCCCGACGGGGGGAGCCTCAGCGCTTGTCCGCCGCCACCGCCGCGAGGCAGGCGTTGGTGTCGGGGGCGGGCTGGCCTCGGCGGCGGGGGCCGGCGGCGGCGCCGGTGACGCGGAGGTCGAGGCCTTGGGCGCGCAAATAGAGGAACAAGGCGCAGCTGGAGCGGCGATAGGTCCAGACGGCGCCGCCGGCTTCGCGGCGGGCGATGTCGGGGCGGCCCAGGCGGATCACGGCTTCGGCCTCGCCGGCGCCGATCAGGAGGGGTACCGTGGGCGTATGCTTGGCCGGTTGCGCCCACGCGGGGGCCGCCAGCAGCAGGGCGGCGGCCAGGCTCCACGCTCGTCGGTTTGCGCACATGGGAGACAGGCCTATAGAGCGCAGCTTGCAGCTTTCTGAACAGCCTCAATGACCTCGCAATATGACGTGGCCGGGATCGGCAACGCCCTGGTGGACATCATCGCGCCTGCGGACGAGGCCTTTCTGGCGCAGGAAGGACTGGAGAAGGGCAGCATGGTGCTGGTCGACGAGGCCCGCGCCGAGGCGCTGTATGAGCGCATGGGACCGCGGGTGCAGGCGTCCGGCGGGTCGGCGGCCAACACCATGGCGGGGCTGGCCAGCCTGGGCGGCCGTGGGGCCTACATGGGAAAGGTGGCGGACGACGACCTGGGCGGCGCCTTTGCGCACGACATCCGGGCCATCGGGGTGCGGTTCGAGAGCCTGCCGCTGGAGCGGACGCGGGCGGCCACCGGGCGGTGCATGATCAACGTGACGCCGGACGGGCACCGGACCATGACCACCTTCCTCGGAGCGTCGAACCTGCTTGGTCCGGACGACGTGGACCCCGCGGTGGTGGCCGACAGCGCCCTGGTGTTCCTGGAAGGCTATCTGTTCAACAGCGACACGGCGCGAGAGGCTTTCCGCAAGGCGGCCGGACTGGCGCACCAGGCCGGGCGCGAGGTGGCGCTCACGCTGTCGGACACCTTTGTCGTCGAGGGGCACCGGGCGGAGCTTCTGAGCTTCCTGGGCGAGGTCGACGTCCTGTTCGCCAATGAGGCGGAGTTGTGCGCCCTGTTCGAGTGCGACTTCGACGCGGCGGTCGAGCGCCTGCGGACCCAGGTGCGCGCCGCGGGGATCACTCGCGGCGCGAACGGCTCAGTGGCGGTGACGGCGGGCGAGGCGGAAGCGGTGGCGGCGGAGCCGGTGACGCGCGTGATCGACACCACCGGGGCGGGGGATCAATACGCGGCCGGCTTCCTCTATGGGCGCACCCACGGGCAGGCGCCGCGGGATTGCGCTCGGCTGGGCCACATCGCGGCGGCGGAGGTGATCGCGCATTACGGACCCCGTCCGGAGACCTCGTTGGCCGAACTGGCGCGGGCGGCGGGACTGTGAACCGGGTCGGCGAGATCTCGCGGGAGACGCGGGAGACGCGCGTTCGGGTGCGCGTTGACCTGGACGGGACGGGCCAGGCGCGGGTGGCCACCGGCGTGGGCTTCTTCGACCACATGCTGGACGGCTTCGCGCGGCACGCCGGTTTCGATCTGGAGGTCGAGACCCAGGGTGACCTGCACATCGACCAGCACCATACCGTGGAGGACACGGGCATCGTGCTGGGCCAGGCGCTGGCCCAGGCCCTGCCCGGGTTTCGGGCCGTCCGGCGGTTCGGACACGCCTATGCGCCCATGGACGAGACGCTGACGCGCTGTGCGGTGGACCTGTCTGGACGACCCTATCTGGTGTGGAAGGTGCAGTTCACGCGGGACAAGATCGGCGAGTTCGATACGGAGCTGTTCCGCGAGTTCCACCATGCAGTGGCGATGAACCTGGGCGCGACCGTGCACCTGGAGACGCTGTACGGGGTGAACAACCACCACATCGCCGAGAGCGGGTTCAAGGCGCTGGCGCGTGCGCTGCGCACCGCGGTCGAGATCGACCCCAAGGCGGGCGGCGCGGCGGTAAGCACCAAGGGGGTGCTCTAGGCCCATGCAAACGGTGGCGCTGATCGACTATGGGTCCGGCAATCTCCGCTCGGCGGAGCGGGCGCTGAACGAGGCTGCGCGCCGATCCGGCGTCCAGACCCGGGTGGTGGTGACCGACCGGCCCGAGGTGGTGCGGGAGGCCGATCGTGTGGTGCTGCCCGGCGTGGGCGCCTTCGCGGCCAGCATGGAGGGGCTGCAGGCCCGGCCGGGGCTGGCGGAAGAGATGGAGGAGACGGTTCGGGGCCGGGGCGCGCCCTTCCTGGGCGTTTGCGTGGGCATGCAACTGCTGGCCACGCGCGGGCTGGAATTCGGGGAGCACGCGGGGCTGAACTGGATACCAGGCGAGGTGCGGCGGCTGGAGCCCGCGGACCCCGGCCTGAGCGTGCCGCACATGGGCTGGAACACGGTGGAGGGGGGGGAGCATCCGCTGCTGGAGCCGGGGGCGTCCATGTATTTCGCTAACAGCTACGCCTTTCATCCGGACGACGCCGAAACGGTGACGGCCACGAGCGATCATGGCGGGCGGTTCACGGCGGCGGTGGCGCGAGGCAACATCGCGGGGGTGCAGTTCCACCCGGAGAAGTCGCAGGCGGCGGGACTGGAGCTGCTGGCGCGGTTCCTGGCGTGGCGGCCGTGAGCGCGGGCGTGACCCCCTTCACCCTTTATCCGGCGATCGATCTGAAGGACGGACGCTGCGTGCGGCTGCTGCGCGGGGAGATGCAGGCGGCCACCACCTTCAACGACGATCCGGCGGACCAGACGCGACGCTTCGGCAGGGCGGGTTTCGAGTGGCTGCACGTCGTGGACCTGAACGGAGCCTTTGAAGGCCGCTCCGCCAATGCGGCGGCCGTGCGGGCGATCCTGGCCGCGGCCAGCAGGCCGGTGCAGCTGGGCGGCGGCGTGCGCAGCTTGGACGCGGTGGGCGGCTGGCTGAAGGCCGGGGTGTCGCGGGTGATCCTGGGAACGGCGGCGGTGCGCGACCCCGAGCTGGTGCGGCAGGCGGCCCGGAGCTTCCCCGGGCAGGTGGCGGTGGGGATCGACGCCCGCGAGGGCAGGGTCGCGACGGACGGTTGGGCGGAGACCTCGGACGTCGAGGCGGTCGAACTGGCGCGACGCATGGAGGACGCCGGCGTTGCGGCGTTGATCGTGACGGACATCGCGCGCGACGGGGCCATGGCGGGCGTCAATGTGGATGCGGTGGGCGCTGTGGCGGACGCGGTGAGCATTCCGGTGATCGCCAGCGGCGGGGTGAGCGCGGCGGCGGACATCCACGCCTTGCGCGCGCGTCCGGGGCGGCCGATCGAAGGCGCCATCATCGGGCGGGCGCTGTACGAAGGCGCGCTGAGCCCCGCCGAGGCTCTGGCGGCCGCGGCGTGACCCTGGGCGTCCGCGTAATCCCCTGCCTGGACGTCAAAGACGGGCGGGTGGTGAAGGGTGTCAACTTCGTCGGCCTGCGCGACGCCGGCGACCCGGTGGAGCAGGCGCGAACCTATGACGCGGCGGGCGCCGATGAGTTGATGTTCCTTGACATCAGCGCCAGCGCCGAGGGCCGGGGCACGCTGCTGGACGTGGTGCGGCGAACGGCGGACGTCTGTTTCATGCCCCTATCGGTGGGCGGCGGGGTGCGGCGCGCGGAGGATGTGCGCACCCTGCTGCTGGCGGGAGCGGACAAGGCCTCGATGAACACGGCCGCTGTGGAGGATCCGGAGCTGATCAGCCGGGCCGCGGACGGGTTCGGGGCGCAGTGCGTGGTGGTCGCGATCGACGCGCGGGCCCGGGGGGAGGGCGCCGGCTTCGAGGTCGTGACCTATGGCGGGCGGCGGCCCACGGGCCTGGACGCGGCGGAATGGGCGGCGGAGGCGCAACGTCGGGGGGCCGGCGAGATCCTGCTGACTTCGATGGATCGGGACGGGGCCAAGACGGGTTACGACCTGCCGCTCCTGCGCACGGTCACAGCGGCGGTCACTATTCCCGTGATCGCCAGCGGCGGCGCAGGATCAGCCCAGCACATGGTCGAGGCGGTCCGGGACGGCGGGGCGGACGCGGTGCTCGCGGCGTCCATCTTCCACTGGGGCCAGGTGTCCGTCAGCGAGGCCAAGGCGGCGCTGGCGGAAGCCGGGCTGCCGGTGAGGACGCGATGACGCTGGCTGAACAGTTGACCCGCCTGCAGGCGGCGATCGAAGCGCGGCGCGGGGCCGACCCGGCCCGCTCCTACTCGGCGGGTTTGCTGGCCGATCCGGCCCGAGCGGCGAAAAAGCTTGGCGAGGAGGCCGTGGAGCTGGCCATTGCGGCGGCGCAGGGGGATCGGACCGCGGTGGTCAGCGAAAGCGCCGACCTCCTGTATCATTGGCTGGTGCTGCTGGCCGCCTGCGGAGTGGAGGCGGACGCGGTGGCCGAGGCGCTGGCCGCACGGGAGGGGCGGTCGGGGCTGGAGGAGAAGGCGGGGCGACCCCAGGACCCTTCTCGCGCCTAGCGCGGGGGAAACACGGCTATTTCCGGCGCTTCAAGGCGATGTAGAGGGCGCCTTCGCCGCCGTGACGGCGTTCGGCCGGGGACACGCCCGCGATCAGGGGGCGCACGGCCGGTTCGGAGAGCCAGTCGGGCGTGCGGCGCTTGAGGATCCCGTCGCCTTCGACGCCCTTTCCAGTGATCACGAGAACCGCGCGCAGGCCGTCGGCATGCGCGCGCTGCAGAAACGCGTGGAGGGCGGCGCGAGCGCGGTCCTGATCCAGACCGTGCAGGTCGAGGCGGGCTTCGATAGGATCGCGGGCGCGAGCGATGCGCCGTTTCCTGCCCGGCTCGATGTCCTCCGGCGCGGTGGTGATCGGGCGGGGGCGAGCGAGCTTGGGCCCGGATGGCGACGGGCTGGGCGGGCTAGCTTTGGAGGGCACCAGCTCCGGTTCGGGCGGAAGGTGCGGAACCACGCGCCCGGGCGCCGGCCGAACGGTGCGGGCCACCACGGCCCAAACCTTCACCTCGTCAGGGCGCAGCTGCCGTTTCAAACCCTCAGCCCCGCGGAACGAGGCGCCACATGCGCAGCTGGTGCCGGATGCGGCCGGCCTCCGTGCCGGCGGCCGCGCCGCGGCCGAGGTAAAGGTCGGCGCGAACGGCGCCCTTGATGGCGCCGCCGGTGTCCAGCGCGCTCACCAGACGGCGGTAACGGGGAAAGGCGCCGGACAGGGCGGGCGCTTCGGCCTCGATCCAGAACAGTTCGCCATAGGCGTGGCGACTGGGATCAACAGCGACCGCGCGACCGGGAGGCAGCGGAACCCCGGCCGCGCCGGCCGGCTCCCGACCGTCGTCGGGGCGGACGGCGAAGAAGATGTAGCGCGGGTTCGCATTCATCACGGCCTGGGCTTCCGGTCCCCGATGGGCGGCCAGCCAGCCCCGGATCGCCTCGCCGGAGGTCTGGTTGTCGGCCAGGAGCCCCTGAGCGCGCATCACACGGGCCACCCCCACGAACGGCAGGCCGTTGTCGGCCGCATAGACGGCCCGCAGACGCCGTCCGTCCGGGAACACAAGCGTGCCCGAACCCTGGATCTGCAGAAAGAACAGCTCCTCCGGCCGCATCCAGGCCAGCGCCTCCGACGGTGTCTGCTCGATCTCGGCGCGTGGCCGGTAAGGCTGGCCGGCGACCAGGTCGGCCGGGCGAGGACGCACCGGTGCGCTGAACTCCGCATCCGGCCGATCTCGCGCGCGGTACTCCGGAGCGAAGTAGCCGGTGAGCAGCCCCGTTGCGCCCGTGTCCGGCTGGACCGGCTGGGCCACGAAGCGCGCCTCGAGCCAGGCCTTGGCGGCATCCGGGGCCAGCGGGCCAGCCTGGCGGGCGCTGGCGCAGGCGGCGATCAGCGCGGGTGTGCGGGCGCAGGTGGTCCGGAAGGCGTCAAAAGCCGCGCGATGGTCTTCCTCCGCCCAGCCGGACAGGCTGGAGAGCGGCAGGCCTTGAACCACCAGCGTCGGCGCGGCTTGGGCGGGCGGGTAGGGCTGCGGCTGCGCCTGCGGCTGAGCCAGGATGGGACCCGGCGGCCGCGGTGCGGGAAGCGGCGCGCAGGCCCAGGCGAATCCGGCGGCCGCGAGCGCGGCCAGGCTCGCAACCCGCCGTCCGAGCATCAGGACTCCGCGGGCTCCACCTGGGCCAGAGCCCAGTTCGGGTCACGGGCGCCGATGCGGCGTTCGAAGGTCCAGACCTCGGCGGTGCGGCGGTCGTCGACGGCCTCGCCTTCCGGACCCTTGGAGCGGGTGCGGAACTCGGACAGGAAGCGGACTTTGACGCGGGCCAGGTCCCCCTGAAGCTCCACATGCTCGAAGTCCGCGCGCGTGGGCTGCAGGAACTCCACTCGCTCGGTGCGGCCTTCCGCCTCGCGAGCGGCGATGGCGGCCTCGAAGGTCTGGAACACGCCCAGGGTGAGCAGGCCTCGCAGGGTGTCGCGATCGCCCGCAGCAAAGGCGGTGACGATCATCTCATAGGCGCCGCGCGCCCCTTGGAGAAAGGCCCCCGGCTCGAAGGACGGGTCGCGGGCCCGGAGCGCGGCCAGGGGCTCCACGGCGGCTTCTGGCGCGTGAACCTCCTCGGCGCGGCGGGTCGGCGCCTCGACAGCGGGACGGCGCGCTTCCTCGGCGGCCGCGTCCTCCGGCTGCCGGCCCACGCGCCGGCCCAGCACCGAGTAGAGCTGGAACAGCACCACGGCGGCCAGGGCGGCGAAAAAGACGAGTGACAGCGCTTCCAAGACGAATGTTCCAAGCCGCGAGCGGACGCGAAGGTTCCGATATAGGGCGGCGCCCCCGCCGCGTCACCCGCCCCGCTCGGAGCGTTGCCGCCTTCCGGGTCGCGTGTTAGCAGCGCCGCTCGCCATTCAGAGCCGCGAACCGCCGCGTGCGGCCGCCGGAGAGCCTTGTTCATGACCGATATCGACGCCGGCTCCGCGCCGGTCGGGGGCGCCGCTCCCTCCATCCGCATCCTGGCCCAGTTCGTGCGCGACCTGTCGTTCGAGAACCCGCGCGCGCCGGACAGCTTGCGGCAGGCGGGCGCGCAGCCGTCGATCGACATGCAGGTGGAGATGAACGCGCGCGGGAGGCCCGACGGCTTGTTCGAGGTGGACCTCAAGCTCGCGGCTACGGCCACCCGGGAAAACGAGGTCGGCTTCCAGGTGGAGCTGCTCTACGGCGGCCTCTTCGAGCTGACCGCGGTGGGGGAAGAGCAGCTGGAAGCCGTGCTGCTGGTCGAGTGTCCGCGCTTCCTGTTCCCCTTCGCGCGGCGGATCATCGCGGACATGACCTCGGAGGGCGGCTTCCCGCCCTTCATGATCGAGCCGATCGATTTTGCGGGCGTCTATGCGGCCCAGCGGGCCCAGGCGGAGGCCGGCTCGGGGCAGACCTACGACGCCTGATCGAGGTCGCGCGAGCTCATTGCGAGCACGATGTTCAGTCGACGGCCTGCACTTCCTGAACGTGGACTGACCTAGCCGGCGCCGCCGAGAAGGGCCGGGCGGGCGTAGCGGTCCCAGGCGGAGGCGCCCTTGAGCGCCTTGGCGATAAAGGCGGCGTGGGCGGCGCGCTCCTCTTCGGTGGACAGCGGCCCCATCGGGCGAGGCCGGGCGCCGTAGACGGGGCGGACATAGGCCGGGGTGACCTCGCCCACCGCCGTGGCCGCGAAATCAAGCGAGCGCTCGCGGCCGCCCCTGAGCTCCAGATAGACGGCCGCCAGCAGGCGGGCGTCCAGCAGGGCGCCGTGCTTGTCGCGCTCGGTCAGCGACACGTTGTAGCGGCGGCAAAGCGCGTCCAGGGAATTGTGCATCCCGGGATAGCGTTTTTGCGCCAGCTGCAGGGTGCAAACCCAGCGGTGGTCGGGAGGAGCGCCGCGGCCCGCCCGCCCGAGCTCGGCGTTGACGAAACCGCGGTCGAAAGCGGCGTTGTGGGCGATCAGGATCGCGTCTCCCATGAAGTCCAGGAGTTCGTCGCAGACTTCGTGAAAGCGAGGCTCGTTGGCCACGCGGGCGTTGCTGATGCCGTGAACGCGCTCCGCATCGGCCTCAATCAGGCGGTCGGGATTGATGTACCGGTGAAAGGTGCGGCCGGTCGGAATGAAATCCTCGATCTCCAGGCAGCCGATCTCGATGACGCGGTGGTCGCGCGGGTCGATGCCCGTGGTTTCGGTATCAAGGATGATCTCGCGAGCCATGCCCTCTTTATTGGGGCGCTTCGGCCTTGGCGTCGAGGCGCTCCCGGCGCAGCGAACGCCAGTTTCGGTCGCACAAGATGTGGAGAACCTGCTGCACGGCGTCCCGGGCGGGCTCCACGCCGCCGCCGGTGTCGATGATGAAGTCGGCGCGGGTGCGCTTGTCGGAGTCGGGCGTCTGGCGGGCGAGGATCGCGTCCAGCCTGTCGGCCGTCATGCCCGGCCGGGCGAGCACGCGGGCGCGCTGGACGTCTGGCGGTGCGGTGACCACGGCCACGGCGTGGGTGAGGCGCTCGCCGCCCGTCTCGAACAGAAGTGGGACATCGATCACGGCGACCGAAGCCCCGGAGGCGGCGGCGGATCTAAGGAACTCAGCCCGGTCGGCGAAGACGAGCGGGTGGGTGATCGACTCCAGTCGACGCAGCGCGTCCGGGTCGCCCAGAACGCGGGCGGACAGGCTGGGGCGGTCCACCGCGCCATCGACCACGACGCCGGGAAAGGCGGCGGCGATGGGCGCCACGGCCGCGCCGCCCGCGGCGTAAAGTCGGTGAACCGCGGCGTCGGCGTCGTAAACGGGCGCGCCAGCCTCGGCGAACAGGGCCGCGGTGGTGGTCTTGCCCATGCCGATCGAGCCGGTCAGGCCCAGGATCCTCACGGGACGGCTCCGAGCGCCACCGCCCGGATGTCCAGCTCTGGGGCAGGCGCGCGGCCGAACAGGGCCTCGAAACTCGGAACGGCCTGGCCGATCAGCATGGACAACCCGTCCACCGGTTTGCGCCCGCTGGCTTCCGCCCGGGCCAGCAACGGCGTCTGCAGCGGGCGATAGACCATGTCCATCACCACCGCCTCCGCCGGAAGGGCCTGGAGCGACTGGTCGAGCGGCTCACCACCGTCACGTCCGAGCGTGGTGGCGTTCACCAGGAGGTCCGCCCCCGTCAGCGCCGCATCCACGTCCTCCCAGGACCAGCTGGTCACCCGTGGCCCCAGGAGTTCGGCCAGGAGTTGGGCGCGTGCGGGCGTTCGATTGACGATCCTGACCTCGGCCGCGCCGGCCTCCACCAGGGTGGCGGCAGCGCCGCGAGAGGCGCCGCCCGCGCCCAGGATGGTCGCCACCACGCCCCTCACCTCCAGCCCCGCCTGGGTGCGGAGCGCAAACAGGAGGCCGATCCCGTCGGTGTTGCGGGCCGCGACCGTCCCGTCGGGCTGGAACAGCAGCAGGTTGGCGGCGCCGGCCGCCTCCGCGGCGGCGTCGGCCCGGTCGGCCGCGGCGAGGGCGGCCTCCTTGAACGGGGCGGTGACGTTGAGCCCGCGCACCGAGCCGCCGCCGCGCAGACCCAGGACCAAGTGGCCGAAAGCCGCGGCATCGGCCACGTCGAGCGGGACATAGACTCCGTCGAGGCCGGCGGCCGCCAGCCAGGCGTTGTGGATGGCCGGGCTCAGCGAGCCGGTGACGGGGCGGCCCACGACGCCGGCCACGGCCGTGCTCCCGCCGATCCTCATGCCGCCAGGGCCCTGACCTCGCGCAAGGCGGCCAGAAGCTCCAGCAGGGGTAGGCCCAGGATGGCGAAGTAGTCGCCCTCGACGCGATCGAACAGCTGGACGCCCAGGCCCTCCAGCTCATAGCCCCCCACGGTCTCCGTCAAGGCGGAGCCGGCCTGGGCCGCGTAGTCGTCCAGCCAGTCGTCCGAGAGCTGGCGCATGTGCAAGGTGGCGGTGGACAGGGCGCGCCAGGTGAGGCGGCCATCGGTGAGCACCACGGCCGAGTGCAGCTGGTGGGGGCGACCCTGCATGGCGCGCAGCCGGCCGGTCGCTTCGGCCGCGTCGACCGCTTTGTCCAGCAGAACGCCATCAAACTCGGCGGTCTGGTCGGCGCCGATGACCCAGGCGGGCGTGCGCCCGGCCACGGCGGACGCCTTGGCTTGGGCGAGACGCTGGGCCACCTCCGCCGGGGAGGCGCCCTCGCCCAGCCACCGCGCTTTTAGCGGCGTTTCGTCCACGCCCGAGCCCTGCATCGTGAAAGCCACGCCGGCCCGGCGCAGCAGCTCGGCGCGCGCGGGGCTCTTGGAGGCCAGCACGATCATGCCGCGTCCGCCTTGCGGGCCTGCAACAGGTTCAGCACGGCTGCGGCGGTCTCCTCGACCGAGCGGCGCGTGACGTCGATCACCGGCCATCCTTGGCGTTCGAAGAGGCGCCGCGCCCGCACGGTCTCCTCCCGCACCGCGTCCGTCTCCACATAGTCGGTGTTGCGGCCTTCCCGGAGCCCGATCAGCCGGTTGCGCCGGATCTGCACCAAGCGGTCAGGCGACACGGTCAGGCCCACGACCAGAGGCCGTTTCACCTCGAACAGCTGCGGCGGCGGTTCGGAGCCCGGCACCAGCGGCACATTGGCCGAGCGTACGCCGCGATGGGCGAGATAGATGCTGGTGGGCGTCTTGGAGGTCCGGCTCACACCCACCAGGATGACGTCTGCGGCCTCCAGGTCGTTGAAGCCCTGGCCGTCGTCGTGGGCGATGGCGAAATCGAGCGCTTCGATCCGGTTGAAATACTCGTGGTCCAGGGCGTGCTGGGCGCCCACGCGGGTGGAGATGGCCGCGCCCAGATACCGGGCCAGGGAGGCGACCAGAGGATCGAGTGCGGCCACGCAGGGCATGTCGAGCGCGCGGCAGCCCGTCTCCAGCGCCGCACGCAGATCCTTGTCCACGATGGTGTGCAGGACCATGCCCGGCGCGTTCTCGATCTCGCGCAGCACCCGGTCGAGCTGACGCCGAGAGCGTACCAGAGCGTAGACGTGCTCAATGGGCAGCACCGCGTCGAAGCGGGCGCACACCGCCTTGGCCATGGCGTTCAGAGTCTCGCCCGTGGAGTCCGACACCAGGTGGACGTGAAAGTAGGTGGCCAGCGGCGTCATGATGGTGGGCGGATGATGGATGCCTGGGGACCGCGGCGGGGACAGCCGCACGCGCACTGGGGAACAAGACAGGCTTCGCAAGGAAATGCCAAGTCCTTGGGGACAGCGACCCGGTTCCAAGGCGATCGATCCCGAGGCTTCCGTGCCCAAGCCTTCCGCCGAGGCAAGCTTGTCGAGAACTATGGCCGCCTTGCCGCAATCATTAACATATCCCTAACGACAGTTGCGGAAAGCCGCCTGGAATCCGAGAGGTTAACAAAGTGTTAACAGGGACGGCCGCACCGGCTCCGCCACGCTTGTGCGGCGAGCGCCGCTTGGGGATGAGACGGTGGGGAGCCTAGGCGCCGAGGTGATTGTCCCCGATCTCAACCGCCCAACCTTCTTCCCCAAACCTTCTTATTCTTAAGTCTGAAGGGACGGGTTGATGGATCGTCGGGTGGCCGCTCTAAGCACGCCATGGCCTCCCAGCCCCTCCTCCTTCGAGCCCTGAGCGGCGAAACCCTGGCGCGCCCTCCGGTGTGGTTCATGCGGCAGGCCGGTCGGTATCTGCCGGAGTATCGGGCGGTTCGCGCCCAGCAGCCGGACTTCATCGCCTTTTGCCATAATCCCGAAGCGGCCGCGGAGGTCACGCTCCAGCCGATGCGGCGGTTCCCCTATGACGCGGCGATCGTGTTCGCGGACATCCTGCTGATCCCACGCGCCCTGGGACAGGCCGTCTGGTTTGAAAAGGGCGAAGGGCCGAGGCTGGGCCCCCTGCCCTCGCTGGAGACGCTGCGGGGGGGCGTGGAGGGTGCAACACGACGGCTGTCGGCCATCGGAGAAACCCTGTCGCTAGTGCGGGCCGCCCTGGAGCCGGAGCGGGCTTTGATCGGGTTCGCCGGCGCGCCCTGGACCGTGCTGACCTATATGATCGAGGGCGGAGGCAGCCGGGATAAGGCGCAAGCCAAGACCCTGGCCTATCGCGAACCCGAACTGGTCGATGCCCTTCTCCAAGTGCTTGTCGAGGCCACCGCCGACTACCTGGCCATGCAGGCGCGCGCGGGCGCCCAGGTGCTCAAGCTGTTCGAAAGTTGGGCGGAGGCGATCCCGGAGGACGTCTTCCCGCGTCTGGTGATCGAACCGCACCGGCGCATCGTCGCCCGGCTGCGCGAGCTGGGCGTGAGCGTGCCCGTGATCGGGTTTCCGCGCGGGGCAGGCGCGCTGGTGGAGACCTACGCCGCCCAGCGGTTTGTCCAAGCGGTGGCGCTCGACACCCAGGCCACGGCCGAGCAGGGCCGGCGGGTGCAGAAGCTGGCCACCATCCAGGGCGCGCTGGACCCGCTCTTGCTGCGCGCCGGCGGGCCGCTGCTTGACCAGCGCGTCGACCAGCTGTTGGAGCAATGGGGCGGAGGCCCCTACATCTTCAATCTGGGTCACGGCATCCTGCCGGACACGCCCATTCCCCACGTCGAGCGCGTGCTGGAGCGGGTCACCGGAGTGCGGATTTGAAGCGGCTCGCGGTGGTGTTGTTCAACCTGGGCGGGCCGGACGGACCGAAGTCGGTGCGTCCCTTCCTATTCAACCTGTTCAACGATCCCGCCATCATCGGTCTGCCAGGAATTGCGCGGACACCGCTGGCGGCCCTGATCTCCACCACCCGGGCCAAGGCGGCGCGGGCCAATTATGCGGTCATGGGGGGCGGCTCGCCGCTGTTGGGCGAGACGCAGGCGCAGGCCGTCTCGCTCGAGGCGGCTCTGTCCGAACAGCTTCCCGGGGTGGAAGCGAGGTGCTTTGTGGCCATGCGCTACTGGACGCCGCTCACCCAGGACGCCGCGCGCGAGGTGGAGGATTTCGGGCCCGATGAGATCGTCCTGCTGCCGCTCTACCCACAGTTCTCGACCACCACCTCCGGCTCGTCGCTCAAGGCTTGGCGGGCCGCCTACAAGGGCCCGGGACGATCGCGGACTATTTGCTGCTATCCAGAAGCGGAGGGTTTCGTCGACGGCTACGTCCAAGCCATCCTGCGAACCTGGGAGGACGCCGGCCGCCCGTCCGTGAAGCTGCTCCTTTCGGCGCACGGCCTGCCGGAGAAGGTCATAGCGGCGGGCGATCCCTATCAGGCCCAGGTGGAGGCCACTGCAGGCGCCATCACCGCACGGCTGCCGGGGCGGTGGGAGGTGGAGGTCTGCTACCAGAGCCGCGTGGGACCCTTGAAGTGGATCGGTCCGGCCACCGACGAGGTCATTCGCCGCGCCGGAGCGGACGGGCGGGGCCTCTTGGTGGCTCCGATCGCCTTTGTCTCGGAGCATGTGGAGACCCTGGTCGAGCTCGATCATGAATACGGCCACTTGGCGCGGGAGTCGGGCTGTCCCGTCTATCTGCGGGCGCCGGCGGTGGGCGTGGCCCAAACCTTCATCGACAGCCTGGCTGGGGCGGTGGTCGCCGCCTTGCCGCGGGACGGGGTGGCCGACGCGGGCGGCGGTCGCTGGTGCCCGCGCCGTTGGGGCAGGTGCCCTTCAGAGAAAGCGGTCAGCCCATGAGCTACGACCTTTTGCGCGGACTGCACATCATCGCCATGGTGGCCTGGATGGCGGGCCTGCTGATCCTGCCGCGGTTATTCGTCTATCACATGCGTGCGACCGGCACGGAGATGACGGGGCTGTTCGAGCATGCGGAGCAGCGGCTGCTCCGGTTGATCATGAACCCGGCGCTGATGCTGACGTGGATCTTGGGACTGGCGCTGATCCACGTGAACAGTCAGACCCGCGGCCCGGGCTTTCTGGCCGAGCCCTGGATGGTGGTGAAGCTGGCCGGGGTGGTCCTGGTCACCGGCTGGCACGGCTATCTCGCCGCAGCGCGCAAGCGGTTGGCGACCGGACGGAACACCCGATCCGAACGTTTCTGGCGCATCAGCAATGAACTCCCCTTTGTGGCCGCGGTCGTCATGATCGTAGCGGTGACGACGGAATTCGGTTGAGGTCACGTCAGCCCTCGCCTTGACGCCGTCGTCTGCATGTGTTTCCGGTTGCGGACGGCGTGTCCTGCGCCGGTTCTCCCGCCTCCTGAAGGATGCTCCACGCCGGCACGGCGAAGCGAACATCCGCCCCTCCCCTCCGCGCTCGCTCTGCGCAACAGCTTCTCCGAGGGCCGCGCGCCCTCCCCTTTCGAGACGATCATGTCCGACGACGTCCTAGACGCCCCCAGCCTTGAGACCGCCGCGCCCGCTCCGGCCGTGACGCACGCCTCCCTGCCCACGCGCATGTCGCTGATGGAGCTGAAGGAGAAGTCGCCCAGCGACCTCGTGGCCCTCGCCGAGGGGCTGGAGATCGAAGGTGCGAACTCCATGCGCAAGCAGGACATGATGTTCGCCATCCTGAAGACACTCGCCGACGAAGGCGTGGAGATCTCGGGCGGGGGCGTTCTGGAAGTCCTGCCGGACGGCTTCGGCTTCCTGCGCAGTCCTGAGGCCAATTATCTTCCGGGTCCGGACGATATTTATTGCAGCCCGTCTCAGATTCGTCGCTTCGGCCTGCGCACGGGTGATACGGTGGAGGGGCCGGTGCGGAGCCCGCGCGAGGGCGAGCGCTACTTCGCGCTGCTCAAGGTGGACACCATCAACTTCGAGGATCCGGAGAATGTCCGGCACAAGGTCCATTTCGACAATTTGACGCCGCTCTATCCCGAGTCACGGCTCACCATGGAGATGCAGGATCCGACGCTGAAGGATCGTTCCGGCCGCGTGATCGACATCGTGGCGCCGCTGGGCAAGGGCCAGCGCTGCCTCATCGTAGCGCCGCCGCGCGTCGGCAAGACGGTGATGCTGCAGAACATCGCCAAGAGCGTCTCAGCCAACCACCCCGAATGCTACCTTATCGTGTTGCTGATCGACGAGCGCCCCGAAGAGGTCACCGACATGCAGCGCACGGTCAACGGCGAGGTGATTTCCTCCACCTTCGACGAGCCGGCGACGCGCCACGTCCAGGTGGCCGAGATGGTCATCGAGAAAGCCAAGCGCCTGGTCGAACACAAGCGCGATGTGGTCATCCTGCTGGACTCGGTGACGCGCCTGGGCCGCGCTTACAACACCACCGTGCCGTCTTCCGGGAAAGTCCTGACCGGCGGCGTGGACGCCAACGCCCTGCAGCGGCCGAAGCGCTTCTTCGGCGCCGCGCGCAACATCGAGGAAGGTGGCTCGCTAACCATTATCGCGACCGCCCTGATCGACACCGGCTCGCGGATGGACGAGGTGATCTTCGAAGAGTTCAAGGGCACGGGCAACAGCGAAATCGTGCTGGACCGCAAGGTGGCGGACAAGCGCGTCTTCCCGGCCATGGACGTGCTGAAGTCCGGCACCCGCAAGGAGGAGCTGCTGACTCCAAAGGATCAGCTGCAGAAGACCTATGTGCTCAGGCGCATCCTGAACCCCATGGGCGCGCAGGACGCCATCGAGTTTCTGCTCGACAAGTTGAGAAACGCCAAGACAAACAGTGACTTCTTCCAGTCGATGAACACCTGAGATGAGGTTGGCGCTACCCAGGTAGCGCCGGGAGGGCTTGATGAAGGTGAGGATCGAAGCCGAATGCACGCCCGAAGAGGCGCGCGCTTTCTAGGCTTGCCTGACGTGGGTCCTTTGAACACGCGCATGGTGGACGAGATGACCCGGCGCATGGAGGCCAATAGCGCGGCCCTGCAACCGGAAGAGCTCCTGCGGAATTGGATGTCTGTGGGCGGGGCGGCGACCGAGCAATTCCGCGGCCTCATGCAGACGGTTCTGCGGGCCGCCAGGACGCCGCCGGCGAGCAACGACAAGGGCGAGTGAGCGACACCATCTTCGCGCGCGCGACCGCCGCCGGTCGGGCCGCGGTCGCCATTGTCCGGATAACGGGCCCCAGGGCCGCGGAGGCGCTCGAAACTTTGGCGGGCGGTGCGCCACCCCCGCGGCAGGCGGCGGTTCGGCGCCTGCGCAGCCGCAACGGCGAAGTCATCGACACGGCGCTGGTGCTGTGGATGCCCGGCCCCGGCAGTTTCACGGGCGAGGACAGCGTGGAGCTGCAGGTCCATGGAGGGCCGGTGATCCTGCAGGAACTGCACGAGGCCCTGACGCAGCTCGGCCTCCGGGCGGCCGAGCCGGGCGAGTTCAGCCGGCGGGCCTTCACCAACGGCAGGATGGACCTGCTGCAGGCCGAAGCGATCGCCGACCTCGTCGACGCGGAGACCTCGGCGCAAAAGCGCCAGGCCTTGCTGCAGATGTCGGGCGGAGTGGGCCGTCGGTTCGAAAGATGGCGGGACGCCCTCGCTGACGCTCTCGCCCTGATCGAGGCGGAGAACGACTTTCCCGACGAGGACCTTCCCGGCGCCCTGGCGGAGCAGGCCCGTCCGATGTTGGAGAGCGTCACGGCCGACCTGGAATTGGCCCTCGCGGCGGCCGCACGAGGGCAGCGCGTACGCAACGGCTATCGCGTAGCCGTGATCGGTCGCCCGAACGCCGGGAAGTCGAGCCTCTTCAACGCCCTCGTCGGGCGGGAGGCCGCCATCGTCTCGCAAAGGCCGGGAACCACGCGCGACGTCGTAGAGGTCGAGGTCCAGGTTGGCGGTTATGCCGTGACCCTAGCCGACACCGCAGGGGTGCGGGACGCGGCGGACGAGATCGAGAGCGAAGGGGTGCGCCGGGCGCAGACCTGGGCCGACTCTGCGGCATGGCGCCTGTTGATCGTGGACGCTTCCGACAGCGCCGGGCTGCAGGAGGTTGGCGAGATGGTCCAGCCCGACGACCTTGTCGTGGTGCATAAGTCGGACCTGACGGGGAGTCCGGCGTCGGAGGTGCCGGAATGGGCTTCCCGCCGTGGTCTGACGACTCTTCGCGTCTCATCAAAAACGGGGGAAGGCCTGGACGCCCTTCGCGCAAGGCTGGAAGCCCGACTCGTGTCGGAGCTGGGCGGAGCCGAGGCGCCGTCCGCGACCCGAGCGCGCCATCAGGAAGCCATGGAGATCGCCCATGCAGCGCTTGTTCGGGCGAATGCGGTCTTAACGAGGGGATCCGAGCGGGCGGCGGAGGATGTACGGATAGCGGCTCGAGCTCTGCAGTCGGTTATCGGCGGCGTGGATAATGAGGCGGTGCTAGATCGGGTTTTCTCGGCCTTTTGCATCGGCAAGTGATTGTTTCACGTGGAACATTGGCGCGGATGCCTGGCGTCCAACCCTGCCCCATGTTTCACGTGGAACACTTCCGCCAAAGGCTTCGCGGAGATAGTAGAGGGGTGTCATGAAGCAGGCCTGGGATGTCATCGTCGTCGGGGGCGGTCACGCCGGATGCGAGGCCGCGGCAGCCTCTGCGCGCCTGGGGGCCCGGACCCTGCTCCTCACCAACAACCGTCAGACCATCGGAGAGATGTCCTGTAATCCGGCCATGGGGGGGATCGGAAAAGGCCATCTCATCCGCGAGGTGGACGCGCTCGACGGTCTGATCGGGCGGATGTCGGACGCGGCGGGCATCCAGTTCCGGCTTCTCAACCGCTCCAAAGGTCCAGCCGTACGCGGCCCCCGGACCCAGATCGACCGCCAAGCCTATCGCAGGGCGATGCAGGCTGAAATCTCCGCTATCTCCGACCTGTTCGTCGAGGAAGGCATGGTGGAGGATCTGGTCGTGGAGCGGGGTCGGGTGCGAGGTGTCGTCGATGCGAACGGCAAGGTCTGGAGCGCTCCGTCCGTCGTGCTCACCACGGGGACCTTCCTGAGAGGCGTCATCCACCTCGGTGAGCGTAGCGTCCCCGCGGGGCGGCACGGCGAAGCGGCCGCGCACGCGCTGGGAGAGCGCCTTTACGCCTCCGGCTTGTCCATGGGCCGGCTCAAGACTGGGACGCCGGCGCGCTTGAGCGCCCGCAGCATAGTCTGGGACAGTCTGCAGATGCAGTCTGGGGACGATGAGCCCACTCCACTCTCCTTCCTCACCCAATCGGTCACCGGCGACCAGGTCCTCTGCGGCGTGACCCATACGTCACCCGAAACACACGACATCATTCGCGACCATCTGACCGAGTCCGCCATCTACGGAGGTCGCATCGACAGTCGGGGTCCGCGCTACTGCCCCTCGATCGAGGACAAGGTGGTTCGCTTCGCCGAGAAAGACTCGCACCAGGTGTTCCTTGAGCCCGAGGGACGCGACGACGACACCGTCTATCCCAACGGCATCTCCACCTCGCTGTCGGAACACACTCAACTCGCCTTTCTGCGCACCCTTCCTGGTTTGGAGAGCGTCGAGGTGAAGCGCTACGGCTACGCTATCGAATACGACTACGTGGACCCTCGCGAGCTTTACCCCACCCTGGAGGCCAAGCGCTTTCCCGGGCTGTATCTTGCGGGCCAGATCAACGGCACGACGGGTTATGAGGAAGCGGCCGCCCAGGGCCTAGTCGCAGGGCTGAATGCGGCGCGGGCGGCTTCGGGCCAGGACGGGGCGGTGTTCTCCCGCGACGAGGCCTACATCGGCGTCATGATCGACGACCTGGTCACTCGGGGCGTGACTGAGCCCTATCGCATGTTCACCAGCCGCGCTGAGTACCGACTGACACTGCGCGCCGACAATGCGGACCAGAGGCTTACACCCCGAGGCGAGGCTCTGGGTCTGGTAGGTGGGCGCCGCAGCGAGGCTTACGGCCGTAAGGCGACGGCCATTGAGGCGGCTCGGATGCAGGCACGCCGCTGGAGCATCACGCCCACCGAAGCCGCGAGGGCGGGCGTCAACGTCAATCAGGACGGACAGCCGCGCAACCTGTTCCAGTTACTCGCTCACCCGGAGATCAGGCTGGAAAACCTGGCGGCGATCTGGCCGGAGATCCGGACGTGGAGCAGGGCCACGGCAGAGCAGATCGAGATCGAGGCCACCTACGCCGGCTATCTCGACCGGCAAGCCGCGGATGTCCTGGCTTTCCGGCGGGACGAGAACCTGGAGCTACATCCGGCGCTCGACTACGCCGGCGTGGGCGGCCTCTCCTCCGAAGTCCGCGAGAAGTTGGCGCGCATCCGCCCGTTAACCCTTGGTCAAGCTTCTCGCATCGAAGGGGTCACCCCAGGCGCGCTGACCGCGCTGCTGGCCCACGTCCGCCGCGGGTCGCAAGCCGCGTGAAGGATCTGGACGGCTTCGGGGCTGAGGCCTTTCAGGAGGCCGTCGGCGCCTCGGATCGAGCCTTGTCGGACTTGGTGCGGTACCGTGCCTTGCTGGAGGCGGGGTCCGTGCGGATGAACCTGGTGGGGCCCTCGGCCTTGGACGCCTTCTGGCGACGACACGCCTATGACTCCGCCCAGCTTTGCGCCTTGGAGCCGGCCGCACTGCAGTGGTTGGACGTGGGGTCCGGGGCTGGTCTGCCCGGGATCGTTCTGGCCATACTGGGAAAGGACCGCCCAGGTATGACCGTCCAACTTGTTGAAAGTATGGAGAAACGTTGCGCCTTTCTACGCGCTGTGGTGGACGAGCTTTCGCTTCCCGCGCGCGTCGTTCCCGGCCGCATCGAAGCCCTACCGAGCCCGCGTGCGGAGGTGGTGACCGCGCGGGCCGTGGCTCCCCTGCCCCGCCTGCTGGACCATACCCATGCCGTGCTGAAAGGGGCGGTGGGGCTGTTTTTGAAGGGCAGAAGGGTGACGGAGGAGATCGAAGAGGCTTTGCAAAGCTGGCGCTTCGACTATGCTTTGGCCCCGAGTCTCAGCGACCCCGAGGGTCGTATCCTCCGCATCTGGAGCGTTCGTCGTGCGTCAGCCTAGCGCGCCCGCAACCCGCGTGCTCGCCGTCGCCAATCAGAAGGGCGGCGTCGGGAAGACCACAACCGCCATCAATCTCGGCACAGCTCTGGCCGCGATCGGCGAGCGCGTGCTGATCGTCGATCTCGACCCGCAGGGCAACGCCTCCACCGGCGTAGGCGTGCCGCGCGCGGCCCGGCGCAGCACCATCTATGACGTGGTGGTCGACGGTAAGCCGGCGGCCGACACCATCGTGGAGACGGCCGTTCCGGGATTGCACCTGATCGCGTCGGACCCGGAGCTGTCCGGTGTGGAGATTGAACTGGGCCAGGCGCCCCGCCGGTCTTATCGGCTTAGGGATGCCTTGGCTTCGTTGCGCGATTTGACCTCGCCCTACAACTACGTGCTGGTGGATTGTCCACCGTCGCTGAACCTGCTGACGGTGAACGCCATGACGGCGGCCAACGCGGTGCTGGTGCCCCTGCAATGCGAGTTCTTCGCGCTGGAAGGCCTGACCCAATTGATGCGCACGGTTGAACTGGTGCGGGGCAGCCTGAACCCGCATCTGGAGATCCAGGGCGTGGTCCTGACCATGTTCGACAAGCGCAACAGCCTGTCCGACCTGGTGGCCAAGGACGTCCGCGAGCACTTCGGGGACAAGGTGTATCAGACGGTGATCCCGCGGAACGTGCGGATCGCCGAGGCGCCGTCCTTCGGCAAGCCGGCCTTGATCTACGACCTGCGCTCGGCGGGGAGCCAGGCCTATGTCAGTCTCGCGCGGGAGGTCATCTCTCGCGAACGTGCACGAAAGGCGGCCTGACGTGGCGCGACGAGCGGACAACGCGGCGGGATCGCGAGGCCTGGGCCGGGGCCTCTCGGCGCTGCTCGGCGAAGCGGATGAGGACACACCGGCCCCCTCCGCCGACGTCTCGGCGGACGCCGGACCGGCCCCCACCTCCGAAGTCCCTATCGAATTGCTGCGACGCAATCCGGAACAGCCGCGGCGCCACTTCGGCGAGAACGAGGTGGAGGAGCTGGCCGACTCCATTCGGGAAAAGGGCGTGCTGCAGCCCATCCTGGTGCGGCCGGCGCCCGGGGCCCAAGGCGAATGGCAGATCGTCGCCGGCGAGCGTCGGTGGCGGGCGGCGCAAAGGGCGGGGCTCAAGACGGTCCCCGTGCTGATCCGCGAGCTCGACGACCTGGAGGTGCTCGAGGTCGCCATCGTGGAGAACGTGCAACGGGCCGATCTGAACGCCGTAGAGGAGGCCCAAGGCTACAAGGTGCTGCTGGATCGGTTCGGACGCACCCAGGAGGCGGTCGCCAAGGTGGTGGGCAAGAGCCGTGCCCACGTGGCCAACATGCTGCGTTTGCTGCAACTTCCAGACGAGGTGCAGCAGCACCTCGCGTCAGGCCGGCTCAGCGCCGGACATGCGCGCGCCATCGCTGCCACTGATGACCCGACCAGCCTCGCGCGACGGATCGTCGACGAGGGCCTGAACGTGCGTCAGGCGGAAGCGCTGGCCAAGACCGGTGACGAACAGCCCAAGCGGGCTGGGCGGGCCTCCAAGCCGTCGCGCAATGCGGACATCCAGGCGCTGGAGCAGGACCTGGAGGAGGTGCTGGGGCTGTCGGTGGAGGTTCGCGATGTGGGCGGGCAAGGCGAGCTGCGCTTGAAGTATGGCTCCCTGGAGCAGCTGGACGATCTCTGCCGTCGCCTGACCCGCTAGAGGCCCAGCCGTCGAGCCTGGGCCGCCAGTCCCAGGTATAGCCGTTCGGCTAGCAGAGCATCAGGCGCGCCCGCGGCCTTGCAGGCGCGGTCCGCCGCTGCGGTGTCCGCCTGAGCGCGATCCAGGGCGTCGGCCGTCCAGGCCCGATGCTGCCGCAAGACCTCGCGTTCCGCCTTCCAGAATACGCCGGCGGCCTTGGCGGCCCCCTGCGCTTGGGCGCCGTTGTCCACGGCCGTGCGGATTCGCCTCAGCCGGGCGAGGTGCTGCCCCATGACCCGGACAGCGGCCACTCCACCCTCCCCTTCGGCCGCGGCCCGGTTGAGGCCTTCCAAGGCCGGGCGAACCCGGCCGCCAGCGGCGTCGGAGGCGGCATCGGAGAGTGACGCCTCCGCGGTCGCCCCGAGGTGACGGGACAGGAGCTCGGGATCGCCCACCGTGCCTGAGCCCGGACCCAGGTACAGGACCAGCCGCTCCACCTCTTGCCGGAGCACGCCGCGTTCACGCGGCAGGCGCGCGGTGAACAGCTCCAGCGCCTCGGAGGTGAGGCTGACGCCGTCGCGCGCGAGGCTCTCCCGCACCAGGCGGGTCAGGTCTCCAGGCTCATCGTCATAGACGGGAAGACAGGCGGCTATCTTGGACGCCTCCGCCGCGCGCCTCAGAGCGGAGTCCTTGGCCAGGGCGCCGGCTTCGATCAGCAGAAAGGCCTCAGGATTGTAGCGTCCATCCAGGTGGGCTTTCAGAGCCTCGGCGGCGGCGCGGTCGGCTCCCACTCGCTCCGCGAGCTGAACGCGAACCAGTCGAGCCCCGCCGAGCAAGGAGAGGGCCGAGAGTTCGTCCGCGAGTCGGCCTATGTCATCGGAGTCCCCCTCCCCAATCACCCCCACGGCGAATGGGTCGGCCAGGTCTGGAACCAGCCGGCCGGCCAGGCCGTCGGCCCGCTCGCGAACACCGCTACGGTCCCTTCCGTGGATCACCGCCGCGCGAACGGTCGAAGGCGGGTTGGCGAGAAAGCGGTCCGCTTCCGCCGCCTTGGCCAGGATCACGGCGTTGGGCGCGGGGCGCGTTCGCTCAAGGCGAACCACCGGGCGAGGTCGAGCCGGATCCGTTGCGCGGCCTGGGCGGCCGCTCGTTCCTGGCCGTCCGTCTGCGCTGCGATCCCCGCATAGGGCTGGTCGGGCGCGTCATAGGTGACGCTCACCTCCGCACGCCCCTGGGTCAGGGGCGTGGCCGCGCCGCCAACGCTGAGGAGCGAATAGTCCACCCGCAGCAGGACCTCATAGCGGCTGGCCACATCATTGATGCGCAGCCCCCTCGCCCGGCGATCCTCATCGACGCGCAGCGCCAGCCGATACAGCGGGGCCCGGCCAGGGTTGCGCGCGAAGGCGTCATCCAGCTCCTCGCGCAGCAGGTAGCCTGTGCGGGTCTGGGGCGCGTCAACCTCGATCGCGGACAGTCCAGGGGTGACCCCGCGTTGCGCGTACAGCGGGCTGAAGCCGCATCCGGAAAGGAGGACGGTCGTAGCGATGGCGGCGAGTGCTGGGCGCATGGTCATCCCGCGACGATGTTGATGATGCGATCGGGTACGACGATCACCTTGCGAATGGCCATACCCTGGAGGTGACGCCGAACCTCGGCGTCCTCCAGCGCGATCCGCTCGACGGCGTCGGGCGGCGTCCCGGGCGCGGCGCGGATCACGCCGCGGCGCTTGCCGTTGATTTGAACGGGCAGGATCTTCTCCTCGTCCTGGGCCAGGCCCGGATCATAGGCCGGCCAGACCGCCTCGGCGACCAGGCCGGCCTGACCGAGCCGCTCCCAGCAGGCCTCGGCCAAGTGGGGTGTGAAGGGCGAGATCAGACAGGCCAGGGCCGTCAGGGCCTCCCGCCGCGCGCTCCCCGCCGCGGGGGAGTTCCGCAGCGCGCCGACGAACTCGTGCAGGCGCGCCACGGCTGTGTTGAAGCGGAACTGGTCCAGCCCGTCCGTCACCGCCTTGATGGTCTTGTGGGTGGCGCGCCGAAGCTCATCGCCGCCGTCCCCTGTTCCGCCGTCCAGGTTGTCGAACTCGGCCCAGACGCGGTGCATGAAGCGCCATGCGCCCTCCAGGCCCGCAGCGCTCCATTGCACGTCCCGCTCGGGCGGGGAGTCCGAGAGCACGAACAGCCGTGCGGCGTCCACGCCGTGGCTCTCGATCACGCCCTCCGGAGCCACGACGTTTTTCTTGGACTTGGACATCTTCTCGACGCCGCCCGGTATGGCCGGGCGGCCGGACCCGCGTTCCAGCCATACGCCGCCTCGCGCCTCCACCTCCGACGGCTCAAGCCAGCGTCCGTCGACGGAGCTCTTGAATGTCTCGTGGGTGACCATGCCCTGAGTGAACAAGCCAGCGAAAGGTTCGCGAACGGAGAGTTGGCCCGCATCCGTCAGCGCCCGCGTGATGAAGCGGGCGTAGAGCAGGTGCAACACTGCATGTTCGACGCCGCCGATGTACTGGTCCACCGGCAGCCAGTGGTTCGCGGCGGGGCCGATCGGCGCCTCGGCCCGGGTGTCGGTGAAGCGGGCGAAGTACCAGGAACTGTCCACGAAGGTGTCGAGGGTGTCGGTCTCGCGCTCGCCGGGACCCCTGCATTCGGGACAGCTGACGTGCCGCCACGTCGGATGGCGAAGGAGCGGATTTCCTGGCCGGTCGAAGCTGACGTCCTCCGGGAGCTCGACCGGTAGCTGGTCCCTGGGGACCGGCACGGGCCCGCAGTCCGCGCAGTGGATGATGGGAATCGGACAACCCCAGTACCGCTGGCGCGAGACGCCCCAGTCGCGCAGACGGTAGACTGTGGCCCCCTGCCCTTGCCCCTGGGCCTCGATCCGGGCGATCGCCTCGGCCTTGGCGGTCTCGATGTCCAGCCCGTTCAAGAAGTCCGACCGGTAGATCCGGCCGGGTCCGACATAGGCGTCCTGTTCCACGTGGAACGTCTCGGGGTCTGCTCCGGGCGGCAAGACCACGGGACGCACCGGCAGACCGTATTTCCGGGCGAACTCCAGGTCGCGCTGATCGTGCGCCGGGCAGCCGAAGATCGCTCCCGTGCCGTACTCCATGAGCACGAAGTTCGCGATCCAGACCGGTAGAACCAGGTCGGAAGTGAACGGATGAACCACGGCCATACCGGTATCGAAGCCCAGCTTCTCGCCCGTCTCGAGCTCAGCCTCGGAGGCCCCGCCGGCCCGGGCCCGGGCGACGAACTCGGCGATCTCCGGTCTCCGCGCGGCCAGCCCCTCCGTGATCGGATGATCGGGCGCGATGGCCAGGAAGCTGGCGCCGAACAGGGTGTCCGGCCGGGTGGTGTAGACCTCGAGGCCGTCCTCGAACCCTGCCGGAGCCTCTCCGGAAAAGCCGAACCGCATACGCAGGCCGCGGCTCTTGCCGATCCAGTTCTCCTGCATGGTGCGGACCTTGTCGGGCCAGCGATCCAGCGTCTCCAGGCCCTGGATCAGGTCCTCGGCGTAGTCGGTGATGCGCAGGAACCATTGGGTGAGCTTGCGCTTTTCGACCACCGCGCCGGAGCGCCAGCCGCGTCCGTCGACCACCTGTTCGTTGGCCAGCACGGTTTGGTCGACTGGATCCCAATTGACCGTGGCTTCGCGGCGATAGACCAGATCGCGGGCCAGCAGGTCCACAAACCAGGCCTGCTGCTTGCCGTAGTATTCCGGGTCGCAGGTGGCGAACTCGCGACTCCAGTCCAGAGACAGCCCGAGCAGTTTGAGCTGCTCGCGCATGCTGGCGATGTTCTGATAGGTCCAGACCTTAGGGTTGATCCCCCGCTCCATGGCGGCGTTCTCGGCCGGCAGGCCGAAGGCGTCCCAGCCCATGGGGTGCAGCACGTTGAAACCCTGGGCCCGTTTGAACCGCGCCACCACGTCACCCATGGCGTAGTTGCGCACATGGCCCATGTGGATGCGCCCCGAGGGGTAGGGGAACATCTCAAGAACGTAATATTTGGGTCTCTCGCCTCCCGGCTCGCCGGGTTCGCGCGCGCGGAAGACATCGGCGGCCTCCCAGGCGGCGCGCCAATGCGGCTCGGCGGTCTTTGGATCGTAACGGCTCACGCGAACCCCCTCATGGGGCGGGGGTATCAGCCCACGTCGGACAGCCGCAACTGCCGCGCACGCGTCAGAATGGCGTTCTCGATATCCGTGTCGGTCTGGCCGGCGAGGGGCGCGTCGATCCAGGCGCCCGCCGAGTCACGCGTTTGTTTGAAGACCGACACGTTCAGGCCGTCGGCGCGCAGGCGGGTGTCCAAGATGTAGACGGTGGCCTTGAAGCGCTCATCGGGCTTTTCGGGGTTGGCGTACCAGTCGGTGATCACCACCCCGCCGTACGGATCGGCGGAGGCCAGCGGCATGAAAGCCAGGGTGTCCAGGGTTGCTCGCCAGAGGTAGGCGTTCACCTGGCTGGACTGCACGGGCGCATCGGCCGCCACGCGGCCGCGGTTTCCCCCGCAGGCCGTCAGAGGCAGGACCAGGGCCGAGGCCAGTGCGAGGACCGACGCGCGGCGGAAGATCGACATAAGCTGCTCCAAGCTCCGTATGGACGGCCGCGGGCCTCGCGGCGCAAGCGCCAGGCTTCGCCAGCC
Organism: Pseudomonadota bacterium; assembly: GCA_019348195.1. Lineage (GTDB taxonomy): Bacteria > Pseudomonadota > Alphaproteobacteria > Caulobacterales > Caulobacteraceae > JAHWJX01. The sequence continues at coordinate 24,187 of JAHWJX010000008.1, read as the reverse complement.
TTGGGCTGACGCTGTGGCGAACTTGCGGCGGGGTTAACATGGCCGCGCTCAGGGCGGAACACCCGTGTCGCCTGCGCCACATGGAAGCGGAGATCGTTCCGGCGAGCGGCCGATCCGGCCTTCGACGCGTTGACGCTGAAACTCCGGCCCCCCTAATGCGGTTGGCAAGGGCCGGCGTTCAGAACCGGCATTCTGGTGGGCAGGTCACGTCTGATGGCGTCGGGTTTCAGGTTGGCAGCGGCGGCAGGCGCTCTCTTGATCGGTCTCCTGACCGCCGAGGCGGCGTCCGCGCAAACGGCGCGAGCCAAGGCCGAATCCCGCGCCTCGATAAACGAAGCCATCCGCAGCGGCGCCCCGGCGTCGACCACCTCCCTCAAGTTCAACGACAAGGGGCGCTGGAGCGTCAATGTCGATGTGGACGAGCCCTTGCAGCGCGAGCGCAAGCTGCGCGATCTGGAGGCCGGCGCCTTTTTCCGGGTGACCCCATCGGTTCGCGTGGGCGGTTCGGTCCGGCTCGACGACAAGCTGAAGCCGGAGCGCGTGACGCCGGACGATCGCGGCGCCCGCGTGCGCCTCGAAACCAAGTTCCAGTTCTAATCCAGCCAGGCGTCGACGGCCGCCAGGCCCGCCGCGCCCGTTCGCAGCAAACGCCCGGCGGTGTGGGTATTGACGCCCCCCAGCGCCAGGACGGGGGCCTTCGTCGCCCGGACCATGCGCGCGAACCGGACGGGGCCCAGGGGAGTTCGAGCCGAGGCGCTCCGGCTCGGGAAGACGGCGGACAGCAGGATGGCGTCGGCTCCCGCCTTTTCAGCGCGGCGCACCGCACGGGGCGAGTGCGCCGCGGCCGTAAAGATCCAGCGGGGGTGACGGGCGCGGATGCGCGGGAGCTCCCGCACGCGGCGTTCGGGCATATGCAAGCCGTCCGCCCTGACCCGCGCGGCCAGGGCCTCGTCGGCCCCGATCAGCAGCAGCAGGCCGCGTCGGCGCGTGAGGTCGCGCAATTTGAGCGCGGTCGCCAGCGCGTCCGGGGCGCCGAAGGTGCGCAGGATGACGGCCGCCCCGCGCGGCAGGCCGGTTGCGACCCCCGCCGGGTCCGGGGTGCGGACCGGGTCGGTCATCAGCACCAGGGTGGCGAACGGCTTCCGTCCGGAGCGTGCCCGGCCTAGCCTGCGCGCCGTCCGGACCAGCGCCGTCCTCCCCTCGCCCGTGTTGTTCATGCCTGAGCTCGATCCCGTCCTCGCCCGCGCCCAGCTGCTCGACCGCATCGGCGCGGCCGCGCGCGCGGTGGGGCGAGACCCGGGCGAGATCACCCTGACGGCGGTGTCGAAGCAACAGCCCTGGGACGCGATCGCGCCTGTTCTGGCCGCGGGCCACCGCGTTTTCGGCGAGAACCGGGTGCAGGAGGCCCAAGGGCGTTGGGCCGGGCGCCGCGACCTGCCCGGGCTGGAGCTGAGGCTGATCGGGCCCTTGCAATCCAACAAGGCGCAAGACGCCTGCGCCCTGTTCGACGTGGTCGAGACCGTGGACCGGCCCAAGCTGCTGCGGACCCTGGCCGAGGTGCGGGAGCGAACGGGAGGCCCCCTCCCCCGGCTCTTGGTGCAGGTGAACACAGGCGAGGAGCCGCAAAAGGCGGGCGTGATCCCGCGAGACGCGGACGGCTTCCTCCGTGAAGCCCGGGAGGTCTTCGGGCTGGAGGTCGAGGGCCTTATGTGCATCCCGCCGCAGGAGGAGGAGCCGGCCCTGCACTTCGCTCTCCTGCGCAAGATCGCGGCGCGCAACGGGCTGGCCCGGCTGTCCATGGGCATGAGCGACGATTACGAGACCGCCGTGCGGTTCGGGGCCACCCATGTGCGGGTGGGCTCCGCCCTGTTCGGCGCGCGGGCGCCCATGCGCCCGGCGGCCACGCCCTCGTGATCGGAGGGGATTTGCCCCCTCCCCGTCCCTTGTGCATCCTTCCCCCATGGCCCAGACCAAGACCATCCTGATCGTGGACGATGACGAGGATCTGCGCGGCGCGCTGGCCGAGCAGCTGGCGTCCGGGGACGAGTTCCGCGTGATGGAGGCGGGCACGGTGGCCGAGGGCCTGGCCGCCGCGCGCCAGGGCCAGGCGGACCTGATCCTGCTGGACGTGGACCTGCCGGACGGCGACGGGCGGGAGGCCGCGCGGACGCTGCGGAGCGAGGGCGTGGGCACGCCGGTGATCATGCTCACGGCCGCCGACGCCGACTCCGACCAGGTGCACGGGCTGGACGCCGGAGCCAACGACTATGTGACCAAGCCTTTCCGCTATGGCGTGCTGCTGGCGCGGATTCGCGCGCACCTGCGCTCGCACGAACAGTCGGAAGCGGCGGTCTATCGGATCGGACCCTATGAGTTCCGGCCGGCGGCCCGGATCCTGGTGGACGAGCGGCAGAAGAAGATCCGGCTGACCGACAAGGAGACCAACATCCTCAAATACCTGTACCGCAGAGGCGCGCCGGTTCCGCGGGAAGAGCTGTTGACGGAGGTCTGGGGCTACAACGCCGGCGTGACCACGCACACCCTGGAGACGCACGTGTACCGGCTGCGGCAGAAGATCGAGCCGGAGCCTGGACGGGTCACCCTGCTGATCACCGAGGCGGGCGGCTACAAGCTGGCGGCATGACGGCCGCGACCCTCCGCCTGGCGGGGGCGGCGGACGCCGCGGCCCTGTCCCTGGTGGGCCGCGCCACCTTTCTGGAGACCTTCGCAGGCGTGCTGGACGGCGACGGCATCCTGGAGCACTGCGAAGCGCCGCATTCGGCCGAGACCTATGCTCGCTGGCTGGGCGATGGCCAAAGCCGGCTCTGGCTGGCCGAGGCGGCGCACGGCGGAGCGCCGATCGGCTACGCGGTGCTGAGCCAGCCGGACTTGCCCGCGCCGGACCCGACGGAGGGCGATCTTGAGCTCAAGCGGATCTATCTCCTGAGCCGTTTCCATGGCGGCGGCCTGGGTTCGCGCCTGATGGACATGGGCATCCGGGAGGCCCGGTCCATGGGACGGACGCGGCTCTTGCTGGGCGTTTACGCCCAGAACGACCGAGCGATCGGCTTTTACCAGCGGCACGGCTTCTCCCAGGTGGGCGTGCGGCGGTTTCGGGTGGGCCGGCGCGAGTACGACGACGCCGTGATGGCGCGAGCGCTCTAGACTAAAGGATGAGGTCGGCCACCACGGGAACGTGGTCGCTGGGTCGCGTCCAGGCACGCACGTGGTCGTGGGTGACGCAGTGCAGGGGGCCGGCGCGAAGCGCATGGTTGCGCAAGCCGGGCGAGGCCCAAAGGTGATCCAGGCGCAGGCCGCGGTTGGACGCGCGGAAGTCCTGGGCGCGATAACTCCACCAGCTGAACAGCTTCTGGTCGGAGGGGGTGCAGGCGCGGGCGAGGTCGGTGAAGTCCAGCGAGGCGCGCAGGCGTTCGGCGGTTTCGATCTCCAGCGGCGTGTGGCTGACCACCTTGAGCATGTGGCGATGGTTCCAGACGTCGTTCTCGCCGGGCGCGATGTTGAAGTCGCCGGTGAGCAGCAGGGGCGCCCGAGGATCCCGCCGCCCCGTCCAGGCGATGAGGCGTTCGTAGAAGTCGAGCTTGTGGGCGAACTTGGGATTCAGCTCAGGGTCGGGCACGTCGCCGCCCGCCGGGATGTAGAGGTTGACGATTTCCACGCCGGCCACGACGCCGGTCACGCAGCGGGCGTGGCCTTCGCGGCAGAAGTCGACCGGCGGGCCGGGGTCGAGGGGCAGGCGCGAAGCGATGGCCACGCCGTGCCAGCCCTTCTGGCCGGCGATGCGAATGTGCGGAAGGCCGGCGTCAATGAAGGCCTGGCGGGGGAACTCGCCCTCGCGGCACTTGATCTCCTGCAGGCAGACCACGTCGGGGCCCTGTTCGGCCACGAAGCGCGCAACCTGGTCCGCGCGGAGGCGCACGGAGTTGATGTTCCAGGTCGCGACGCGCAGGCGCATGAGGCTTAGCGGGCGGCGGTGCGGGTTCCGGCCGGCCGGTTCAGCACGAACAGGCTGTCGGACACGGGGCCGGGCGTCAGGGTGTTCAGTCGCACCCGGGTAGTCCGGCGCTGGCCGTCGACCACCGTCCAACCGGTCAGGCGCAGCGGGTTCTCGGCGAAGTTCAGGGTGACGTAACCGTCCGCCAGGCCGCCACGGTCCCGGGCCGAAAAGGCGAAGCCGTTGTTGGACCGGGTCACGCTGGAGATGCTGCCCTTGGTGACCGAGATGTTGTTGCTGAGAAACAGCGACAGGGGCGAGCGGTTCAGCGGCGTCTGCTCGAAGGTCTTCAGCCGCGAGTCGTAGATGCTGGCGTTGCGGCCATCGGCCACCAGCAGCAGGCCGGACGGCCTGTCGTATTCGAAGCGGACCTTGCCCGGGCGCTTCAGCGCATAGGACCCTGTGGTGGTGCGGCCGTTGGCGTCCGTCTGGGTGAAGCGGCCGCGCGCGGATTTGAGGCTGTTCAGATAGGCGCCCGCGCGCTCCACCAGCTGTCGATCCGTGGCGCTCAGCGCGGCGGACGTCTGGCCGCGGCTTTGCGCCAGGGAGGGCAGGGCGGGGGCGGCAGCGGCGAGCGCGGCGGCGGCCAGGAGGGCGAGGGCGTTTCGTTTCATCATCAGGCTCCGTCTCGCCCATATGGGCCGCCCTGTCGACCGAAGGAGGGCGGAGGCTGGGAGAGTTTGCGGCGGCAGCGTGAAGAACGGTTCAGGCGTGGGGCGGCCGGCGGGGGCAGGCGTGCAGGCGCATTGCTCGCCTCTCCAGAAGGCTCTCACCGAGGTGGAGCTAAATCGGAGCTGAACAGCGCCGCCCGTTTGAAGCGCTCCAGATCGGAAAACGATCAGCTCGCCGCTGCGGAGCACGATCAGGCCTTCGCGCCGAAGGTCCTGAAGAACCCTGTTCATGGCCCAGGACTGTTGCGCAGCACCGCACTGCTCCAGCGCTTCGCTCATGTCGTTGGTGATGAACCCCTTGTCCTTGACGACCAGCACGCGCGTCAGCGGGGCGCAAGCGCTCAGGGCGGGGGAGGGGCCAGGACCTCGCGTTTGCCGGCGTGGTTGGCGGCGCCTACGACGCCTTCCTGCTCCATGCGCTCGATCAGGGACGCGGCCCGATTGTAGCCGATCTGCAACCGGCGCTGGACGTAGCTGGTGGACGCCTTGCGGTCCCGCGTGACCACGGCCACCGCCTGGTCGTAAAGGTCGCCCGTGCCTTCGCTCATGGCCGTGCCGGGATCGCCGTCCTCGTCATCGTCGCCACCGGCGGTGACCTCCTCCAGGTACTGCGGATAGCCCTGGGCCTTGAGGTGGGTGACCACCGTCTCGACCTCCTGGTCGCTGACAAAGGGGCCGTGCAGGCGGGTGATGCGCCCGCCGCCGGCCATGTAGAGCATGTCGCCCTGGCCCAGCAGCTGTTCGGCGCCCTGCTCGCTCATGATGGTGCGGGCGTCGATCTTGCTGGTCACCTGGAAGGAGATGCGCGTCGGGAAGTTGGCCTTGATGGTGCCGGTGATGACGTCCACCGACGGTCGTTGCGTGGCCATGATCAGGTGGATGCCGGCGGCGCGCGCCATCTGGGCCAGGCGCTGGACGGCCCCTTCGATGTCCTTGCCTGCCACCATCATCAGGTCGGCCACTTCGTCGATGACCACCACGAGGTAGGGCATCAGCTCGGGCTTGATGGTCTCTTCTTCATAGACCGGCTTGCCGCTTTCGTCGAAGCCGACCTGGACGGTGCGGACAAAGCACTCGTCCTTGGCGATCGCCTCCGCCGCGCGCTCGTTGTAGCCGGCCACGTTGCGGACGCCGATCTTGGACATGCGGCGGTAGCGGTCCTCCATCTCGCGCACCGTCCACTTCAGCGCCACGATCGCCTTTTTGGGGTCGGTGACGACCGGGGCCAGCAGATGCGGGATGCCGTCGTAGATGCTGAGCTCCAGCATCTTGGGATCGATCATGATGAAGCGGCACTTGTCCGGCCCGTGCCGGAACAGGATGCTGAGGATCATGGCGTTCACGCCGACGGACTTGCCGGAGCCGGTGGTGCCCGCGATCAGCAGGTGAGGCATCTTGGCCAGGTCGGCCACATAAGGGTCGCCGCCGATGTTCTCGCCCAAGGCCATGGGCAGGGCGGGCGAACCCTTTTCGAACTCCTCCGAGGAGAGCAGGTCGCGGAGATAGACGGTTTCGCGGTCCTTGTTGGGCAGCTCGATGCCGATGGCGTTGCGGCCCTGGACCACCGACACGCGGCAGGCGCGGGCGCTCATGTTCCGGGCGATGTCGTCGGCCAGCGCGACCACGCGGGCGGACTTCACCCCAGCGGCGGGAACGAGTTCGTAAAGGGTGACCACGGGGCCCGGACGAATTTGATCGATCGTGCCGCGCACGCCGAACTCGGCCAGCACCTGCTCCAGCAATTGAGCGTTGGCCTTGAGCGCGGATTCATCGAAATCGGTGGAGCGCGGCTTGGGCTTGGCCAGCATGTCCAGGTCGGGCAGGTCGAAGCCGGGATCGGCGTCGATCGCGGGCGTGCGACGTTCGACGGGCGGTCGGGGCGCCTTGACGCCCGACACGCGCGGGCCGGCGCTGGGGGCGGGGAGGTGGACGCGCCCGTCGCCCTCGTCCTCGTCACTGTCGTCCAGGGCGAAGGGGGGCGCCTCGTTCTCATCCTCGTCTCCGCCGTGGGCGGGCGCCTCTTCCAGCTGCCTGGGGCCGATCTCGAGTTCGTGGGCAGGCTTGCGCCGCGAGACGCGCGCCTTGGCCGGCTTGGGCGCCGGCGGCGCTTCTTCGGGGATCTCAACGGCGGGCGCGCGACGGAAGTTGGGGACGAGGTCCCGGGCGTGGAGGCCCAGGGCGTAGAGCAGGGCGGGAACTGCGGGCAGCGAGAGCAGCAGGGCGGCGACGGGGCCGCCGTGGGGGAGGCCGGTCAGGGTGACCAGTCGGGACAGGCCGCCGTGGGCGGCGTCCCCCCAGAAGCCGCCGAAACCTTGAGCCGGGGCCCAACCGTCCGGGGTTGGGACCGCGGCCAGGACGCCGGCCAACAGCAGCACGCCCAGGGCCCCGGCGACGGCGCGGCGGCGCAGCGCGGCGCGCCGTTCATCGGGCTCGGGATCGCCCAGGCGCGACAGCCCGCAGGCCAGCAACAGGAGCACGGCGGCCCAGGCGGCGAAGCCCAAGGACTGCAGGGCGGCGTCGGACAGATTGGCTCCGAAGGCGCCCAGCCAGTTGGCCGGGGCGCCCGCGGCGGCGGCGTTCCAGCTGGGATCGGCGACGTTGTGGCTGGCCAGCGCCGCCGCGGTCAGCAGGCCGAAGCCGGCCACCAGGGCGCCGCGCCCGCGCTGGGTGATGCGCGCGCCCCAGGCCGCTGTGGAAGCTCCGCCGATCTCACGCCCGACCGCCGCCCAAAAACCCGCCATGCCGCGCCCTTGCCCAGAACGGGCCCGTGAAGTCCCAGACTGTGCAGGCATATCTTTGCAACAGGGTTAAGCGGAGGTTGAAGTTCCCGGTCGGAGCGCTTCGAAACCGGCGGTGGCGAAGGCGACCATGCGATCGGCCGCGGTGGACAGGTCGGAGGAGGCGCACAGCCCGCCGCTGAGCAGGTCGAGGCGCCCGGTTTGGCCCATGGTCAGGGTCAGGGCTCCGGAAACCATGTGATAGGCCCAGTAGAGTTCGGCCTCCGGCGCCTCCGGAAGGACGCGGCGGAGCAGGTCGATCAGCCGGTGGATCACCGGATCGAAATACCGCGTCATGGTCTCGCCGCCCCAGACGGGGGTGTTGTTCACCTGGGCCACGAGGGCGAAATAGCTCCGCCAGCCGGGGCCCGTGTGGGTCGAGGGCTCAAGGACGGGCCGGAGGAACGCCTCCATAAGGCCGCGCACCGTCATTCGGGCGCCCTGGGCCCGCTCATAGGCGTCCAAGGCCCGCAGCCGTTCCTCGTTCAGGATGGCGGCGCGCCGAAGAAAGACGGCGTCGAAGAGGCCCCGCTTGCTGGAGAAATAGTAGTGGACCAGAGCGGTGTCGACGCCCGCTCGCTTGGAGACCTGCCGCAGCGTCACCCCGTCGAAGCCGTGCTCGGCGAAGAGGGCCTCGGCGGCGTCCAGGATGGCGGTGTCGCCGGCGGAGCCTCCCTCCGCCTTGGGCGGCCGGCCCCGACGCGGGGGCCGCGCATCGGCGGGCTCGGACTCGAGCTCGCCTGGCGGGCTATGTCCAGAAAGCGACACGGGCGTGAAATCCTCGAACGGAGCAGCTTGGCCGTTGACAGTTGCACGGTCACGCTTCAGGTTCCAACAAAATCATCGTGCGCTGAATAAAGCCGCGCCCTGGGAGGGGATCATGACCACGGGAATCAAGGCCGCCTTGCTGGCGGGCGCGGGCTGGATGGTGCTCGCGGGCGCCGCTGCGGCGCAGGGCGCGCCCGCCACGCCGCCCGCCACGCCGGAAGAGGCCGCTCAGCAGAACGAGCCGCTTTCTCCGCAAGACGCCAACGATCCCATCACCGAGGCCACCCAGGACTCCGCCACCGAGGGCGGCAACGACGCCACGGAGGTAGGCGAGGTGATCGTCACCGCCCGCCGCCGCGAGGAAAGCCTGCAGGACGTGCCCATCGCGGTGTCGGCCTTCAGCGCTGAACGGCTGGAGCGCCAGGGCGCCCAGGACATCACGGCGCTGCAGCAGATCACCCCCAATACGACGGTGCAGATCGCGCGGGGCTCCAACACGACCCTGATCAGCTTCATCCGCGGCGTTGGCCAGCAGGACCCGCTGCCGGGGTTCGAGCCCGGCGTGGGGCTGTACATCGACGACGTCTATGTGGCGCGGCCGCAGGGCGCGGTGCTGGAGATCTACGACGTGCAGCGGATCGAGGTGCTGCGCGGGCCGCAGGGCACGCTGTACGGCCGAAACACCATCGGCGGCGCGATCAAATACGTCACCGACAAGATCGGCGACGAGCCCGAGTTCATGGCGCGCGGCCGCCTGGGCAGCTACAATCAGCGCGACTTGATCGTGGCGGCCAAGACGCCGCTGGGCGGGGGCCTGGCGGTCGGTGGCGCCCTGGCCAGCCTGAATCGCGACGGCTACGGCAAGAACCTGACCACCGGGGCCGAGCACTACAACCGCGACGCCTTGGCCGGCCGTTTGAGCGCGGAATACGCGCCTACCGAGGACCTGTTCTTCCGTCTGGCGTATGAGCGCGTCGAGGACGACAGCAACGCCCGGCATGGACATCGCGAGGTGGTTGTCTTTGTGGCCCCCGGCGTGGTTCGCCCGGGGACCGAGATCATTCCGGGGCGTTACGATACGCGCGCCGGACTGGGCGACGCGAACTCGGTGATGACCGAGGGTCTTTCACTCTTGGCCCAGTACTCTGTGAACGAGGCCGTCACGCTCAAGTCGATCAGCGCGTATCGGAGTGGCGAGACCGTAACCAACATCGACTTCGACAATACCCGGGAGCCGCTGCTGGACGTGCCAGCCACCTATTACGACGCGCAGTTCACGCAGGAGCTCCAGATCCTCTACGAAGGCCAGCGGCTACAGGGAGTGCTGGGGGTCTATTATCTGGACGGCGAGGCGAACAACAGCTTCGACACAATCGTCGGGCTGGCCAACCTGACCATCGGCAGCATCAACAATCTCACAACCCGGAGCGTCGCGGTCTTCGGCGACTTCTCGTTCGACGTCACCGAGCAGTTCGCGGTGTCGGTGGGCGGGCGGTTCACGCGCGACGAGAAGACGGGCCGCATCTTCCGCGCCAACTTCCAGGGGGCGCCGGCGGGCTCTCCCCTGATCGGGCCGGATCGGCGGAGCCCCATTCTTGGCGGCCGGGCTCGCGCCCCGACGCTGGTCCGGACCGACTACACCAAGGAACGTGAGGACGAACAGTTCACCCCCCGTGTTTCAGCAAGCTATGAATTCAGCCCGGATCTGACCGCCTACGCCTCTTACAGCCGCGGTTTCAAGTCGGGCGGCTTTGATCCGCGAGGTGACTTCATCCTGACCCCGGAGACGATCCAGGGCTTCGCTCCCGAAACGGTGGACGCCTTCGAAGTCGGCCTGAAGGGGGCGTTGCTGGACCGGCGCCTGACCTATGCCATCGCCGCTTTCAACAACGCCTACGAAGACCAGCAGGTCACCAGCCAGATACCGACTTCGCCGCCGGCGGCGCCCGGCATCGCGAGCTTCGTAACAAACGCCGGGAGCTCAACCATCCGTGGCCTGGAGCTGGAGGCCAACTGGCGCCCCGTCGAGAGCCTGACGATCACGGGGGCCTTTGGTTACATCGATGCGGAGTTCCAGGAATTCATCCGCGCCGATCCGGTGACCCGGCGGCCGACAAACTTCGCGGGCCAGGTCGACTTCCAGAACACGCCCGAATACAGCGCCAATCTGAGCGCGACTTTCAGGCCGCCGCTCCCGGCCGACCTTGGCGTCATCGCGGTGACCCCCTCGGTCAGCTACCGTTCCAGCTACCAACAGTTCGAACTGCCCAACCCCGTGCTGGATCAGGGCGGCTACACCCTGGTGGATTTGACGGCCAGCTACACCACGCCGTCCGGTCGCTACCGGCTCGCCTTCGAGGGGCGGAACCTGGGTGACGAGGAGTACCGGGTGGGCGGCTATCCATTCGCGGGAGCCTTGTTCGGCGACTCGGTGATCGGCTTCTACGGCCCGCCGGCCACATACACGGCGGTGCTGGAAGTGCGGTTCTGAGCGGCGGAGGCAGCGGGTGAGCCGCGTGGCTGAGAGCGGGTCGGAACGCTTCCCGTTCCCGCTCTCCCGGCGAAAGCCGGGGCCCATCTGCCGGCGGCCGGCTTCGAAGGGGGGCGAACTCCGACGTTCGCGCCTGCTCCAGTCATGGACCCCGGCCTCCACCGGGGAGAGCGGGAGGGGGCTGTGCGCTCGCCGCGCCCAGCCTAGAAGAACAGGATGACCCACGCCTCCGCTTCGCAGCCGGAGCCCACCCGGGGCTACCGTCTTTACGTCCTGCTCCTGCTGGTGCTGGTCTACACCTTCAACTTCCTGGACCGGCAGATCCTGGGAATCCTGGCCGAACCGATCAAGGAAGACCTGGGCCTCTCGGACCGCCAGCTCGGACTGATGGGCGGGGTCGCTTTTGCAGTGGTCTATTCCACCTTGGCCGTGCCCATCGCGTGGTTGGCGGACCGGCGCAGCCGCACCTGGATCATCGCAGGTGCGCTGACGGTCTGGAGCGGTTTCACCATGCTCTGTGGTGCGGCGGGCGGCTTTTGGCAGCTTTTCCTGGCCCGCATGGGCGTGGGCGTTGGCGAGGCCGGTGGCGTGGCGCCATCCTATTCGCTGATCGCGGACTACTTCCCGGCGCGTCAGCGCGCCCGGGCGTTGGCGGCCTACAGCTTCGGCATTCCGATCGGGACGGCGGCGGGGACCTTGTTCGGCGGACTGCTCGCCGCCCAGGTCGACTGGCGCTTCGCCTTTCTGGTGGTCGGCGCGGCGGGCCTGCTGCTGGCGCCCTTGTTCAAGCTGACCGTGCGCGATCCTCGGCGGGGCGGCTGGGAGACGCCGGCTCAGCCGGTCGATGATGGTCCCGCGAACGCGATGGCGCCGGCCATCGCCACCGAGACGGTGGCCCCCGCCTTCGGACGGGTGGCCGGAACCGTGCTGCCCAAGATCAGCTTCTGGCTGCTGGCGTTGGGCGCGGCGTCCTCGTCGGTGTGCGGCTACGGCGTCGCCTTCTGGCTGCCCAGCTTCTTTGCGCGCAGCTATGACATGACCCTCCCGGAGCGCTCCGTGTTCTACGCCGCCATCGCGCTGATAGGAGGGGTGATCGGGATTTGGGGCGGCGGCGCCGTGGCGGACAAGTTCGGTGGACGAAGCCGAAGCGCCTATCCGCTGGTCCCGGCCGTGGCTTTCGTCATCGCCATGCCGATCTTCTTCCTGGCGGTGAACACCGACAGCCGCACGGCGGCCTTTCTGCTCTGGTTGATCCCGACGGGACTGAACCTGGCGTGGCTGGGGCCGATCCTGACGGCGGTGCAGCACCTGGGATCGTCGGCCATGCGCTCGACCGTCTCCGCCATGTTCCTGTTGATCAACAATCTCCTGGGGATCGCCGGCGGGCTTTACTACTTCGGCTGGGCGTCCGACATGATGGCCCCGCGCTTCGGCGAGGAAAGCCTGCGCTACGCCATCTACAGCGGGCTTGGGTTCTACCTCGTGGCGTCCCTGCTGTTCGTGGCGGCCTCGCGCACGCTGAAGCGGGACTGGGTGGAGGCGTGAGCGTTGCGCGGGCGGCAGGGGTCCGCCTATAGGTCCGGCGAACTTCTCCAGCCCGGCGGTCCTCCATGAACATCCACGAACACCAGGCCAAGGAACTGCTGCGCCAGTTCGGCGTGCCCGTGCCCCGCGGCCAGGCGGCGTTCACGCCCGAGGAGGCCGCGCGCGCGGCCGAGGCGCTGGGCGGGCCGGTGTATGTGGTCAAGAGCCAGATCCACGCGGGCGGGCGCGGCAAGGGCAGGTTCGAGGGCCTGGGACCCGATGCCAAAGGCGGCGTGCGCGTGGTCAAGTCGGTTGAGGACGTCCGCCGAAACGCCGAGGAGATGCTGGGCCGCACCCTGGTCACCGTCCAGACCGGTCCCAAGGGCAAGCAGGTCAACCGCCTCTACATCGAAGAAGGCGCCGACATCGCGCGCGAACTCTACCTGTCGCTCCTGGTGGACCGTGAAACCAGCAAGGTGGCCGTGATCGCCTCGACGGAGGGCGGCATGGACATCGAGGAGGTCGCCCACTCCACGCCGGAGAAGATCGTCACGGTCCAGATCGACCCCGCCACGGGCGTCATGCCCCACCACGGCCGGTCGCTGGCGACCGCGCTCGGGCTGGAGGGAGACACGGCCAAGCAGGCGGCCCGGGTGCTGGGCCAGCTTTATGCGGCGTTCATCGCCAAGGACATGGCCATGCTCGAGGTCAATCCCCTCCTGGTGGACGGCGCCGGCAAGGTGATCGTGCTGGACGCCAAGGTGGGCTTCGACCCCAACGCGCTCTACCGCCACGAGGACGTGCGCGCGCTGCGCGACGTCACGGAGGAGGACGACAAGGAGATCGAGGCCTCCAAATACGACCTCAGCTACATCGCGCTGGACGGCGAGATCGGCTGCATGGTCAACGGCGCCGGCCTGGCCATGGCCACCATGGACATCATCAAACTCTACGGCGCGGAGCCGGCCAACTTCCTGGACGTGGGCGGCGGCGCCTCCAAGGAAAAGGTGACCGCCGCCTTCAAGATCATCACCGCCGACCCGAACGTGAAGGGCATCCTGGTCAATATCTTCGGAGGCATCATGCGCTGCGACATCATCGCGGAAGGCGTGATCGCGGCCGTGAAGGAGGTGGGGCTGCAGGTCCCGCTGGTGGTGCGGCTGGAGGGCACCAACGTCGACTTGGGCAAGCAGATCCTGCGGGAGTCTGGGCTGAACGTGATCGCGGCGGACGATCTGGCCGATGGGGCGGAGAAGATCGTGGCCGCGGTGCGAGCCGCTTGAGCGATGCACGAGCGCTCGCGGGGGGAGCGGGCGGCGCTGACCATGTCAGAGCCGCATCCGGTCGTGGATGGCGCTCGGCTGTGCTAGAAACCGCGCATGAACGCGCTCACGCAGGACTGGGCGGCTAGGGGCGGGGGTGAGCCCCGCCCTATGCGCTTCACCATCGACCAGGTCCGCGCCATGGTCGCGGCCGGCGTCATCGAAAAGAACGCGCCGCTTCAGCTGATCGACGGGGAGCTGATCGAGATGCCGGCGGACGGCCCTCGTCACCGCGACTACACGAACGCCTTGGGCGTCTGGCTGTTCGGCTCCCTCGACCCCGGCCGCTTCGTCGTCTTGCCGCAGTCGACTCTCGAGTTGTCGGAGGAGAACGGTCCCGAGCCCGACTGGTACGTGTTTGGGGCGGAGCTGCGTACCGCGGAGGTCCGTGGCCCGGATGTGCTGCTGGCCGTCGAGCAGTCCGACACGACCTTGTCCTTCGACCTTAACCGTAAGGCCACCCTCTACGCCCGGTTCGGTATCCGGGATTACTGGGTTGTCGACCTGGAACGCCGGCGTGTTCACGTTCATCGCGACCCGACCGCCGCGGGATACGAAACCCGCCGCGTCTTCGCCGCGCATGAAGCCGTTGAGGCTCTGCTCATCCCTGGTCTCAACTTGCGGATCGAGGACTTGCCGCGGGTTGGTGGCTGAGCGGGTTTGCAGCCGAGGCTGGGTACGCTAAGCGCTGGGGCATGGTGTCTTTTGGGAACACGGGGCGGGCTTTGGCCGCGGCGGCGGGCTGCGCCCTGTTGCTGGGCGCACCGGCCTCGGCCCAGACGGCGCCCACTCCCGAGCTGTTCGGCTTGTGGAAGCGGGTGTGCGCGGACAATGGCGGGATCTATGCGCGCACGATCACAGCGCCGGAGGTCCAGGGCTGGTCCAGGATACCGTTTCCGATCCCGATTCCCAGCAAAGACGCCAAGCTCAACAAGAAAACCATCCGCGCGAAGGCGCTGGGCGGCGGCGGCTTCGGCATGTTCTTCGCCGGGGAAGGCGAGTTGAAGTCGGCCGTGCGCCCGGCGCCCTTCCAGATGTGCGCCGTGGCTTTCAAGCCCGGGGAATTCGCCGACGTCCTGCGTCAGGCTCAGGCCTGGGCTGGCCAGCCGGCGGTCGCGGGCGAGGACGGCATGCGTTCGTTCCGCCACCACCTGTCCCCAGACGGGCGCCGCACGCCGCTCGAGGCCGGCAAGCTCCGCGAGCTCGCGCCCAAGCTGGGCCCTGGAACCGTCATCTCCGTCGATGTGGCGCCGTCGCAAGGCGCCGCCGTCATCAGCTACAGCACCATCAAGCTCTGAGACCGAAACACCTCATGTCCATTCTCGTCGACAAGAACACCCGCGTGATCACCCAAGGGATCACCGGATCGCAGGGCACCTTCCACACCCAGCAGGCGCTGGCCTACGGCACCCAGGTCGTGGGCGGGGTCACGCCCGGGAAGGGCGGCTCCACCGTGCTGGACGACGTGCCCGTGTTCGACAGCGTGCAGGAGGCCGTACAGAAGACGGGCGCCACGGCCAGTCAAATCTATGTTCCGCCGCCCTTTGCGGCCGACGCCATCCTGGAGGCCATCGACGCCGAGGTGCCGCTGATCATCTGCATCACCGAGGGCATCCCGGTGATGGACATGGTGCGGGTCAAGCGCGCGCTGTGCGGATCGAACAGCCGGCTGATCGGCCCCAACTGCCCGGGCGTGCTGACGCCGGACCAGTGCAAGATCGGCATCATGCCGGGGTCGATCTTCTCCAAGGGCTCGGTAGGCGTGGTCTCCCGCTCGGGCACGCTGACCTATGAGGCGGTGTTCCAGACCACGGGCGCGGGGCTGGGCCAGACCACGGCGGTGGGCATCGGCGGCGATCCGGTGAAGGGGACCGAGTTCATCGACATCCTGGAGATGTTCCTGGCCGATGACGAGACCCAGTCGATCATCATGATCGGTGAGATCGGCGGCTCGGCTGAGGAGGACGCCGCCCAGTTCATCGCCGACGAGAGGAAGCGGGGCCGCAGCAAGCCCATGGTGGGCTTCATCGCGGGCGTGACCGCGCCTCCGGGGCGTCGCATGGGCCACGCGGGCGCCATCATCAGCGGCGGCAAGGGCGGGGCCGGCGACAAGACGGCGGCCATGGAAGCGGCGGGCATTCGCGTGTCGCCTTCGCCGGCGGCCCTGGGCCAGACCCTGGTCGATGTCCTGAAGGGCTGAACAGGCTGAAGTTGGGTGTGCGCACGGACTGTTGCGCACTATGTTGAGCGAGCGGTTCGCTGCTTTGTTGAGCCGTCGAGGTGGGTCATGGCGGACGACGGCGGGCATCTGAGGCAGGTCTTCGAGGAGACCGCCTTCCTTTACGGCGGCAACGCCGCCTACATCGACGGCTTGTTCGAGGCCTATGGCCGCGATCCGAACAGCGTGGAGCCGTCCTGGCGGGCCTTTTTCGAGACCCTGCGCGAGCAGCCCAAGCCGCAGCCCGACTGGGCGCGCAACAAGGTCGGCGCGAACCGCGACGAGCTGACCGCCGCCTTCGACGGCCAGTGGCCGGCCGCGCCAGCCGTTCAGGCCAAGGTCGCCCGACAGATCGAGGCCCAGCAGCCGACCGCCTCGCCCGAGCAGGTGCACGCGGCGGCCAAGGACAGCGTGCGCGCTTTCATGCTGATCCGCGCCTACCGCATCCGCGGTCACCTGGCGGCCAATCTCGACCCGCTCGGGATTGAAAAGCCGGGGCTCTATGAAGAGCTCGATCCCGCCACCTACGGCTTTTCGGAAGCCGACTACGATCGACCCATCTTCATCGACGGCACCCTGGGGCTGGAGAACGCGAGCCTTCGCGAAATCCTGAGCATCCTGCGCCGGACCTACTGCGGCTCCGTCGGCGTGCAGTACATGCACATCGCGGATCCCGTCGAGAAGGCCTGGATCCAGGAGCGGATCGAGGGCCGGGACAAGGAGATCACCTTCACGCCCGAGGGCAAGGTCGCCATCCTGCGCAAGCTGATCGAGACGGAGGGTTTAGAGCGTTTCCTGCACCGGCGCTTCCCCGGCACCAAGCGTTTCGGACTCGACGGCGGCGAGGCCGTGGTTCCCGCCCTGGAGCAGGTCATCAAGCGCGGCGGCGCCATGGGCGTGGACCAGATCGTCGTAGGCATGCCCCACCGCGGGCGGCTGAACGTGCTGGCCGGGGTCATGGGCAAGCCCTACCGCGCCATCTTCCACGAATTCCAGGGCGGCTCGTCCCAGCCGTCCGACATCGAGGGCTCGGGCGACGTCAAATACCATCTGGGGGCCAGCTCGGACCGCGAGTTCGACGGCCGGCGCGTCCACCTCTCCTTGACCGCCAACCCCAGCCACCTGGAGATCGTCAACCCGGTTGTGCTCGGCAAGGCGCGCGCCAAGCAAACCATGGACCGGCTGGACGAGCCGGACTGCGGCGGCTCCAAGGTCATCCCCCTGCTGCTGCACGGCGACGCCGCTTTTGCGGGCCAGGGCGTGGTGGCCGAGTGCTTCGCGCTGATGGGGCTGAAAGGATACCGCACGGGCGGCACCATCCATGTGATCGTCAACAACCAGATCGGGTTCACCACCAGCCCGCGGTATTCACGCTCATCGCCCTATCCCTCCGACGTGGCCCTGATGGTCCAGGCGCCCATCTTCCACGTGAACGGCGACGACCCGGAGGCGGTGGTGTTCGCCGCCAAGGTGGCGACCGAGTTCCGGCAGAAATTCGCCAAGGACGTGGTGGTGGACGTGTTCTGCTATCGCCGGTTCGGCCACAACGAGGGTGACGACCCCACCTTCACCCAACCGGTGATGTACCGGAAGATCAAGGACCAGCCCTCCACGCGCGAGCTCTACGCGGCGCGGCTGGCCCAGGAAGGCGTTGTAGATGCTGACTGCGTCGTTGTTCTCGTCCACCTGGAATGGGCCGTTGAAGCCCACCTGCAGGTATTCCGCGTTCGTCAAGTTCTGGGCGAAAGCCTCGACGGTGATCCGTTCGTCCTCCGTGCCGATCCCGAGCCGCGCGTTCACCAGGGTGTAGCGCTGCTGGAACTTGGACGGGTGCAGGTCCGAACCGGTGTTGTAGCCGGACAGGTATTTCGCGGTCAGGTTGGCCCGGAGCATCAGCCCGTTCCCGAACGGCTGCTCGAAGGTGCCCGCGCCCGAAACGGACCACAGCGGGGCGAAGGACAGGCGCGAACCGGGTAGGCGGCGCAGGCTGTTGAACCGCGAGGGCACGATCAGGTCCGCCGCGGTGAACTGGCTCACCTGGGTTTCGGCATAGGTCACCCCGCCCTGCAGCGACAGGCCTTCGATCGGGGTGGCGTAGATGAAGTCCACATCCGCGCCCTTGGTGATCACCTCCGGCAGGGTCTCCACGATGAAGGCGGTGCCCACAAAGGTGTTGAGCTGGAAGTCCTCGAAGGTCTGGTGGAACACGGTCGCGTTCAGCAGCAGCGACCGATCGAACAGGTTGGTTTTGGTCCCCAGCTCGAAGGAGTCGACGTATTCGCCGCGGAACTCGGTGTTCGGGTCGGCCGTGAAGTTGGGCCCGGTCGGCGTTCTCACGATGGCCTGTTCGCGGTCCAGGTTGAAGCCGCCCGCCTTGAAGCCCCGAGAATAGGAGGCGTAGGTCATGATGTCGTCAGTGACGTCATAGACCAGCTTCACGGTCCCGGTGGCGGCCTCCTCCTTGCGGAACTGCTCCACTGGTCCGAGTTCGTCGAAGTCGTTGTTCTCGTTGTTCAGGCAGAGCCCGCCCACGATGGCGGTGGCCGTGGCCGTCCCTACCCGACCGGCCAGCGCTCCGAAACGCGCTTCGGCCTGGTCGCAGGAGGCCCCCGTGGTGGTGTAGCGCGAGGTGAGTTCCTTCTCGTCGATCGTGTAGCGCAGCCCGGCGGTGATCCGCAGCTGGTCGGTGAGGGTGAAGGTGTTGTCGGTGAAGACGGCAAAGCTGTCGGTCGTCTGGCTGTGGACGTCCCGGGTGCCCGTGCCCGCCTGGAAGATGGTTCCAGGGGTCAGCCCGATCAGCGCCGGCACATTGCCCAGCACGCGCTGAGCGAAGTAGGGATAATAGTCGACACCGAACAGAAGGCTGGCGGCGGTGTCGAGCTCCTCGCGCGAGTAGAAGCCGCCCACCAGGAGGTCCAACCGCCCGCGCGTACCCTGCAGGCGAAGCTCCTGGGAGAGCTGGCCGAATTGGACGACGTTCGAGCCGTCGTCCGCCCGGTAGGCGATGTCCGCGTAGGTGAAGTCGGAGTCCTGACCCGTCAGGGTTTCGAACCTCCGCGCCGCGCTGATCGAGGTGAAGTTCAGGTCCGGCGCAAGCTCGGCGTTGACCTCCGCCGAGACGCCCATGTCTTCGATCTGCTGGGTGGTGTTCCGGTTGCCGCGGGCGACGCGCCGGAACTCCTGGCCGGAGACGTCCACGGCGCCCGGCCGGATCTGGTTGATGAAGTTGGCGCGCGAATTGGGCGCCTGGCCCACGAACAGCTGCGGCCCCAGGCAGCAGTTCTCGTCGCGCTTGCTGTAGTCGCCGATGACCCGGATATCGACGCGCTCGTTGGGCGTCCCCAGCAGCTGGCCCCGGATGGTGTAATAATCCTGATCGACATCCTCCGTCAGGGTGCGCGGGCCCGGACCGGTCAGCACGTCCAGGTAGCCGTCGCGCACCCGCCGGGCAACGAACAGCCGACCCGCCAGCCGATCCGCGATCAAGGGACCGGTCACCGAGCCCGAACCGCCCAGCATGCCGTAGTTGCCCACGGTCGCCTCAGCCTCCACCCCGAAGTCAAAGCTGGGGGCCTCGGTGATGATGTTGATCACGCCCGAAGAAGCGTTCTTGCCGAACAGGGTGCCCTGCGGCCCTTTCAGCACCTCGATGCGCTGGAGTTGGCCGAGGTCGCCGAATCCCACGCCGTTGCGCGGCCGGTAGACGCCGTCGATGGTCACCAGGACGGAGGACTCCAGGCCCGGGTTGTCGCCCACCGTGCCGATACCGCGGATGCGCGCCGTGGTGATCGTCTCGTTGGAGGTGGAGGTGACCGTCAGGCCGGGCACCAGAATCTGCAGGTCTCTGATATCGCGAACGCCGGCGTCTTCCAGCAGCTCCTCGGAGATGGCGGTGACCACCACCGGGACGTCCTGCAGGCTTTGCTCCCGCTTGGTCGCGGTGACGATGATCTCGTCCACCGTATTGGCGCGGTCGTTGTCGACCTGCGCGCCCGACTGTTCGACGGGATCGGATTGTTGCTGAGCGTAGGCTGCGCTCGCGAGCGCCAGGACGCCGAGGGTCGCCAGCGAACTGGCGCCGTTCAGTATGGTCTTCCGCAGCATGACGTCCTCCCAGACCCGACGCCCCTGATCGGCGTCTCTCGTGACGATCTCTAGCGGACCGCTTTGGGGCGGACGTTAAATCGAACTCAGAGTATGCTGCAATAGCTCTGGCGAGCCGACCTGTTGCCGCAGGGCCTCAGCGCCCTGGCTCGTCTTCGGATCGCCCTGAAGCCTACGCGACTGTGTGGGTCGGGTCGTATTGGAACGTCAGGTATGGCGATCCAGCTGCACCGGCGCAGCCGTTTCCGTTGAGCGTATGTTTCAGGTCTAGAAGGGCCAGCGACGCTGGCCGGCTCGCGCCTTCAACCGGCTGAAAGCCCGATCTTAGGTGGAGGCGCAGGCCGTGCGCGTTCGTGGAAGAAGGGCGGCTTTAGCTTGCTCGACGCGTATCCCTAGGCGGCCTGATCATAGCCGAGGACGGCCTTGATCTCGAGGAACTCACCAAAGGCGTGCTCGCCCCACTCGCGACCGTTGCCCGATTGCTTGTAGCCTCCGAAAGGCGCGTGCCGGTCGATGGCTGCGTGGTTGATGTTGACCTGGCCGGCGCGAAGGCGCGCCGCGACACGCCTGGCTCGGTTCAGGTCGCTCCCGCTTATGTAGGCAGAAAGCCCATAAGGCGTGTCGTTGGCGATCCGGACGGCGTCATCCTCGTCGGCGTAGCCGAGGATCACCAAGACGGGGCCGAAAATCTCCTCCCGAGCGACGGCCATGTCGTTCTTGACGTGAGCGAACACCGTGGGCCGGACGTACCAACCCTTGTCGAGTCCGGCGGGCCGGCCAGGGCCGCCGGCGATCAGGACGGCGCCCTCCTCCATGCCCCGTTCGATCAAGCCCTGGATCTTGCTCCACTGCGCCTGGGACACCACGGGCCCGATATGGTTGTCCGCCGACGGAGGCCCCACCGTGATCTTCTGCGCTGCAGCTTGGGCGGCGGCGACCGCCTCCTCCATCCGGGCCTGCGGGACCAGCATGCGCGTCGGGGCGTTGCAGCTCTGACCCGAGTTGATCATCACCTGCTTCACGCCGCTGGCCACTGCGCGAGGCAGGTCCGCGTCATCCAGAATGATGTTGGGCGACTTCCCGCCGAGCTCCTGAGCCACGCGCTTGACGGTGTCCGCGGCGGCCTTGGCCACCTGAACGCCCGCGCGGGTGGAGCCGGTGAACGACACCATATCCACTCCGGGGTGAGCGGCGATCGCAGCCCCGACGGTGGCCCCGTCACCATAGACCAGATTGAAGACTCCCGCCGGGACCCCGGCCGCGTCCATCACCTCGGCCAGGATTTGGGCAGAGAAGGGGGCGATCTCGGACGGCTTCAGCACCATGGTGCAGCCGACCGCCAGGGCAGGCGCGACCTTGCACATGATCTGGTTCATCGGCCAGTTCCAGGGGGTGATGAACCCGCAAACCCCGATGGGCTCCTTTAGTATCCGTGTGGAGCCGCGAGCCTCCTCGAACGGATAGTCCCGCAGCACCTCGATGGCGGTCTGAAGATGGGCGGCGGCGATGGGCGCCTGAGCTCGCAAAGCCAGGGTCGTAGGCGCGCCCATCTCCGCGGTGATGGCGGCGGCCACGTCACCCATCCTGTGTCCATATTCCGCCAGCACCCGCTCCAGTACGGAAAGACGCTCCTCCCGCGAGGTTGTCGACCACGCCGGGAACGCCATGCGCGCCGCGTGAACGGCCGCGTCCACGTCCTCAACCCCGCCCATGGCGACGCGTCCGACGACGGCTTCCGTCGAGGGATCGACCACGTCGATCGCCGCCTCGCGCCTCGGCGCGACCCAGGCGCCGCCGATGTAGAAGCTCAGGTGCTCTCGCATGCAGCGTCCCTCCTGTTGGCCCCGGCGCAGCGGCTTTCCATTGAGCGCACCCAAGGGATGGGGCTTGATCCTTTGAACCTCTCCCGCGCCGCTCCGGGGGAACGGGAGGCGCATAGCTTGGTCTCGAAAGCCCAGGCAGCACAAGGCCGGTTTACCCCGGGACGTCGTTCGAGCGGGGTGACCGGTGCGGATCGGCGCCAGCCTCGGTCGATCCAGCCCCGGCGGGTGTCACCGACCAGCGACCTCCGTCACCGCTAGGCTCCGCTTCGCTGTATCCAGGGTGGGGGACGGCCGGACCAGATGTACTCGTAGTGAGCAGCAGGGCGCAGGTTCAGGACCAGAGGTGGCCGGAAACAGGCGATGCATTCCCCTGTGGGCCGTCGGACGCTTCGGTAGAGGACCCCGTTCGAACCGGCCGTCAGGAGAGCCGCGCCCAAGGCCTGGGAATGGGCGCCGCCTACTGCGTCACAGCGGCCGCCGCCCGCGCCGCTTTGCTGGTGGATCAACAGCGCGCCGAAGCGGCGATCGACGCCGCGCTTGCGCGGCCCGCGCCAGCCCTCGCGTCTAGCCGAGGATTTCGACGGTGAGAACTTCGCTAGGACCGCCGGGCCTGTCGGATCGGAAAACTCCAACAGTGAGCACGTCCGTGTAGTAGGCGCCGGTGTCGAGGTTCGTCCGGTGCGGGAGCAGCTCCGGGCGACGCGGGTCCTTCTTGCCCGCCCAGTGCGGCGTGTGCCCATGAACCACGTGTGCGGGAAAGGCGCCGGCGTCCGCACGCAGGAACTTCTCCCGGATCCAGAGGCAGGTCTCTTCCGGCTGCTGCTCAAGCGGAACGCCCGGGGCCAGGCCCGCATGGACGTAAATCCGGTGCGGGTCGCGCGCGAGCAGCGGGAGCCCCTCCATCCAGCCGATGTGCTCAGGCGGCGCAGCCCAGAGGTCTGTGGATTGCAGGATGCCGTACGAGCGCAGAGCCTCCACTCCGCCGTTGCCCAGCCAGAGGCTGAGGGCGGAGCCCCCGCTTCGGACCGCCTGGACCATCATCTGCTCGTGGTTGCCCTTCAGGCAGGTCACGTTCCCGCGCTGCTGCGCCTGCATCAGGAAATCGACAACGCCCCGGCTGTCGGGGCCGCGATCCACGTAATCGCCCAGCAGCAGCAGATGCGCCGTCTGTCCGGCGGCATGGGCTTCGATCCGGCTGAAGGCGTCGGTCAGGAGATCGAGACGACCGTGCACGTCCCCAATGGCGTAGATCAGGCCCTGCAGCTCCACGAACGGCCGGGGCTCGGGTTTGGCCCGCCTGAAAAGTGACTTCAACAACCAAGGCTCCCGAGACTTCAGGCTGGATCGGAGCTCCAACGGGCCACGTCTAGATGGAAGGCGCTGCGGTGAAGTCCATCGGACGCACCCTGCTGGCCCGCTCTTTGCTGCAGGCGACTGGAGCCGAACGACGATTCCGCGCTAAGGGTTCAAAGAACATCCGGGGGGAAGGTCGTGAGCGGTCGAGCACGATCCGACGGGCCGGACCGGCAGCGACAGCTCTGCGCCGCGGCGCTTGAACAGTCGACCTGGGCCGTCGAGCAGATCTGGAAGGTCGCCACCGTGCTGACCGCGGCGGAGCGTAAGTCACTGGCCATTCCACCGCACTTTCCCTGGCCCCAGCTCGAGGCCGCCGACATGGCTCTGGGCGCGATCCCGATCCGCAGACTTCGTGACGCCCGCGCACGGCGCGCGCTTGCCTCGCTGCAGGCGAGCCTGGCCCAGACGCGCCCGCTTTGCGTCCTGATCGTGAAGCGTCTGGCCGCTGGCGAGGATGCCGCCGCGGGGCTTCGACGGCTCGTGCGCCTGAGCGACCAGCAGGTCCTTCTGCTGCGCAAGCTGCAGGTGAGGCTGGAAGGCGGCGCCAGGGAGAAGATGGGAGGTGGGCAAGCACCAGCCCGGCCCAGGAATGCATAATGCCGCCCCGGGCGCCAAGGTCGCCCTTTTCGCCAACACCGAGTGGTACCTTTACAACTTCCGCCTTCCTCTCGCCCGACGGCTGAAGGACCTGGGCTATGAGGTGCTGCTGCTTTCGCCGCCGGGACCTTACGGCCAACGGCTTCGGGAGCTTGGATTCGACTGGCGGCCGGTCCCGCTGCGCCGGCGCAGCCTTAATCCGCTCGCAGAGTTGGCCTTCCTGCTTCGCCTCGCCCGCCTGCTCAGGACGGAGCGACCGAGCCTGATCCACAACTTCACGCTGAAGTGCGCGATCTACGGATCGCTGGCCGGTCGGCTGGCCGGGGTGCAACGGCGCATCAACGCCGTGGCGGGCTTGGGATATGTGTTCAGCAGCTCGGACGGGCGCGCGCGGGTTCTCCGGCCCCTCGTGCGGGCCTTGATCCAACTGGCGCTTCTGGGCCGGTGGAGCCGCGTCGTCCTTCAGAACAGCGACGACTTCGCGGTTTTCGAACGCACAGGCCTGGCGCGTCGGGCGGACATTC
>JAHWJX010000089.1 GCA_019348195.1 Pseudomonadota bacterium | reverse complement strand
AGCCCCGCCATGAAGGACATCGTTCCCGCGGCCGCCGTTCAGTTGGTCGTCCCCATCGTCGCCGGCGAGGAAATCGTCGTCGTCCTCGCCGGCGAGCACGTCATTGCCTGCGCCGCCGCGGATATGATCCCTGCCGCTGCCGCCGCGGACGGTGTCGTTCCCCGCACCGGCGTGCAGGGCATCGTTGCCGGCGCCGCCTTCAATCAGGTCGTCCCCATCCTCGCCGCCGATGAAGTCGTTCCCGTCGCCTCCGCGGATCTGGTCGTCCCCGCCGCGCCCGCCGATGAAGTCGTCCCCGCCCATCCCGTCGATGATGTCGCCGTCCGCCGTGCCCGTGAACTCGTCGCGGCCGGCCGTCCCGGTGAATGTGGCCATGTTCATCTCCGTTGATTGCTGAACGCGCTCCATCGCACGCGGCGCACATCGAGCGCCGATCTTCAACGGAAGACAAGGGCCCTCTGAGCTCCGGCGCGTTTACGTGCACAAGGTCGATCGCACACGTGTCCGCGTGGCCATCCGCCTCCGGTCACCAGCGACGGGCAGAACCAGCTTTAGCTTCTCGTCCCACTTCGCTGACAGGAGCGCGATCAGCTCACCATGCTCCATCGGTCTACCTGTGAACGCTGACGTGACCCCCCGAAGTTGCTCCAGTGGTATCGAGAGTCCGGCCCAAGGAGAGGGACGGACGGAGGAGGAGGAGGAGGTTCGCGGAGGAGCGGATCGTGGCGATCCTGCGCGAGCAGGAGGCGGGCATGGCGACGGCGGAGGTCTGCCGCAAGCACGGGGTCAGCACGGACATGTTCGTCAACCGGCGTCCCGCCGGGGAGAGCCCCGGTCCGCTTGGGGGCGTGTGTTGCTATGGGAGAGAGAACCAGGCGACCAGAAGGCCGCCACGCAAGCATGCCCGTCGCCGGCTCGGCGCGGACTCCCCAGTCCCGACCGCCTAGGCTGCGCCTCGAACGACAGCTTGCGCAGGGGCGGGTTCGTCGTCCATCGCCAAGGCGCCTCGCACCAGGGCGTGGATTTCAGGCGCGGCGATGGGTTTGATGGAGTAACCGTCCGCCCCCGCGGCCCTCGCCGCCTGGATGTCGCGCTCGAAGGCCTGGGCGCTCAGCACGTGGATGTTCGTTCGGGGTAGCTGGCGTTCGGCTTCCCAGGCGCGAATGGCGCGGATAGCTTCCAGCCCGTCCATGCCGGGCATGTGGATGTCCATCAGAACCAGTTCGAAAGAGCCCGTGCGGACGGCCTCGAGCGCTTCGGCGCCGTTGCTCACACAAACCGCCTCCACCCCGATGATGGTCAGCATCAACTCCATAGCGCGGCGATTGTTGGGATCGTCCTCAGCGACGAGCACGGGAGCATGGTGGCGCATGGGCTCGGCTTTCTCAGGCGGTTCGCGTGCGCTTTCAACAGGCGTCTGGACCGGGGAGGAGGGCAGACGCAAGGTGACCAAAAAGGTGGATCCCTCGCCCGGTCGGCCATGCGCGTCCAAGGTTCCGCCCATGGCCTCGGTGAGGCTGCGGGAGATGGACAAGCCCAGGCCTGCGCCGCCGTGAGGTCCAGCCCGGCATGGAGGACCGACAAACCCCTGTGTTCCTCAGATACGGACGCACGAAACCTCCGGTCGGGCGTAGGCAAGTCCGGGCAGACGCTGCGCTTCGCCGAGTGACGTCGCCTGAGCAGCAGAGCGTCGTGGCGCCGCGCCGGAGCCGTCAGACGCTGATCCGCTACCAAGCTTTTCCGGTGGGGGCGGGTGTCGCGTGCGTCAGCGCGGAGATCGCGGGTGAACGCGTGCGCGTGTCAGGGTCGCCGAACAAGCAGCACGCCCGCCGCCATCAGCCCCAGCCCCGCCAGCTTGGACGCGCTGACGGGGCGGACCGCCAGCCCGAGGGCGCCGAAGTGGTCGAGCGCCACGGCCACCACGAACTGGCCCGCCACCACCAGGGTAAGCGCCGGGGCCACGCCCAGCTGCGGGGCCGCGTAGGCGGTGGCGGCCACCAGCACAGCTCCATAGAGCCCTCCCAGCCACGCCCACCAGGGCGCCGCCCGAACGCCCGCCGCTTCGGGCCGCACGCCCAGCAGGGCGGCGGCCAGGAGCAACCCCGCCGTTCCCACCGCGAAGGAGACCAAGGCGGCGTTTACGGGCGAGCCGAGGCTGCGGGCCAGGGCCGCATTGGTGGGCGCCTGCAGGGCCAAAAAGGCGCCGCCGGACAGCATGGCGGCGGCCGCGAAGATGGAGGGGTTCATCGTCCAGCCTTAGCTCGCGATCGCGGGGGCGGGAACGGCCCGGACCGGCCGGACGGAGAGGGCGAACGTCGAAGCCGCGTGGGCCAAGGCCCATCCCCAGCGGCGTCTCCCTCCCGGTCATGAGGTTCAAGGGGCGAACAGCTCAGGCCACAGCGTCCGGTGCGCTTTGGGGGAGACCAGCGGCCCGACGTGCTCCAGCGCCGTGCCTCGGTCACCTTCGTAAGTCAGGAGACGCGCCGAGACGTCCTGGGCTGCGCGGAGCCCGGCAAGGATGGAATCGGGCGGGACGACGCGACTGGCCGTGTTGAGGACAGCTGTGACAGGCCCGCGCAGCCGCGAAATCCCCGTGGTCCGCTCGCCCACCATGAGCGTTCCGCGCATGAAGCTGTCTTCGCGGTACAGGTCGACCACGTCCGCGAAAAGCCGGAACGGCAGGGGGAACTCGTCCAGCGTCCAGCGCATGACTCGGGCGTGGATTGCAAAGCCGCCTGGATCGATGAGGCTCGCCGGCAGGTCGGCGAGGGGCGTCAGCAGGAATTCGTCCGGGACGGCGAGAGCGCTGAGCCACGCCACCAGAGACCCCGGCACCGGCCGGTCCGACCCTAGCGCCTCAGGAGGAGCGCGCCGGGCGGCGAGGGCCAAGGGGCCGCCAACCCGCTCCCCGAACGCGAGCGGCGCGTCCAGTAGCCAGAGCGCCTCGACCAGGTCCGGATGAAGAGTCGCGTAGATCGCGGCGAAGGTGCCGCCGAGGGAGTGTCCGGCGAACTCGACTCGGGGCGAGCCCGTGCGCCCCAGGATGAGGGCCGTCGCCGCGCCGGGCAGCCCTTCGGCATAGGCCTGCAGCCCAAGGGCGGTGTCGGGGGCGGGATCCGTCCACTCCAAAAGGAACACACGACGGCCGGCCTCCAGACTGCGTCGCACGGCGCTCACTTCGGGCAGCAGGTCCCAGATGTAGGGCCGCTTGAAGGGGGCGGAGATGATCAGCAGCGGCTGACCGGCGCCGCCCTTGTTTGAGCCATAGTCCCGCAGCCTAGCTCCGCCGAACGTCGCCACGACGCTGAACGGCGACTGCACCGGCCCGTAGCCAAGCCGGTCCATCATCAGCCCCCGCTGACGGCGAGCTTCATCCAGGAGCGCGAAGATGGGAGCCTCCGACGCTGCGAGCGGCTGAGGATGATCGCTCATCTCCGCCGTTGTCCGAGGGGGAACGCCGCGGGACGGCGAGGGTTCGGCCGGCTGCCCGATTTCGCCGCGCGCACACCGGAGGCTGGGTTGCGGGTCCGGTCTCCGCACCCCTGCCCAGGCTCATCCGGAGTCCGCGCCGGCCGCCGTTGAAGCGGCCCCCCGGTCGATCAGAGCCGCGCAAGCAGGTCGTTGACCCGCCGTTCCGCGTCGCGGAGCGCCGCCTCCACCGTTTTGGCCCCGGTGATGGCCGAGGCCAGCTCCTCGCCCACCATGCTCTCGATGGCGGCCTGCCGCTGCACGAAGGACGGCAGCGGCGCACCGGCGGCGGCCAAGGGCGCGATGTCGCTGCGGTGGGGCAGGGCCTGGAACTCCGGGCTTTCCACCACCGACCGGAAGGCCGGCAGGTGGCCCGTGCGCGACCAGTCGAAGTTGTGCGCCGCCATGAAGCCGATGAACCGGGCCAAGGCGCGCCTCTGCTCCGGCGATCGTTCGCGCTTCGGCGCCACCCAGGCGTGACCGTCGACGAAGGCCGCCCGCCGGCCCCACAGGCGCGGGTAGGGAATGACCGCATAGCTGTCGTGGAGCGGACGTCCGGGCGTGCGCGCTTCCTCCTCGAAGGGGCCAAGCATCCAGGTGCCGGTCAGGAACACGCCGCCTTCGCCGTTGAGGAAGCTCGCGGTGGCCGCCGGGTAGTCCTGATTGCGGGTGGTCAGCGCTTCCCGCTCCAAGGTGCGGAACAGCTCCACGACCCGCCGCGCTTCGGGCGTGCGCAGCCGGATGTGCTGGGGATCAGGAAAGACCACCGCATCCTGCGCCAAGAGATAGGTGTAAAGGTTGCGCACATGCGTCGCGGGATCGTTGACCTGCGATTGGATCAGGTAGGGCCTGCCCGTGGCGCTTTTGAACCGTCGCGCATGCTCCAGCAGCTCCTCCGCCGAGCGC
The DNA here is from genome assembly GCA_019348195.1 of Pseudomonadota bacterium. Lineage (GTDB taxonomy): Bacteria > Pseudomonadota > Alphaproteobacteria > Caulobacterales > Caulobacteraceae > JAHWJX01. The sequence goes on along the minus strand of JAHWJX010000089.1, from coordinate 3,916 downwards.
GGGACCACCGGCTTTCCGTTGGTCATCAGACCGGCCTGGGCGAACAGGCCCGTGTTGACGTGGTAGAGCCCGCCGACCGTGTCCCAGGGCAGGCCGTAGATGAGTCCCTCCTTGGTCACGCCGCGCCGGCCGGCCGCGGTGAAGTCTTCGGGCCGCACCCCCGCCTGGCGGAGCAGGTCGTCCATCGGCTCCAGCAGTCCCCGGGCCTGGTAGTCGGAGATCACCGACTGGTGCATGGTGACCAGGTCCGGCGGGTCCCCGGCGGCGATCTGGGCGGTGAGCTGGGCGTACCCGGGCCAGGCGACCACATTGGCGTCGACGTCTAGGTCGGGGTTCTCCGCGGCGAAACGGTTGATCAGCGTCGTGACGATTCCGCATTCGCCCTCGGCCGCGGCGACCTCCGTGCTGCGTCCGTAGACGGCGCCGCACTCGCCGAAGAAGCGTTGCACGCTGATCTCGGTGCGCCGCTCCTCCGGAGCGCACCCCATGGCCGCGCCCATGATAGCCACGGCCGCGAGCCGCAGGAGAGCCCGGCTCTTCATCGCGCCGCCGCCGCCCCCGCCATGGCGCCCACGATCTGCTTCTGGAACAGCGCGTAGACGATCAGGATGGGCAGGGCTGCGAACACCGCCTGCGCCATCAGATAGCCCAGGCCGCTCGTCTGGGCGTAGTTCATCTGGGAGGAGGCCAGCCCTACGGTGAGGGTGAACCGGTCGCTGCGCGTGGCCGAGATCAGCGGCCACCAATAGTCGTTCCAGGACGCCAGAAAGGTGAACACGCCCAGCGTGGCCTGCGCCGGCCAGGTCAGGGGCAGCAGCACCTTCCAGAACAGCGTCCATCGCGACGCACCGTCCAGCAGCGCCGCCTCGTCCAGCTCCCTGGGGATTCCGCGGAAGTACTGGGCCATGAAGAAGACGCCGAAGGGCGCCGCCAGACCGGGCAGGATCAGGCCCGGGTAGCTGTTGTGCAGCCCGAAATCGGCGAACAGCTGGTGCCGCGGCAGGATCACGGCCTGCTCGGGGACGGCCAGGCCCAGCAGCACGAAGACGAACAGCGCGCGCCGACCGGGGAACTCCAGGCGGGCGAACCCGTAGCCGGCCAGCGAGCAGAGCGCCAGGACGCCCAGCGTCGTTCCCAGCGAGACGATCAGGCTGTTTAACAGCCAGCCGAACACCTGCGAGCCCTGCAGGATCGCCCGGTAGTTCTCAAGGGTGTAGGGCGCGAAAAAGGCCGTGCCGCTGTCGCGCATGAGTTCGGCATTGGACTTGAGCGACAGCGCGACTGTCCAGAGCAGGGGCGCGACCATGACAAGGGCCGCGACGCTCAGGCCCGCCAAGGCCAGGGGGCTGAGGCGGTGGCGGTCGGCGAGGCCCTTCACGCTCAAGGCTCCCGCCGCGAAGTTCCGGCGCGGAACTGAAGCAGGGTGACCGCCAGGATCAGCACGAACAGCACCTGGGCGAGGGCCGACGCGTAACCGAGCTCCCAACGGGTGAAGGCGGTTTCATAGATGAACAGCACCACGGGGCGGGAGGCCCCGCCGGGTCCGCCCGCGGTGAGCAGCTGGGCCTGGCCGAACAGCTGCAGCTGCGCCGCCGTCTGCAGCATCACCACCAGCACCGCCGTGCGCCGGAGCGAGGGCAGGGTGATGCGCCGGAAGGTGGTCCAGCGGTTCGCCCGGTCGAGCGCCGCCGCCTCGAAGATGTCCTCGGGGATCTGCTGCAAACCCGCCAAAAAAAGCATCATCGGCAGACCGATGCTCCACCAGATGGTCGCAACCGCCACGGCGAGGAGGGCGAGGTCGGGGTGGCTGAGAAAAGGGACCGGCTCGCGCCCCGCGGCTTCCCAGACCTCCGCGAGCAGGCCGGCGTCGGGGGTCAGCACGAAGCGCCAGATGAGCGTGATGATAGTGACCGACAGGACGGCGGAGGAGAAGAACAGGCCCCGGAAGACGCTCGCCGTGCGGCCCGGCTTGTTCAGGGCGAGCGCCAGGGCGAGGGTGATCGCGGTGAGCACAGGCACGACCACGACCGCGTATTTGAAGGTGTTGCCCAGCGCCTGCCCGAACACCGGGTCCGACGCCAGTCGCGCGTAGTTCTCCAGCCCTGCAAAGGCGCGTCCGCCAAACGGGTCGGCCCTGTGGAAGCTCAGCGTCAGCCCGTCGAGGAGCGGGTAGATCAGCAGCCCCACATAGAGCAGCAGGAACGGCCCTATGAAGGGCGCGGCCTGAAGCAGGTTCCGCCGGCCCTGCGCGTTCATGCCGTGGTGGACTCGACCGGGTGACGTCCGGAGCCGTCAGGAGCGAACAGGTGCGCGGCCGCGCCCTCGATGCGCAGGCCGACGATGTCGCCAGCCTGCACCCGGCTGGCCCCTCGGTCTTCGCCCGTCAACGCCTGGCCGTCGGAAAGGCGGGCGTAGACGAGCGTGCGGTCGCCCAAGCGCTCCACCAGCTCCACCCGCGCGTCCGTGGTCCCGGCCCCCGCTCCCGTCACCCTTACGCTCTCCGCACGCAAACCGATCTGCAGGGGCCCGGCGCCCGCCAATCCGGCCCGCGGCACGCGCGTGTCCACCTGCGAACCGTCGCCCAGCCGGACGCTCGCGCTGTCGCTCTCGCCGTCCAAGAGCTCCACAGGCGCCACGTTCATGGCCGGCGAACCGACAAAGCGCGCAACCCAGACATTGGCTGGCCGGGCGTAAATCTCCATCGGCGGCCCGACCTGCTGGATGCGCCGGTCGTGAATGACCGCCACCCGATCGGCGAGGGTCATGGCCTCGGCCTGGTCGTGGGTCACCATGATAAAGGCCGCGTCCACCCGGTTGCGCAGCTCCGCGAGCTGCACGCGCGTACGCATCCGGAGCGCCGCGTCGAGGTTCGAGAGCGGCTCGTCCAGCAGGAAGAGTTGCGGCTGTTTGACGATCGCTCGGCCGATGGCGACCCGCTGCCGCTGGCCGCCGGACAGCTGCGCCGGTTTCCTGTCCAACTCCGGTTCGATCTCCAGCACACGGGCGGCGTCCAGCACGCGCCTGCCGATCTCTCCCTTGGCGACCCCCGCGTTGCGCAGACCAAAGGCCATGTTGTCGCGCACCGACATGTGCGGGTAGAGCGCATAGTGCTGGAAGACCATGGCGACGCCCCGGTCGCCGGGGGGGAGCTGATCGATGCGTCGCCCGCCCAGCCTGACCTCGCCGCCGTCGACCGTCTCCAGGCCGGCGATCACGCGCAAAAGCGTGGACTTGCCGCTGCCCGACGGGCCCAGGAAGGCCAGGAACTCCCCGGCCTGCATGCTGAGCGACACGCCGTCCAGAACCGTCGCGGCGCCGTACGCCTTGCGGACCTCGATCAGTTCCAGGCTCGCCAAAGTCACCATCCCGCTTGGGGACTATGCACAGGGACGGCCAGCCGCCAAGCTGGGGTGCAGCACGGGCGGACGCGCCCCAGGTGAGCGCAGACGGGTAAGAGGGTGCGGATCTCAGCGTCGACTGAACACCGTCCAGCCCAGCTACAAGCCCGGAGAGCGCCCGGCCTGCGACGAGGAGGTTCCCAGGTGAGCAAGCCTAGCGTCGAAAAGTGGCGACTGCGAGCACGGAGGCTCCGCACGTGAAACGCATTCTCGGCAGTCCGACCACCGACACGGCCATGCATCCCGATTCCGGAGACGCCGAAGAGATCGCCGTGCCGGTCAGAGGGAAGGCCACACGGCCTGCGGCGGCCATTGCGGAGCTGAGCAACGAGATCCTGCGATCCTTGCCGCGCGAGGTCCTGGTGCGGTTGCGACCCCAGTTACGCTCGATCAAGCTTGTGGTTGGGCAGGTGCTGTACGAGCCCGGTGACGACGTTGACCACGTCTACTTTCCCGAAACCGGGCTGATCTCGCTCGTCACCCCCATGCGTAACGGGCAGGACGTAGAGAACACCAGC
>JAHWJX010000088.1 GCA_019348195.1 Pseudomonadota bacterium | reverse complement strand
GATCCACGCCGGGGGAGATCGGCCGATGCCCGTCGCGCCCTTCGTGCATCCTTCGTGTCCTTGGTGAAGAACCCGGCCCCGGCGCCGCCCTTCGTCACGCCTCGATCCGCTCCAGCACGAGGTTGCCGTTGGTGTAGACGCAGATCTCCGCCGCGATGGCCATGGCGCGGCGCGCAATGGTCTCCGCGTCCAGCTCCGTATCGGCCAGCGCCCTCGCCGCGGCGAGCGCGAACTGCCCGCCCGAGCCGATCGCCGCCACCCCGTGCTCCGGCTCCAGCACGTCACCGGCGCCGGTGACGGTGTACAGCCCTTCCCGGTCCGCCACGATCAGCATGGCCTCCAGCCGCCGCAGATAGCGGTCCGTGCGCCAGTCCTTGGCCAGCTCCACGCAGGCGCGCGCGAGCTGCCCGGGATAGGTCTCCAGCTTGGCCTCCAGGCGCTCCAGCAGTGTAAAGGCGTCAGCGGTGGCCCCCGCGAACCCGGCCACCACCTTGCCGTTCTGGAGGGTGCGCACCTTTCGCGCCGCGCTCTTGACCACCGTGGGCCCGAGCGAAACCTGGCCGTCGCCGGCCACCACGGTCACGCCGGCTTTGCGCACGGCCAGGATGGTCGTGCCGTGCCAATTCGGAAACTCGGACATGGCCGCCGATGTGGCGGCCCGCCGACCCGCGATCAAGCAGGGACGATCAATCCTCAAAAGCCGCCGAGGTGATCCGACCGTCGGGGAACAGCGCCGCCCGCTTCATCCCCTGGCTGTTGTAGGGCATGGCGATCCGTCCGTCTCGGTCCACGGCGATCAAGCCGCCGTCTCCGCCCAAGGCCCCGACCGATCCGATCGCCGCCGCCGCCGCCGTTAACAGGTCCTGCCCCGCCCAGCGCAGCCGATGGGCCACCTGCACCGCCGTCGCCGTGCGCAGGAAGAACTCTCCGCTTCCCGTTGACGACACCGCCACCGCATCATCCGCCCAGGTCCCCGCGCCGATCACCGGGGTGTCGCCCACCCGGCCGGGCATCTTATCGAACACGCCTCCCGTCGAGGTGCCGGCCGCCAGCCGCCCCTCCCGGTCCAGCACCGCACACCCGACCGTGCCGTGCGTCAGCCGCGCCCCCGTGGCGTGATTGTCCTCATCCGCGCCGGCGTGGGTGAACCACTCACCCGGCTCGCCCGGGATCGACTCCATGTCCTGCTCGCCCGCGAACATGGCCGCGCCTTCGCCGGCCAGCAGCACATGATGCGTCCGTTCCATCACCGCCCGAGCGGTACGCACCGGGCTCACGAAGCCCTGCAGCGCGGCCACGGCCCCCCCCCGAGCCGTGGGCCCGTCCATCAGGCTCGCGTCCAGCTCGTAGCGCCCGGCGGTGTTGGGCGAAGCGCCTCGCCCCGCGACATATAGGCCCGAAGCCTCCAGCTGGGCGATCGTCTCCACCACCACGTCCAGCGCCGAGGCTCCTCCGGCCAGCCGGTCCCGCCCGGCCTCGACCAGCCCGCGCATGTGCGCCACCTCGGCCGAATAGTCTCGCCCTCTCTGGGCGCCCGCTCCGCCGTGCAGCACGAGTGCGAACCTGTCCGCCATGGGTGTCTCTCCGGCTGGTGTGGGCCGGCTCCCATGCGCCAGCGTCCGCCCCTCTTCAACCCTGCTCCCGCCACTCCATCCTTGAGCCCTGCTCGACCACACCTTCGCCAGGGCGATCCGCCGTCCCGAAGAGAACGGGCCCGCGTTGCTCTCCAAAGGAGGCGTCGCTACATGCACGCCGTCCCGCGGGGTTCCGCCCCGCCCTTCCACCGCTTCGCGGTCCCGCTCCCCCGCAAGCGGGTGGGAACACCGGCCCCAATGCTCAACATCACCGATCTCACCTTCGACGCCTACGGCCGCCGCTTCTTCGACGGCGCTAATGCGCTCATCCCCGCCACCGGCAAGGTCGGCCTGGTGGGCCGCAACGGGGCCGGCAAGTCCACCCTGTTCCGCCTCATCAAGGGGGAGCTGACGCCCGGCGGCGGCGAGATCGCCCTGCCCAAGGCGGCTCGGATCGGCAGCGTCGACCAGGAGACCCCGGCCTCGCCCGTGTCCCTGCTGGATACGGTGCTGGCCGCCGACGAGGAGCGCGCGCGCCTCACGGCGGAGCTGGACACCGCCGATCCCGAGCACCTGGGCGAGATCTATGCTCGGCTGATCGCCATCGACGCGGACCGGGCGCCCTCGCGCGCGGCCGAGATCCTGGCCGGCCTCGGCTTCTCCGCCGCAGACCTGCACCGGCCGATGTCGGAGTTCTCCGGCGGCTGGCGCATGCGCGTGGCCATGGCCTCGGCCCTGTTCGCCGAGCCCGACCTGCTGCTGCTGGACGAGCCCACCAACTACCTCGACCTGGAGGGGGCGCTCTGGCTCGAGGCCCGCCTGCGCAAATACCCCAAGGCCGCGCTCGTCATCAGCCACGACCGCGAGCTGCTCAACAACTCCGTCGACGCCATCCTGCATCTGAGCGACGCCAAGCTCGACATGTACACGGGCGGCTTCGACGACTTCGAACGCCGCCGCGGCGAGAAGGCCCGCCTGCTCGCCGCCACCCGCAACAAGCAGGAAGCCGAGCGCGCCCACCTCCAGGCCTTTGTGGACCGCTTCCGCGCCAAGGCCTCCAAGGCCGCCCAGGCCCAGTCGCGCATGAAGCGCCTGGCCAAGCTGGAGCCGGTGGCCACCCTGATCGAGCAGCGCGTGGCGCCGTTCCACCTCCCGTCGCCCGCCCGCCCGCTCGCCCCGCCCCTGGTGCGGCTGGAGGGCGCCAGCGTGGGCTACGGAGGAGCGCCCATCCTGCGCAACCTCAATCTCCGCCTGGACCTGGACGACCGCATCGGTCTCCTGGGCGTCAACGGCGCGGGCAAATCGACCTTCGCCAAGATGATCGCCGGCGCGCTCAGCACCTCACACGGCTCGCTGCACCGCGACCGTCGCATGCAGGTAGGCTGGTTCCACCAGCACCAGATCGAGGCCCTCGACCCCGCCGACACGCCGCTGGCCATTCTGGGCCGCGCCCTGCCCGAAGCCTCCGAGAGCCAGCGCCGCTCCAAGCTCGCCCAGTGGGGCTTCGGCTACGACAAGGTCGAGACCACCGTGGCCAACCTGTCCGGCGGCGAGCGCGCCCGCCTGCTGCTGAACCAGGTGGCCATGAACGCGCCCCACCTGCTGATCCTCGACGAGCCCACCAACCACCTGGACATCGACAGCCGGCGCGCGCTGCTGGACGCGCTGAACGACTACGAAGGCGCCGTGATCCTGATCACCCACGACCGCTCGCTGATGGAGCTGGTGGCCGACCGCCTATGGCTGGCTGACGAAGGCACGGTGAAGCCGTTCAACGGCGACATGGACGATTACGCCCGCCGTGTGCTGGACCGCGCCCGCAGCGCCGCCAGGACCGGCGCCCCCGCCGCTGTCTCCGTGGCCGCCCGCCCGCCGGAGCCGGCGCCGGCTCGCCCCTCGCGCGTTGATCCCGCGCCGCTCAAGCGCAAGCTGGACGCCGCCGAGCTGAACCTGGCCCGCGCCAATGAAGCCCTGCAGAAGGCGGGCGATCCCGCCCTGCTGTCCCGCCCCGATCCCTCCGGAGAGGTCGCGCGCAAGCTGGCCGCCGCCCAGAAGCGCGTCGACGACGCCGAGGCCAAATGGATGGAAGCCGCGGCGGCCCACGAGGCCGCGCTGGAGAGCGTCGCGGCCTGATCGCTCAAGGCAGGGTCGGCTTCCTACTCTTCCATCCGCTGCAGCAGGTTCTTGGCCGCGTCCTTGTGCTTCGGCTTCACGCTGCGGCCGACCACGTTCATGAGCGCGAACAGCACCGCCGCATCGTCGGTGAAGCCCAGGCCGGTGATGATGTCCGGGATCGCGTCCGCCGGCAGCACGAAATAGGCCAGCCCGGCCAGCATCAGCCCCTTGCTGCGCAAGGGCGTGTCCTCGTCACGGGCGCTGAAATAAACCGACAGCAGGTCCTTGGCGAAAGGCACCTTGGTGGCCACGCGCCGGAACTTGGGCCAGAAGCCCTGCTGCACCCGCAGCTCGTTCACCCGGACAATTGCCGGAACCAGCGCCTTGGATGGGTCCAGCGCCGCCCGCGGGTCGAAATCGGCCGTGGAGCCGCTTGTGTTGGAATGCTCGCTCATGGTGCGTAAACCCCTCGCGTCGTCGTTCCGCTCCACAAGGATATAGCATGCGCCTGTCGCCTGACATCGCCGCCGTCGTCACAGGGGCGGCCTCCGGCCTGGGCGAGGCTACCGCCCGCGCCCTGGCCGCCCAGGGCGTGCGCGTGGCCATCTTCGACATGAATCGCGAGCGCGGCGAAGAGGTGGCTGGCGAGATCGGCGGGGTCTTCTGCCCGGTGGACGTCACCGGCGACGAGAGCGTCGCGCGGGGCTTCGAACAGGCTCGCGCCGCCCACGGCCCCGAGCGCATCCTGGTCAACTGCGCGGGCATCGCCATCGGCCAGAAGACCGTGGCCCGCGACAAGCAGACCGGCGGCATCCGCGCCCACGACCTCGCCGCCTTTGAGCGCGTGATCCGCATCAACCTGATCGGCAGCTTCCGCTGCGCCGCCCTGTCCGCCGCCGGCATGATGACCACCGAGCCGCTCGAAGACGGCGAGCGCGGCCTGATCGTCTCCACTGCCTCCGTGGCCGCTGACGAGGGCCAGATCGGCCAAGCGGCCTACGCCGCCAGCAAGGGCGGGGTGAAGGCCATGGCCCTGCCCATGGCCCGCGACCTCATGGGCGAGGGCATCCGGGTTAACACCATCCAGCCCGGCATCATGCTCACCCCCATGATGGCCGCCATGCCCCAGAACGTGCAGGACGCCCTCGCGGCGGCCATTCCCTTCCCGAAACGCCTGGGCCGCCCCGAGGAGTACGCCAGCCTGGTGCTGGAGATGGCGCGTAATCCCTACCTCAACGGCCAAAGCATCCGCCTGGACGGCGCGATCCGGATGGGTCCGCGCTAGTCGGCCGCCGACTTGGGCCCGTCTTCGCCGAAGCCGCGCCGCGACTCCGTCCGGCACCATATGACGATCTATGCTCTTGCGGGCGCGGCGGTATGTGTTCTCGGACGCGCTCATCGGAGCGACCGTCAGCGTCGCCGTCGCCCTCTTCCCAGTCTTGGCGTTCTCCGGCCCGGACCCTGGCGAAACGGAGGGCGATGATGTGCTTGGCAGCCTGATCAGCTTCGGCGTGATTGGGGTCTTTGCAGGGCTCGCCTGCGCCGTTCTGATCCGCTTGCGACCGAAGCGGCAGGGAGGGGCTAGCCGCCCTATTCGCCTAAGAGAAAGGCCCCGCTCTCGCCGAGAGCGGGGCCCATCTGATCACTACCGGCGATAGCCGCCTGGGGCGGGCTGCGCCGGCCGGGGGACGCGGGCCGAGAGGTTGGCGAAGACCTCCCGAGCGTCGAAGGTCTGCGGGTCGCCCGTGCGCGGGCCGCGGCCCATGACGATCTCCGCAGTGGCCTCGTACCTGTCGATCTCGCGGATATCGATGTCGTCGAAGAAGGGGTCGTAGCCGAAGCCGAACCCGCCGCCGAACCGGCCGTAATGGCCGAACGGACGCCAGCCGAACCCCGGGCCGTAGGCGCGCCAGTAGGGGCTCCAGTAAGGATAGCCGCCGAAGCGGCTGTAGCCGAAGCCGCCGTAGCCGAAGCTCGAGCCGAACCGCGGCGAGGCGCTGTAGCGCACGTCCCGCTCGGTGGCGCGGTTCACGGCGGTGAAGTGGTCGAACCCTTGCTGCAGCGTCAGCTCGGCCGCCCGCAGCAGCAGGGCGTCCTCCACCCGCTCGCGCGAGGTCACGGTGTTGCCGCTGAAGGTCACCCGCCAGCGGTTCTGGGTGAGCGGGGCTTCGGAGAAGCCGTTCACGGGCCCGCGGGCGGTCAGGGTGGCGGGTTGATAGGGGGTAGGCGTCGCGCAGGCGCTCAGCGCCGTCGCCGCCGCCAGAGCCCCCGCGATAAATAGGCGCTTCATGGTTGCTCCTGAGAACTCCGGTGGGTGTTCCCGTCCTGTGGATAAGGACAATGGGACCGAAATTAACGAGTTCCAAGAGCCTTAGGGCCCCTGCGACAACTTAGTTGATCATCGCAGGCGGCCCCGGCGAGCCGTTAGTGCAAAGTCCCGATCTCGCCCGCGATCCGCACCCGCGGCGCCTGTACGACGCCCTCCGCCGAAAGGGTGACCGAGTGGATCACCGCCTCGATCTCGCGGCGCCAGAACTGCAGGAACCGGTGCACGCGCGGATAGTCGGGCGCGAGATCCAGCGTCTGCCAGGTGAAGCGCTGCAACAGGTTCGGATGGTCCGGCATGTAGTAGAGCACCTCCGCCGTCGTCAGCCGCTCCCCGCGTAGCCGCCGCTCGAACTCGCTCATCGCCTCAGTCATGGCCCTCTCCTCCTGGCCTCCACCATCAGGGAACGCCCGGCTTAGTGAAAGAGCGGTGAACGTCAGTCGATCAGTCGCACCAGGATCAAGGCCGCCACCGTCAGCAGCAAGGCCCCCACGAACAAGCCGACTCCCCGCCGGAACCCCGGCCGCTGCATCCGCGACGTCAAGGCCGCCCCGCCCAGGCCATAGGCGGTCATGAAGGCGATATCTAAGACCAGGGTTCCGGCCGCAAACAGCAGCAGCTGCGGCGCGACGTCCCGCTCCGCGTCGATGAAAGGCGGCAGCACGGCCGTGAAGAAGAGCAGCACCTTGGGATTGGCGATCTGCACCGCGAACCCACCGGCGAAGGGCGATCCCAGCCGCCGTTTCGGCGCGCCGTGCGAGCCGGCGACCGCCCGCTGATCCGGTTGCGGCTTGAGCGCGCCCCTGATCGACTGCACCCCAAGCCAGGCCACATAACCGGCGCCCGCGACCGACAGCCAGCGGAACACCCCCGGGTAGGCCGCGAACAGCGCCGACAGCCCCAGCGCCGCGCCGGTGAACCAGACGATCATCGCGGTGTTGATGCCCGCCACGCCCTTGAGGACCGCGCGCTTGCCGCGCTCCGCGCCCTGCGCAATGGCGTAGAGCACCGCCGGTCCCGGCGTCATGGCCATCACCGTCATGGCGATCAGGAAGGCGCCGTACAGCTTGGGGTCGACAGGAAGGGTCACACGGGCCGCCGAACAGGGGAGGGCGGCGACCTACACGCCTCCGCCGCCCGCGATCAAGGCGGCCCGTTCGGCCACGGTGATCGGGCGCCATCGCCCTTCGGGCAGTTCGCCCAGCGTGAGCGGCCCCACGCGGATCCGGAACAGGTCGAGGACGCGCAGCTCCACCAGCTCGCACATCCGCCGGATCTGCCGGTTGCGCCCTTCGGTCAGCACGAAGCGCAGCCGCCCGTCGGGCTCCACGCCCACCTGCGCCCGCCTGAGCTGCCGTCCGTCGAGCCGCAGCCCATAGCGCAACAGCCCCAGCTTGCGCCCGGTCACGGCGCCCTCCACCTGGACCAGATATTCCTTGCTCAGGGTCGACTCCGGGCCGATCACGGCCTTGGCCGCCACCCCGTCCTCGGACAAGAGCAGCAGCCCGCGCGAGTCCATGTCGAGCCGTCCAAGCGGCGGCAGGCTCCGCTCCGGCCCGGGCGCCTCCGCCGCGCCGCCCCACGACCGCTCGGCCGTCAGGAGCTGCGCCGCCTCGGTCTGACCCCGCTCCGGATGGGCCGAGACCACGCCCACGGGCTTGTGCACCATCACGGTTAGGGCGTTGGACAGCTCTGCCTCGGCGTCGTCCGCCAGCCTGAGCAACTGTCCCGCCGCGATCTTCCGTCCCGGGTCGTCCACACGCTCGCCGTTGATCGACACCAGCCCGCGCGCGATCAGGGCCTCCGCCTCCCGTCGCGAGCACACGCCGCTCTGCGCCAGCCATCGGTTGACCCGCTGCGGCTCGGCCTCCTCGTAACGACGGCTCCAGGACATGGCCGCTTGTCGCCTTGTGTTGAGCGGCCTTCAATAGGCCGCGCCCGGCTGCTAGCCAGGCGGGGTCGCGGAGGAGAGGGCCATGACGCTTCGCGCAAGCATCCCCGACGCGCTGGATCCGAACGACCGGCGCCCCACTGCGGCGGAGCCCTAGCGCCTTGGTCGTCTTCTTCACCAGCGACAGCCATTTCGGCGACCACCGCGTACTCAACATCGGCAAGCGCCCCTTCGCCTCCACGGCGGAGATGGACGAAGCTCTCATCGCCAACTGGAACGCGCGCGTCCAACCTGGGGACGAGGTCTGGCACCTCGGTGACTTCGCCCGCACGGCCAAGGCGGCGGCCGCGGTTCTCCCCCGCCTGCACGGCCGCAAACACCTCATCATCGGCAACAACGACCCGCCGGGGGTCGTCGCGCTCGAGGGCTGGGCCGACCGTGCGCCC
>JAHWJX010000087.1 GCA_019348195.1 Pseudomonadota bacterium | reverse complement strand
CCCCCGAGAGCGCCCCGGCCCCCCGCGACTTCCGGGAAACCGTTTTCCTGCCCGACACGCCCTTCCCCATGCGCGCCGGCCTTCCCCAAAAGGAGCCGGCCATCCTGGAGAGCTGGGCGGACCTCTACCCTCGCCTCCGCGCCGAACGCCAAGCCGCAGGCGCCCCCCTGTTCGTGCTGCACGACGGCCCGCCCTACGCCAATGGGGCGATCCACATCGGCCATGCTCTGAACAAGACGCTCAAGGACTTCGTGGTGCGCAGCCGGTTCGCGCTCGGCTACGACGTGGACTACCTCCCCGGCTGGGACTGCCACGGCCTGCCCATCGAATGGAAGATTGAGGAACAGCTGCGCAAGGAGGGCCGTCGCAAGGGCGAGGTTCCCACCGGCGAATTCCGCCGCCGCTGTCGCGAATACGCCGACCACTGGATCGCCGAGCAATCCGCCGAGTTCCAACGTCTCGGCGTGCTCGGCGACTGGGACCACCGCTACGCCACGATGGACTTCCCAACCGAAGCCGCCATCGTGGCCGAGTTCCACAAGGTTCTCATGAGCGGCCAACTCTATCGCGGCTCCAAGCCCGTGATGTGGAGCCCCGTGGAACGCACCGCCCTGGCCGACGCCGAAGTCGAGTACCACCCGCACAACTCGCCCATGATCTGGGTCAGATTCCCGGTCGTGGACCCGGGCGACATGGCCCCGCGCCTGCATCAGGTCGGCGCCGACGCCCCTGACGTGGTGGCGGACCCGGCCGCGGTGGGCGCCAGCATCGTCATCTGGACCACCACGCCCTGGACCATCCCGGGCAACCGCGCCATCGCCTACGGCCCCGCCATCACCTACGGCCTTTACCTGGTGGAGAGCGTCGAGACCGGGGGCGAGCTCGAGTCCTACGCCCGCGCCGGCGAGCGGCTGATCGTGGCCGACAAGCTGGCCGAGGAGGTCCGGGCCGCCGCGCGGATCACCAGCTGGCGCCGCCTCCAGCCCGTCGACCCCGGCCCGCTCACCTGCGAGCATCCCTTGGCCGGGGCCGACCCCGGCTATCGCTACCCCGTCCCGCTCCTGCCCGGATCCCATGTCACGGACGAGGCGGGCACCGGCTTCGTCCACACCGCTCCCAGCCACGGCCAGGAGGACTTTCAGGTCTGGCTAGCATCCGGCCGCCGCGACGTGCCCGATATGGTGAACGAGGACGGCGTCTACTTTCCCCACGTGCCCTTGTTCGGCGGCCTGGCCGTCCTGGAGACCGAAGGCAAAAAAACCGGCAAGTTCGGGCCGGCCAACGGCGCGGTGACCGAGGCCCTGATCGCCCAAGGCAAGCTGCTGGCCCGCGGCCGCCTGGAGCACAGCTATCCGCATAGCTGGCGCTCCAAGGCTCCCGTCATCTACCGCAACACGCCTCAGTGGTTCATCCGGCTTGATGAAGCCTCGGAGGAACGCGTTGAAACGCTGCGCGAACTGGCCCTTGCGGGTATCGACCAGACGAAGTTCGTCCCCGACGCCGGCCGCAACCGCATCCGCGGCATGGTCGCAGGCCGTCCCGACTGGTTGATCAGCCGCCAGCGCGCCTGGGGCACCCCAATCGCCATGTTCGTTGAGCGCGACACCGGCGAACCCCTGCGCGACGAGGCCGTCAACGCCCGCATCCAGGAGATCATCCGCGCCGAGGGCGCCGACGCCTGGTTCACCCGGCCCCCGGCCGACCTCCTACCGGGCTACGATCCGGCTCACTACGAGCGCATCGAAGACATTCTCGACGTCTGGTTCGACAGCGGCTCCACCCACGCCTTCACCCTGGAAGGGCGCCCCGCCTCCCGCTGGCCGGCCGACCTCTACCTCGAAGGCTCCGACCAGCATCGCGGCTGGTTCCAGGCCTCGCTGCTGGAAGCCTGCGCCACCCGAGGCGCCCCGCCCTTCCGCGCGGTGCTCACCCACGGCTTCACGCTTGATGAGCAGGGCGAGAAGATGAGCAAGTCCAAAGGGAACACCGTGGCTCCTCAGACGGTGATCAAGGACAGCGGCGCCGAGATCCTCCGTCTCTGGGCCGCATCGGTCGACTACGAGGACGACCAGCGCATCGGCAAGACCATCCTACAGACCGTGACGGACAGCTACCGCAAGCTCCGCAACACGGTGCGTTACCTCCTGGGCGCGCTGGCCGACTTCACCGATGCTGAGCGCATCGAGCTCGAGCGGATGCCCCCGCTGGAGCGCTACATCCTCCACCGCCTCTGGGCCTTGGACGCTGAGGTTCGCGCCGCCTACGAGGCGTATCGTTTCTCCGACGTGATCCGCGCCCTGTCCGATTTCTGCGCCGGCGACCTGTCCGCGCTATTTTTCGACATCCGCAAGGACGCCCTCTACTGCGACCGCCCCGACAGCGAACGCCGCCGCGCTTGCCGGACGGTGATGGACGCGGTCTTCGACCGGCTCACGGTCTGGCTGGCGCCCCTACTGCCCTTCACCATGGAAGAGGCTTGGCGGACGCGCTTTCCCGGCGGAGGCAGCGTCTGCGCGCGGGTGTTCCCACCCACGCCGGAGGCTTGGCGCAACGAGGCGGAGGCGGAGCGCTGGGCCAAGGTTGAGCAAGTGCTCGGGGCGGTGACCAGCGTTCTGGAAGCTCAGCGCCGGGAGAAGGCCATAGGATCGGCGTTGGAGGCCGCGCCGGTCGTCCATCTGCCTTCGGACGACTTGCTGGCGGCCTTTGCAGGCCTGGAGGCCGAGGACGTGTTCCGAACCAGCCAAGCCCAACTGAGAGGTCCGGGCCAAGCTGAACCCGGGCCGGCTTCGGTGACCGTGCAGCGGCCGCAGCTCCCGGAGCCGGGTATTGTGATCGAGCCGCTCAGAGCTGAAGGGCTCAGATGCGCCCGCTCGTGGAAGGTCCTCCCCGAAGTCCGGCGCAATCTCGACCAGCACGGGCTCCCTCTCACCGACCGCGACCTGGACGCG
Organism: Pseudomonadota bacterium; assembly: GCA_019348195.1. Classification (GTDB taxonomy): domain Bacteria; phylum Pseudomonadota; class Alphaproteobacteria; order Caulobacterales; family Caulobacteraceae; genus JAHWJX01. The sequence goes on along the minus strand of JAHWJX010000087.1, from coordinate 5,406 downwards.
GTTCGCTGGTGGGACGCTCACCACGCCCGCGGGCAAGCCGCATGACCCCTCCCGTTCAGGATGACGCCTTGGCCACCCCGCCCGCTTTCCCTGACGAAGGCGGGGCCCCGAGGGTCCAACCGGGCGCCGGGGGTGCAGGCCCCGCCATGGACCCCGGCCTTCGTCGAGGAGAGCGGAAGGGAGGTGTGACCCGCCTCGGCGGCCGTGCTTACGCCCTTGCCCTTCTGGTCATCATCCTCGACCAGCTCAGCAAGTTCTGGGTGCTCGAGGTCTTCCGCCTTCCCGAGCGCGGCTCCGTCGAGCTTCTGCCCATCCTTTCCCTTTCCATGGTCTGGAACCGAGGCGTCAGCTTCGGCCTGTTTCAGGCGGACGACGCGGGCCGCTGGATCCTGGCCGCGTTTTCGCTCGGCGTGGCCGTCATGCTGGCCTTGTGGGCCCGCAAGGCGGACCGTCCCGTCCTGGCCACAGCGCTGGGGCTCGTCATCGGCGGCGCTATCGGCAACCTGATCGACCGCGTGCGCCTGGGCGCGGTGGCCGACTTCATCGATGTCTCCGGGCTGGGCTTCTTCCCCTGGGTGTTCAACGTCGCCGACAGCGCCATCAGCGTCGGCGTGATCCTGCTGATCCTTGACAGCCTGCTGCCTCAGGCGCGCGACTCGCGCCGGCCTTGACTGCGGACGACCGCCTGTCCGCACGATCGAGCATGGGTCACGCAAGACGCCGCATTGGCGCCGCACCGCTCTGTCAGTTAGGCTGAACACGGTTCCCGCCCGGAGCGTTCATGCGTCCTCACAGTCTGCTTCTCCTCGCCGCCCTGGCCGCCGCGGGCGTGTCCGCCTCGGGCTGCAGCTCGCTGCGGCAGCTGGCCGGCGCAAAGACCACGCCCGACGAGTTCCGTGTCGTGACCAAGCCGCCCCTGGTGGTCCCGCCCGAGTACGCGCTGCGTCCGCCCGCACCCGGCGAGCCCCGTCCTCAGGAGCTCGCCCCCGAGTCGGCGGCCCGCAACGCGCTCCTGGGCGCGCGTCAGAACATCGTTCGCAGCCAGGGCGAGAACCTGCTGGTCGCCAAGGCCGGCGCCCAGCAGGCCGATCCCTTGATCCGCTACGTGGTTGACGACGAGTTCGGCGACATCGCCCACAAGGAAAAGAGCTTCGCCGACCGCATCCTGTTCTGGCGCAAGGACCAGCCCAGCGCGGCCACCACGGCGGCGACCACCGCCGCCCCCGTCGACGCCGCCGCCGAACAGGCCCGCATCGCCAACCTGACCGGCGGAAGGCCGGTCGTGATCCAGCGCCAGGGCCGCACGCGCTTCAAGCTCCCGGGCCTCTAGGCCGCAGGGCGTGGTCGAAGTGAGGAGCACGCCCTAAATCTCTTTCATGACCTCCGTCCTGAACGTCCTCCTGCCCATCGCCTTGGGCGCCGTGTTCATCACCCTGTGCCTGGGCATCTACAGCCTGTTCCGCGGCGGCGACTTCGCCCGCTCCCATTCCAATAAGCTGATGCGCCTGCGCGTGGCGCTCCAGTTCGTGGCCGTGGTGGTGCTGATGGCCGCCTTCTACTTCAGCCGCCAGGGCGCCTGAATGGTCAAGCTGAACCGGATCTACACCCGCACCGGAGATGGGGGGGATACCGGCTTGGCCACGGGCGAGCGCGTTCTCAAGGACGACGCCCGGGTGGCCGCCTATGGCGAGGTGGACGAAACCAACGCCTGCCTGGGTCTGGCTCGGCTGCAGGCCGCCGGCGACGCCTGGCTCGATGCGGCGCTAGGCCGCATCCAAAATGAACTCTTCGATCTGGGCGCCGACCTCGCCACCCCGGAACGCGACGAGCCTCTCGGGTTTGAACCGCTCCGCGTCACCCCCGACCAGGTGGCCCGACTCGAGCGTGAGATCGACTTCATGAACGAGGCCGTGTCGCCCTTGAACAGCTTTGTCCTGCCTGGGGGCTCGCCCCTGGCGTCGGCCCTGCACCTGGCCCGCACCGTCTCGCGTCGGGCCGAGCGGGCGAGCGTCACCCTTTCCCGCATGCCCGGCGAGAGGGTGAGCCCCACGGCGATCGCCTATCTGAACCGTTTGTCGGACCACCTTTTCGTGGCCTCGCGCCGCGCCAACGCCGACGGGGCCGCCGACGTGCTCTGGGTTCCCGGCGCCACCCGCGATCAGGGCTGAGCGGGCCGGCTGGGAGCGGACGCAGCCGCCGGCGTGCGCGGCCGACCGGTGAACAGGGAGATGTCGATGGGCGTGGCGCAGATCCGCTCTTCGGGGTCCCACCACGCGCCTTTCCGCTCGCAGTCCTGCCGCGGCTTGACCACATAGATGGCGTGGTAGGTCGAGGCCGCCGAGCCCAGCAGGAACAGGGCGAAGAACCCGTACTTGAGGCGGGAAATCGTCTTCGTCATGGGGGCTAGATGACGCCGGGGAACCCGCCCGGCAAGCGTTCCGGGTGTTTGACACCCGTTGTTGATGCCGCCAGTTATCCGGCGCTCCAGTTGCGCGGTGGAACTCATGAAGGTGTTGGTCCCGGTCAAGCGGGTCATCGACTACAACGTCAAGGTCCGGGTGAAGCCCGACGGCTCCGGCGTGGACCTAGCCAACGTCAAAATGTCCATGAACCCGTTCGACGAGATCGCGGTCGAGGAGGCCGTCCGCCTCAAGGAAGGCAAGGAGCACCACGCCCCTGGCACGGTCACGGAGATCGTGGTGGTCTCCATCGGCCCCGCCCAGGCCCAGGAGACCCTCCGCACCGCGCTCGCCATGGGGGCCGACCGCGGCGTTCTGATCCAGACGGACGAAACCGTGGAGCCCCTGGCCGTCGCCAAGCTCCTGCGCGCCGTGGTCGAGCAGGAGCAGCCCGGCCTGGTCATCATGGGCAAACAGGCCATCGACGACGACACCAACGCCACCGGCCAGATGCTGGCCGCCCTGCTCGACTGGCCCCAGGCCACCTTCGCTTCCCGGCTGGAGGTGGCGGGCGACACGGCCCTGGTGACCCGAGAGGTTGACGGCGGACTGCAGACGCTGGGCGTGAGCCTCCCGGCCGTGGTGACCACCGACCTTCGCCTGAACGAGCCGCGCTACGCCTCCCTGCCCAACATCATGAAAGCCAAGAAGAAGCCCATCGACATCAAGCCTGTGGCCGAATACGGCGTCGACGTCGCCCCCCGCCTCCGCTCCCTAAAGGTGGCGGAGCCGGCCAAGCGCCAAGGCGGCATCAAGGTGGAATCCGCGCAGGACCTGGTTGTGCGCCTCAAGAACGAAGCGGGAGTGCTCTGATGGCCGTCCTCGTCGTCGCCGATCACGACAACACCCACCTGCGCGACAACACCAACAAAACCATCACCGCCGCCCAACGCCTCTCGCCCGAGGTGGACGTCTTGGTCCTGGGCTCCGGCTGCCGCGCGGCCGCCGAAGAGGCGGCCTCTGTTCAGGGTGTTCGCCGCGCCCTGCTGGCCGATCGCGAGGATCTGGACAAGGTCATCGCGGAGACGGTGGCCGACCTGATCCTGAGCCTGATGGACGGCTACGACGCAGTGCTGGCCCCCGCCTCCTCCGCCGGCAAGAACTTCGCACCGCGGGTGGCGGCCAAGCTGGACGTGGCGCCGCTTTCCGACGTGATCGAGATCGTGGACGCAGACACCTTCGTGCGCCCCATCTACGCCGGCAATGCGCTGCAAACGGTTCAGAGCTCCGACCCCAAGAAGGTCATCACCGTTCGCCCCACGGCCTTCAAGGCCGCCCCGATCGGCGGCGGCTCCGGCGTGGTGGAGGAGGTCCAGCCGACCCCGCCCGCCGCCCGGACCCGCTTCGAACGGGAGGAGATCGTCAAAACGGAACGGCCGGAACTCGGCGCGGCCAAGATCGTCGTTTCCGGCGGCCGCGCCCTGGGCTCCTCCGAGGAGTTCGAGCGCGTGATCGTCCCCCTGGCCGACCTCCTGGGCGCGGCGGTGGGCGCCAGCCGGGCCGCCGTGGACGCCGGCTATGCGCCGAACGACTACCAAGTGGGCCAGACCGGCAAGGTGGTCGCCCCGGACCTCTACATCGCGGTGGGCATATCCGGCGCCATCCAGCACCTGGCGGGGATGAAGGACAGCAAGGTCATCGTGGCCATCAACAAGGATGGCGACGCGCCGATCTTCTCCGTGGCCGACTACGGCGTGGTCGGCGATTACAGGACGGTCGTTCCGCAGATCATGGATGAACTAAAGCAGGTCGGCCGTTAGCAGTCGCTAGCCGACCGCCAGCAGAGCCTCGTCGGCCCCGCCCGCCAACTGGGCCTTGCGCAGCTTGTTGTGGATGTCGGTGGCGGCGATCGCCCCTTCGGCCTGAGCGATCGACAGCTGGTTGAGCCCGCGCACCATGTCGCCGGCCGCATAGAGGCCGTCGATGGACGTCATCATGTGACCGTTGACCCAGAGTCGGTCGTCATCGTCCAACCGGGCTCCTGCGTCATGCGCCAGCTTGCTCCGCGGCTCCATGCCAAGCGCCGGGTAGGCGCTGTCAAAGCTGTAGGACCGCCCGTCCACGTTCACGACCACCTCTTGGGCTTCCAAGGTGACGTCCGACGCGTCGCAATGGATCAGCTCGGCGCCCGTCTCGGCCAGAGCCCGTCGGTTCTCGTCGTCGAGCCTCCCCCCGTCGACCAGCACTAGGGCCAAGCGATCGGTGTAGGTGCGCAGGAACTCGATCTCGCGCACCGCGTGCGCGTTCCTGCCGATTACCGCCACCCGCTTCCCGGTGATCTCGAAAGCGTCGCAGATGGGGCACCAGCGGATCACCCCCCGTTGCGTGCCCGCGAACATGCCCGGGATGTCCGGCTGAACGTCTCGGACCCCCGTCGCCAGGATCACGCTGCGCGCCCTGAGCTCGCCCCCGTTTGTGTCTAGGGTGAAAACGCCGTCCGGACCGCAGTGAAGCCTTTGGACGGTCCCTGGACGTATCTCCGCATCATACAGCCGCGCCTGGCCCTGCATGAGCCCCAGCAGCTCCCCGCCGTTGATCCCCTGCGGAAACCCCGGATGGTTGTGGCTGGTCGGGATCCAGCCCGCGCGCGGATCGCCTGCATCGATGACCAGGGCAGGGCGATGGAAACGCCCCAGGTAGATGGCCGCGGTCAAGCCGCCCGGGCCGCCGCCGACGATGATGTTGTCCCGAACTTCGGCCATGACGCCTCTCCCGCGAACGCGAATAACTGCGCCGGCCGGCAAGAGTTCACGGCCCAGCTCAGGGTTCGGCCCACATGCGCAGGAGATCGCCCACGGACTTGGACAACAGCAGCCGCGCCTCGCCCGCCGGCTGTGTCGCCTGCACTCGCGCCAGGTCGAACAGCAGTTCTCGCTGGTCGGCCCGGCGAACCTGGCTTTGGATCCAGCCTACGCAGGCCAGTCGCTCGCCCCGGGTCACAGGCGTC
>JAHWJX010000086.1 GCA_019348195.1 Pseudomonadota bacterium | reverse complement strand
AACCAGACGATGATCTCGAGGCCGCCGCCCCCGTCGGCGCCCAGTATCGATCACAAACGGCGCGAAGAACGCCCACTCCTCGTCCGACATCAAGCCTCGAACCTAGGCCGCTCTCCCAATGAGCAGCCTTGAATCAGCGATCAGGCAATTTGGGAATCCACTTCGTCAACAGAACCTAGAACCGCCCGATTGTCCGCGACGTCGTCCACGATGAGCAGACGCGACGGCCGATTGCTGAAAGGAGCCATACTGGACCGAGCGCACCCACCCCGAGACAGCCCTAATGCTAACGCCGAGGTTGTTAAGGACGCGTCACTCGCGGCGCGCGCGCGCGCTCCAGGCTTTCGGCTCTAGAACGGGATTTCGTCGTCCAGGTCGGCGGGGAAGGACTCGCGGGGACCGCCGCCGCCGCGGTTGGCGGGGCCGGAGTTGAAGCCGCCCCCTCCCCCGCTCCGGCCATAACCGCCGCCGGATTCGCCGCCGAAGTCGCTCGCCCCGCCGCCCTCTCCGCGGCCGTCGAGCATGGTGAGTTCGCCCTTGAAGCGGTTCACGACCACCTCGGTCATGTACTTCTCGACACCGTCCTTGTCGGTGTATTTACGGCTGCTGAGCTGCCCTTCAATGTAGACCTTAGAGCCTTTCTTCAGGTAGTTCTCGACAACCTTGACGATGTTGTCGTTGAAGATGGCGATGTTGTGCCACTCGGTCTTTTCCTTGCGCTCGCCGCTGTTCTTGTCGCGCCAGGACTCGGAGGTGGCGAGAGAGAAGGTGGCGACGCGGTCGCCGGACCCCATGGAGCGGACCACCGGGTCCTTGCCCAGATTGCCCACCAGAATGACCTTGTTGACGCTGCCCGCCATGTCGCCCGTCCTCTCGATGATCAGCAAAGGTTAACGCCGGAGCCCGACGGCGTCCAGCCCGATGTTCCGCTTTTGTGCCCTATTGGCGGATGGCGCCCGGCATGGCCAGCCGGCCGTCTCCGGTGCGCACCAGCGCCATGTACCGCATGCCGTTGTACCGCTGCGCGACCATGATCCCGCGCTTGTTATGGAAAAGGAACTGGCCCCCGTAGGCGCCGTTGATTTCGGCGCGCCCGCCGCGACGCCGGATCACCTCCAAGGCGGCCGCGCAGTATTCCAGGCTTTGATAGTTTCCGGGCAGGCGGTTGAAACGGGGCTCCTGCCCTTCCTTGGTGACCAGGTGGTAGCAGGCGCCGCGCACGCGCGGGGCCTCCAACTCCGGCTGGCAGGCCGAGAGCATCAGGGCGGAAGCCGCTGCGAGCCCGAGCTTCAGGGCAGCATGCATGAGGCGTCCTGCTCGACGAGGGTGCTGAAGGTGGAGCCGTCGGGCGCGATCTCCACGCGACCTGTGACCAGCCGCAAGGTCTGGCCCTTCCAGCGGCCGTAAGTGGCGGAGCCGGGCCCCTCGCAGCGACCCTGGAACAGGACCTGGAGGCAGGTGTCCAGGTCGAGCGCCTCGCCCAGGGTGCGCCATTCCCCGCCGGAGTGGCGCAAGCACTCGCCCGCTTGCACGCGGCTGGGCGTGGCCGGGGCCTCGTAGTCGTCCAGGATCGGCTCGCGTTGCGGCTCCGGCTCGGAGAAGACCGGCTCCGGTTGGGGCTGAGGCAAGGCCACCACCGCGGCCAGTTCACCTTGGGCGTCGAGGCCCACGTCCAGGTTCTGGGCGGCCACGCCGTTGCGCTTGGCGCAGGCGGCCACCGTCAGTTCGCCCACGAACCTGCCTTCCACAAAGCAGCGGAGCGGGCGCGCGGGGTCGATGCGGTCCCCGCCCTGGGCGTTCCCCAACTCGATCTTGAGACCGCCTTCGGCGGCGGGCGGAGGCGTATCGTCGGCGGGATCCTGACGGAAGACGTCCAGCGCCGCCGTGGCGCCCAGGCCCGCCGCGACCAGCGCTCCGAGGCCCGCCACGATCAGCGGGCCGCGTCGCCGGCCCCGTGCGCCCGGCGGGCCGGAGTCCTCGGGGCGGGGCTCTGCGTCCATGGTCGTCCAGCTACGATGGAGCGCGACCGCAGGCAAGTGGAGCCGGATTGCCGACAGAGGCCTGTTCGCCTAATGTTCCCTGCCGCTCCGCGACTCGCCATCCCATATCGGACCGTTCCACCCCGACAGAGTTCGACGCCCTCCGCATGAGAGACACCTCGGCCTTTATCCGCGTGCGCGGCGCGCGAGAGCACAACCTCAAGGGCGTCGACGTGGACATTCCGCGCGGCGAACTGGTGGTGCTCACAGGGCTTTCCGGGTCTGGCAAGAGTTCGCTGGCCTTCGACACCATCTACGCCGAGGGGCAGCGGCGCTATGTCGAAAGCCTGTCCGCCTACGCCCGCCAGTTTCTGGAGCTGATGGGCAAGCCGGACGTGGACCTGATCGAAGGGTTGTCTCCCGCGATCTCCATCGAGCAGAAGACCACGTCCAAGAACCCGCGCTCCACCGTGGGCACGGTGACGGAGATCCACGACTACATGCGCCTGCTGTGGGCACGGGTGGGCGTCCCCTATTCGCCGGTCACGGGCCTGCCGATCGAGAGCCAGACGGTCAGCCAGATGGTGGACCGGACGATGGCGCTGCCGGAAGGCACGCGGCTGCTACTGGTCGCGCCGGTGGTGCGGGGGCGCAAGGGCGAGTTCAGGAAGGAGCTGGCCGACTGGCAGCGTCAAGGCTTCCAGCGTGTCCGCATCGACGGCGAGCTCTACGCCGTCGAGGACGCGCCGGCGCTGGACAAGAAGTTCAAGCACGACATCGACGTGATCGTGGACCGGGTGGTGGTGAAGCCCGGGCTGGAGGGCCGACTGGCCGATTCGCTTGAGCAGGCGCTGCGGCTGGCCGACGGGATCGCCATGGCGGAGTGGGCGACGGTCGAGCCCGGCGAGAGCGAGCCCAAACGGCTGATGTTCTCCGAACGGTTCGCCTGCCCCGTGTCGGGCTTCACCATCAGCGAGATCGAGCCGCGGCTGTTCAGCTTCAACAGTCCGCAAGGGGCCTGCCCCGTGTGCGACGGGCTGGGCGTGAAGCTGGCCACCGATCCGGCCAAGATCGTCCCGGACGGGGACAAGACGCTCTACAAAGGCGCCATCGCGCCCTGGGCCAAGAGCCCCTCCCCCTTCTACACCCAGACCCTGCAGGGGCTGGCGGCGCACTACGGCTTCTCCATGGAGAAGCCCTGGCGGACGCTGCCGGAGGCCGGACGCAACGCCGTCTTGTTCGGCACGGGCAAGGAGAAGGTCCGCTTCGCCTATGACGACGGCGCGCGGAAGTTCGAGACGAGCAAGCCCTTCGAAGGGGTGATCCCCAACATCGACCGGCGGCTGCGCGAGACCGACAGCGCCTGGGTGCGCGAGGAGCTGGGGCGCTATCAGTCGGAGACGCCCTGCGAGACCTGCGGCGGCAAGCGGCTCAAGCCGGAGGCTCTGGCGGTCCGAGTGGCGGGCCTGGACATCGCGGATGTGTCCAGTCTGTCGATCCGCAACGCGGGCGAGTGGTTCGGCAAGCTGGAGCCCCTGCTCACGACCAAGCAGGCGGAGATCGCCCGGCGGATCCTCAAGGAGATCACCGACCGCCTGCGCTTCCTGAACGATGTCGGGCTGGACTATCTGCAGATGTCGCGGAGCAGCGGAACCCTGTCGGGCGGGGAAAGCCAGCGCATCCGCCTGGCCTCGCAGATCGGCTCGGGACTGACGGGGGTGCTCTACGTGCTGGACGAACCCTCCATCGGGCTGCACCAGCGCGACAACACGCGGCTGCTGACCTCGCTCAAGGGCCTGCGCGACCTGGGCAATTCGGTGCTGGTGGTGGAGCACGACGAGGAGGCCATCCTTACGGCCGACTACGTCATCGACATGGGCCCCGCAGCGGGCGTCCACGGCGGCGAGATCATCGCCCAGGGCAGGCCCGCGGAGGTGATGGCCAACCCCAAGAGCATCACCGGCCAGTATCTCACGGGCGCGCGTGAGATCGCCGTCCCCGACGCCCGCCGACCCCTGGGCAAGAAGCGGCTCCAGGTCACGGGCGCCTCGGGCAACAACCTTAAGCACGTCACAGGCGAAATCCCCGTGGGCGTGCTGACCTGCATCACGGGCGTGAGCGGCGGGGGCAAGAGCACCTTCACCATCGAGACGCTGTACAAGGCGGCCGCCCGACGGCTGAACAACGCCTCGGACGCGCCGGCTCCCTATGAGCGGATCGAGGGGCTCGAACATTTCGACAAGGTGGTCGACATCGACCAGAGCCCTATCGGGCGCACGCCGCGGTCGAACCCCGCCACCTACACGGGCGCGTTCCAGCCGATCCGCGACTGGTTCGCCGGCCTGCCGGAAGCCAAGGCGCGAGGCTATGGGCCGGGGCGGTTCAGCTTCAACGTCAAGGGCGGGCGGTGCGAGGCCTGCCAGGGCGACGGGCTCATCAAGATCGAGATGCACTTCCTGCCGGACGTCTACGTCACCTGCGACGTATGCAAGGGCAAACGCTACAACCGAGAAACCCTGGAGATCGTCTTCAAGGGCAGGTCCATCAGCGACGTCCTGGACATGACCGTCGAGGAGGCCGCGGACTTCTTCAAGGCCGTGCCCTCCATCCGGGACAAGATGCAGACGCTGAAGCGGGTGGGCCTGGGCTATGTGCGGGTGGGCCAGCCCGCCACCACGCTGTCGGGCGGCGAGGCGCAGCGGGTCAAGCTGTCCAAGGAGCTGAGCCGCCGCGCCACGGGGCGGACGCTGTACATCCTGGACGAGCCCACCACCGGGCTGCATTTCGAAGACACGCGCAAGCTGCTGGAGGTGCTGCACGAGCTGGCCGACCAGGGCAATACGGTGGTGGTGATCGAGCACAACCTCGACGTGGTGAAGACGGCCGACTGGGTGCTGGATTTCGGACCGGAAGGCGGCGACGGCGGGGGGCGCATCGTGGCCCACGGCACGCCCGAGCAGGTGGCGGCCGACCCGGACAGCTGGACCGGCCGTTACCTCGCGGAGGTGCTGCGCCGGCACGAGGACCGGCGCACGGCGCGCGTGGCGGAGCTGAAGCGCGCCTAGCTGAACACCTCGGCCGCGCCCTGCCCATAACCGGTGATGTCGCGGTAGGCGGCGGCCGGCGGCGCGGTGGTGATGGTTGTGGTCACGGCGGAGACGAGGGCCGTGACCACCATGTAGATGATCATGGCCAGGCTGAAGAAGCTGGTGAAGCTGCTGAAGTCCGGGCTGAACACGGAGCTGGCCCCGGCCACCCCGCCGGCCACGAGCGCCGCGATCGCGAGGTAGATCATCAGGGCCAGCAGCAACACCACGAAAGCCAGGACGAAGGACAGCACATAGGCGCCCAACAACGGCCAGAACCGGCCCTTGGTGAGCCGCCAGGACTCGAACACCCGGATGCGGCGCTCCGCGAAGGTGGCCGGCAAGGCCAGGGAGAACCGCACGCTCAAAAAGATGAGGGCGCTCAGGATCAGCAGAACGGCGATGAGCCCCCCGCCGAAGGTGGCGGCCCCTCCCCCGCCTGCCGCCAGTCCCCCGACCAGCGCGCTCACCACGACCAGGACAGCGAACCCGGCGCCCGCGATCAGCAGGCCCACCAGGACCAGGGCGCCGGCAAGCCGGAGCTCATCGCCGCCGAAGCGGAGAAAGCCCGGACCCCCCTCGGACGGGTGAAGCAAGGCGCGGTAGATCGCGGCCGTGATGACGGCGGAGAACAGGATGCCGAGGGGCAGCAGCAGGCCGTAGGCCGGACCGACACGGCGCATGTTGGTCACGGTTTCGTCCGGGTCGCCGCCCCCGCCGCCCTGCATGAGCGCCGTAAAGGCCTCGCCGGCCGTGGCCACGATCAGACCGTTGCTGACCAGGCTGGCGAGGAGCATCAGCGCCGCCCAGACCAGAACCGTCCTGGGTCGCTCCCGCGTGAGGCGGAACCCTTCAAGGGCAGCGTCGGTCGCCGAGAACTCAGCCATGTCTCCCCTTTCGCCGCAAGCGTGCGGCGGTCCCGGCGCGAACATCGCGGGCCTTTGGAGCGATGTCAAAGACGCTCGGGGGCGGTATAGAAACCCCATGACGCCACCCATCCACATCATCGGCGGCGGCCTGGCCGGGTCCGAAGCCGCCTGGCAGGCCGCCCAGGCCGGCGTGCCGGTCGTTCTGCACGAGATGCGGCCGCTCAGGGCCACCCCGGCGCACAGCACGGACGGACTGGCCGAGCTTGTCTGCTCTAACAGCTTCCGTTCCGACGACTGGGCGCACAATGCGGTGGGGCTGCTGCATGCCGAGATGCGCCGGTGCGGGTCGTTGATCATGAGCTGCGGCGACCTCCATCAGGTGCCGGCCGGCGGAGCCTTGGCGGTGGACCGCGATCGCTTCTCCGCGGCGGTCACGGCGGCGCTGGAGGCGCATCCGAACGTGGCCATCGTGCGCGAGGAGGTGGCGGGCCTGCCCCCGGCCGAGTGGGACAGCGTAATCGTAGCGGCCGGACCCCTAGCCTCCCCCGCCCTTTCGGCGGCGATCCTGGAACGGACGGGTGAGGGCTCGCTGGCCTTTTTCGACGCCATCGCCCCCATTGTGCACGCGGAAACGATCGACTTCTCAGTCGCTTGGAAACAGTCGCGCTACAACAAACCGGGCCCGCACGGTGACGCCGAGGCCTATGTGAACTGCCCCATGGACCGGGAAGGCTATGAGCGCTTCATCCAGGCGCTGCTGGACGCCCCCAAGGCGGAGTTCAAGGACTGGGAGCGCGACACCCCCTGGTTCGAAGGCTGCCTGCCGATCGAGGTCATGGCCGAACGCGGGTTGGACACCCTGCGCTACGGGCCGATGAAACCGGTCGGGCTGAACAATCCGCACCGCGGCGGCGAGCAGCCCTGGGCCGTGGTGCAGCTGCGCCAGGACAATGCGCTCGGCACGCTGTTCAACCTGGTGGGCTTCCAGACCAAGCTCAAGCACGGCTCCCAGGCGGAGGTGTTCCGCACCATTCCGGGGCTGGAGCAGGCCCAGTTCGCCCGGCTCGGGGGCGTGCACCGCAACACCTTCCTGAACAGCCCCAAGCTGCTGGACACCTCGCTTCGGCTCGAGGCGGAGCCGCGGCTGCGCTTCGCCGGGCAGATCACGGGCGTGGAGGGCTATGTGGAGAGCGCGGCCATGGGCCTGCTCGCCGGCCGATTCGCCGCGGCGGAGCGGCTGGGCCGGGCCGCCGAAGCCCCGCCGCCCACCACGGCGCTGGGCGCCCTGCTGAACCATGTCACCGGCGGTCACGTGGGCGGCGCCTTTCAACCCATGAACATCAACTACGGCCTGTTGCCGCCCATGATGGGACCGAAGCGGGACGCGGACGGGAACAAGATCCCCAGCCACGAACGCGGGCGGGCCAAGAAGCGGGTGATGAGCGAGCGCGCGCTCAGCGACCTGGACGGCTGGCTGGGCGACGTCCGGATGGCGGCGGAGTAGAACTCCTCCCGCATGCGGGAGGAGACAGGCCGCGAAGCGGCCAGAGGAGGTCCGCGCCGTTGCCAAGCTGAGTCGCGCCAGGCAACCTGAACCCATGCGCGCCGCCTCATCGACGACGCTCGCCCGCGCCAGGCGCATGCGCAAAGCCATGAGCTTGCCCGAGGTCCTGCTCTGGCGTGGCCTGCGCGGCCGAGGCGGAGAGTTCGTCTTCAGGCGGCAGCACCCGTTCGGCGCCTACATCCTGGACTTCTACTGTCCCGCCGTCCGGCTCGCGGTCGAGGTGGACGGTGCAAGCCACGAGTTCACGGTGGCGCGGGATGACCGACGAGATGCTTGGGTGCTCAGCCAAGGCGTTGGCCCCTTCCGGATCGCCGCCAGGACAGTGCTGGCCGACCCCGACTTGGCCGTTGACGCCGTTCTTCAGGAAGCCCGCGCCCGCTCGCCCAACTAGGCCCTCCTCTGCCGCGCTGACGTACGGCTGTCTCCTCCCGCACGCGGGAGGAGATCGCTTCTCCCAGAACTCCTCCCGCATGCTGGAGGAGACAGGCCGCGAAGCGGCCGGAGGAGGGCCACGCCGCAACTCCTGCCCTCGCCAGTCATTCCGCCCCAGTGACCGCTCTCCCCATCGCTCCGGTCCAGACCGACCATCCGCCCAAGCGGCAGCCGGATCGCGGGCCGAAGACCTGGATCCCCAAGCGGGTGGTCGTCACGCCCGCCGCGCTGAACTGGCCGCATGGGCGGGCGAGGGTGGAGCGCACGGCCGCGCTCGGCGCCGAGGTGATCCTCCTTAAGAGCAACCGCCTGACCGGCCTCTCGGACGCGGACAAGCGACACGAATACGTTCGCGCGAAATCCACCCTGGCCGTGGTCACCGCCTCCCCCGCCAAGCGGCGGCTGCAGCCGATCCCGCCCTCGGCCGACTGGCGGTTC
>JAHWJX010000085.1 GCA_019348195.1 Pseudomonadota bacterium | reverse complement strand
CCTTCGCGGACTACAAGAAGAGTTGGATCAGGACCGAGGCTCGAGGTTTCTTAGGACCGGCTCCAATCCGGGCCGATGTGCGGCTCGATCCCGCAGTCTTCAGCATCGGCCTGAACCGACGCTTCTGACCGGCCTTCATCAGAGTGGCGGTTGCTTGAGTTCGAGGCGCTGAGTGGCGCGGCGTTGGACGGAAGCTGAGGACAGGTACCTTCGTTAGCATGCTGACGAGGGCCTGGAGCGGCTAGCCACAGCCTTGAGGCGCACCACGGCCGCCGTCCGGGAAAGAGGCCGGCGTCTCGGACAGCCGGTTGGTCGTACACCGGCGCCCGCCGACCAGGTAAGGCACACCCGAAAACGCCTCTGAGGTCGTCCTAGCAACGTGAAACGCCGCGGCGCCGATTAGGCGAGGCGCCCAGGAAAGGGCGCCCGCGCGGCTCTCTTCAACGCGGCCCGACCCTGGCGCCAGCCTCCGGCGTGAACGGGTGCGCCCTTCCAACTCTCGAGTCTGGCTGTAGGCTGGCTCTGCGGTAGAGGGATCTGTCATGGGGCGCTTGAGGCTTGATCTAGCTGCGACTGCACGGCTCGCGGCCGGCACGCGCCCGACGACGCCGCCTCGATCGGGCGGCCCGGCTGAGGTCGCCGGACGGTGAAGGCTGACGCCTGGGAGTTCTGGATCGACCGCGGCGGCACCTTCACGGACGTGGTGGCGCTGCGCCCTGACGGCCGTCTGGTCACCCACAAGCTGCTGTCCGAGAACCCGGGCCGCTACACCGACGCCGCCGTTGCGGCCATCCGTGATCTGCTGGGCTTGGAGGACGGGCCGCTGCCGCCAGGCGCGGTGGGCGGCGTCAGGATGGGCACCACCGTGGCCACCAACGCGCTCTTGGAGCGCAAGGGCGAACCCACCGTGCTGGCGGTCACCCGCGGCTTCGCCCACGCGCTCCGCATAGGCTGGCAGAGCCGCCCCGACCTGTTCACCCGCCGCATCGTGCTGCCGGAGCTCCTCTACGACCAGGTGCTGGAGATCGGGGAACGCATCACCGCCGAGGGCGAGGTGCTGACCGCGCTGGACGAGGCCGGGGCGCGCTCCGGCCTCCAGGCCGCCTTTGATGCAGGCTTCCGCTCGCTGGCGGTGGTGTTGATGCACGGCTGGCTCCGCCCCGAGCACGAAGCGCGCCTGGGCCTTATCGCCCGGGAGATCGGCTTCTCCCAGGTGTCGCTCAGCTCTGAGGTCGCCCCGCTGATGAAGCTGGTCAGTCGCGGCGACACCACCGTGGTGGACGCCTACCTGTCCCCCATCCTCCGCCGCTATGTCGAGCAGGTCGCCTCAGAGCTCGGCCCCGAGCCGGCCGAGGGGTCGCGTCTGCTCTTCATGCAATCCAACGGGGGGCTCACGGGCGCCGGGGCGTTCCGGGGCAAGGACGCCATCCTGTCAGGCCCGGCCGGCGGCATCGTGGGCATGGCAGCCACCGCCGAGGCCGCGGGCTTCGACCGGGTCATCGGCTTCGACATGGGCGGCACCTCCACCGACGTCTCCCATTACGCGGGCGAGTTCGAGCGCGCCTATGAAACCGTGGTCGCGGGCGTGCGCATGCGCGCGCCCATGATGGCTATCCACACGGTGGCGGCGGGCGGGGGCTCGATCTGCACCTTTGACGGCGCCCGCTTCCGCGTGGGGCCCGAGTCCGCCGGCGCCGCACCCGGTCCGGCCTGCTATCGCCGCGGGGGGCCGCTCACCGTGACGGACTGCAACCTCATGCTGGGCAAGCTTCAGCCCGAGCACTTCCCCGCCGTGTTCGGCCCGAACGGCGACGCCCCGCTGGACCGCGGCGTCGTCGAGCGGCTGTTCGCCGATCTCGCCGATAGGGTGGCGGAGGCCACCGGGCGCCGCCTGGCGCCGGCCGAGATCGCCGAGGGCTTTCTGACCATCGCGGTGGAGAACATGGCCACCGCCATCAAACATATCTCGATCCAGCGCGGCTACGACGTCACCGGGTACACCCTGGCCTGTTTCGGAGGCGCGGGCGGCCAGCACGCCTGCCTGGTGGCCGATGCGCTGGGCATGAGCCGGGTGATGATCCACCCGCTGGCGGGCGTGCTGTCCGCCTACGGCATGGGCCTGGCCGATGTTCGCGCCGTTCGCGAGACCACGGTGGAGGCGCCGCTGGAGGCCGCGGGGTCCCTCGATGCCCGGATCCAGGCCCTGGCCGACCAGGCCCGCGACGCCCTTCTCGCCCAAGACGCCCCCGTTCAGTCGGTGGAGATCCTCCTCCGCGCCAACCTGAAATACGCCGGCACGGACACGCCCCTGCCCGTCCCATACGGCCCGCCCGCCGCCATGGCGGCCGCCTTCTCCGACGCGCATCGCCAGCGCTTCGGCTTTGTCGCGGAAGCCAAGCCGTTGATCGTGGACAGCCTGTCCGCCGAAGCGGTGGGCCGCGGCCGCGAGGTCCCCCCTGCTCCCGCCCAGTCGCAGCCCTCGACGGCCATCCCCGCCCCGCTCGCGACCGCCCCGGCCCGCATGGCCGGCGCGCAGCACGCGACGCCGCTCTACGCCCGTGACGACCTTCCGGTTGGCGGCTCGATCGACGGTCCCGCCGTGATCACCGAAGCCACCTCGACCACCGTGGTCGAGCCCGGCTGGCGGGCGACGGTGGACGCCGGGCGCAACCTGATCCTGGAGCGCGTGACGGCCCTGCCGGCCCGGACCGCGATCGGGACGGAGGCGGACCCCGTGATGCTGGAGGTGTTCAACAACCTCTTCATGGCGGTCGCGGAGCAGATGGGCTTCGCGCTCCAGAACACGGCCTATTCGGTCAACATCAAGGAAAGGCTGGATTTCTCCTGCGCCCTGTTCGACGGGGCGGGCGGGCTGATCGCCAATGCGCCGCACATCCCCGTGCACCTGGGCTCCATGGGCGACAGCATCCGCGCGGTGATCCGCTCCCGAGGCGGCGGCGCGGACGGCCGCGGCATGCGCCCCGGCGACGCCTATATGCTGAACGCCCCCTACAACGGCGGCACCCATCTTCCCGACATCACGGTGATCGTGCCCGTCTTCGTGGACGAAGACGCTGACCCTGCCTTTTACGTCGCCGCCCGGGGCCATCACGCGGACGTGGGCGGCCTTACGCCCGGCTCCATGCCGCCCGCGAGCCGAACCGTGGAGGATGAAGGCGTCCTCATCGACGATTTCCTGCTGGTCGACGCCGGCCGTTTCCGCGAGGCGGAGACCCGCGCGTTGTTGGCCTCCGGGCCGCATCCCGCGCGCAACCCCGACCAGAACATCGGGGACCTGAAGGCCCAGATCGCCGCCTGCCGCCGCGGCGCCGACGAGCTCCGGCGCGTGATGGTTCAGTTCGGCCGCCCCGTGGTGGAGGCCTATATGCGCCACGTCCAGGACAACGCCGAGGAGTCCGTCCGCCGCGTGCTGGGCGCCCTTTCCGACGGCCGGTTCGCCTATGAGCTCGACGAGGGCGCCGTGGTCCGGGTGCAGGTGACGGTGGACCAGGCGGCCCGCCGCGCCACGGTGGACTTCACCGGCTCCAGCGCCCAGCTCGCGACGAATTTCAACGCGCCCCTGTCCATCACCCGAGCCGCCGTCCTTTACGTCTTCCGCACCCTGGTGGACGACGACATCCCCCTGAACGAGGGCTGTTTGAAGCCCATCGAGCTGATCGTGCCCGAAGGCTCCATGCTGAACCCGCGCTGGCCCGCCGCGGTGGTGGCCGGCAATGTCGAAACCAGCCAGGTGGTGGTGGACGCCCTTTACGGCGCCCTGGGCGTGCTGGCCGCGAGCCAAGGCACGATGAACAACTTCACCTTCGGCGACGAGCGCCGCCAGTACTATGAGACCATCGCCGGCGGCTCGGGCGCGGGGCCCGGTTTCGCCGGCGCCTCGGCGGTCCAGACGCACATGACCAACAGCCGCCTCACCGATCCCGAGGTTTTGGAGACGCGCTTCCCCGTCTTGCTGGAGGAGTTCCGCATCCGCGGGGGTTCCGGCGGCGCTGGGGCCTGGCCCGGCGGCGACGGCGTCGTCCGACGGGTGCGCTTCCGCGAGCCCATGACGGCGGCCATCCTTTCCAACCACCGCCGGGTTCCCCCCTTCGGCGCAGGAGGCGGCGGCCCGGCGCGGCCCGGTCGCAACGCCGTCCAGCGCGCCGACGGCCGGGTGGAGGAACTGGGCGCCACCGCCACCGTCGACATGAACCTCGGCGACGTCTTCCTCATCGAGACCCCGGGCGGCGGGGGCTACGGCCCAGGCCTCCTTCCGGTGGAGGGGGAACAGACCTGACGGAGGCCTCCCTAGCCCGTGAGAAGCCGGCGCTGGCCGCGGCGCGCCGTCGAACGACCCACCTTCCCCGATCCGGCGGTAAGGCCCTAAGGTCAGCGTGTTGATCGGAGACCGCCCATGGGTGAAGGCAGCATACTGACCCTGCTCGGGATCGCAGTGGTGGTGGTGGGCTTCATGGCCCGGATCAACCCGCTGGTGGTGATCCTGGCGGCCGCCCTGGTCACCGGGATCACGGGAGGGCTCACCCTGCCCGAAACACTTGCCGCGCTCGGCAAGGCCTTCAACGACAACCGCTATGTCAGCGCCGTCTGGCTGGTGCTTCCCGTCATCGGCCTGCTGGAACGCTCCGGGCTGCAGGAGCGCGCCCGCGCCCTGATCGGCCGCATCCGTGCGGCCACCGCCGGCCGCCTGCTGCTGATCTACCTCGTCTTCCGCCAGATCGGGGCCGCGGTGGGGCTGAAGGACATCGCCGGCCACCCCCAGATGGTTCGTCCGCTGGTGGCGCCCATGGCCGAGGCCGCCGCTGAAAACCGGCTGGGACCGATCTCCGAACGCACCCGCTTCCGCATCCGCTCGCATTCCGCCGCGGTGGACAACATCGGCCTGTTCTTCGGCGAGGACATCTTCATCGCCATCGCCTCCATCCTGCTCATCAAGGGCTTTCTCGAACAGAACGGGATCGTCGTCGAACCTCTCCAGCTTTCCGTTTGGGCCATCCCGACGGCCCTGGCCGCCTTCGCCATCCACGGCACGCGCCTTTTGCTGCTGGACCGCCGGCTCAAGCGGGAGACCGCCGCCGAGGCCGAGACGCCGCCAACAGCGCCGGAGCCGGCCGCACCGGAGCTCGCCCGATGATCACCATCCAGTGGCTCTATGTCCTCGCCGGGCTCGTCTTCGGCGCATTTGCGGTCCTCTCCGCGCGCGACCCCGCCAATCCGAAGCGCCTCCGGAACACCGGCTTCTGGGGCCTGCTCTCCTTGAGCTTCCTGTTCGGCGACCTGCTCGGCGACTTTGGCAACGGCCTCCTGGTGGTGGCGCTGGTGGTGGTGGGCGGGATCGGCGGCCTGGGTCTGGGCCGCCCGGCCACCACGACCCCCGAACAGCGCCGCGAAGGCTCAAGCCGCTGGGGGAACAAGCTGTTCCTGTGCGCCCTGACCATCCCCGCCGTGACCCTGTTCGGCGCCCTGGTCCTCAAGGAGATCGAGTTCGGCGGGGTGCCGCTGCTGGAGCCCAAGCAGGCGACGCTGATCTCGCTCGGCATGGGCGTGCTGGTCGCTCTGGCCGTCACCTCGGCCCTGACCCGCCCGCCCCCGCTCGCCCCTCTTCAGGAAGGCCGCCGCCTGATCGACACCGTGGGCTGGGCCGCCATCCTGCCCCAGATGCTGGCCTCTCTGGGCGCGGTGTTCGCGCTGGCGGGCGTGGGCGAGGTGATCGGCGGGCTGGCGGGCGACTACCTGCCGCTCGGCACCCGGCTGGCGGCTGTGGTCGCCTACTGTCTGGGCATGGCCATGTTCACCTTCATCATGGGCAACGCCTTCGCCGCCTTTCCGGTGATGACCGCGGCCATCGGCCTGCCCATCCTGATCGGCCGCTTC
The DNA here is from genome assembly GCA_019348195.1 of Pseudomonadota bacterium. Classification (GTDB taxonomy): domain Bacteria; phylum Pseudomonadota; class Alphaproteobacteria; order Caulobacterales; family Caulobacteraceae; genus JAHWJX01. Next base: position 2,514 of record JAHWJX010000085.1, on the reverse strand, counting down.
GGCGGCGACCCCGCGGTGGTCTGCGCCATCGGCATGCTCGCCGGCTTCTGCGGCACGCTGACCACCCCCATGGCCGCCAATTTCAACGTGGTGCCCGCCAATCTGCTGGAGCTGCCCGACCGCCACGCGCCGTTCAACGGGGTGATCCGCGCCCAGGTCCCGACCGCCGCGTTGGTGCTGCTCGCGAACATGGTCCTGATGTTCCTGCTGGCCTTTCGATGACCGCGGCGCTCACGCCCGAACTGGCCTCCCGCTTCGCCCGGATCGCCTTGGGCCACCTCGGGCGCGAGTACCCTCACAAGCTCGACCACGTCATGGCCGGCCCGGAGGACGTGCGCAGTCCTCGCGAGCTCCATCCGATCTTCTTCGGGAGCTTCGACTGGCACAGCTGCGTGCACGGCTATTGGCTGCTTGCGCGCCTGATCCGGCTGGCGCCCCACATCGCGGAAGCCGAGGCGATCGGTGACCTGTTCGAGGCGCAGCTCACGCCGGACAAGGTCGCCGCCGAACTGGCCTATCTGCACCGCCCGGCCAGCCGGGGCTTCGAACGCCCCTACGGCTGGGCCTGGCTGCTCATGCTCCAGGCGGAACTCTCGGGGGGCGCCGATCCCCGCTGGGCCGCGACGCTGAGCCCCCTGGCCCGCGCCTTTGCGGACCGTTTTCGCGACTTCCTGCCCAAGGCCACCTATCCGATCCGGACGGGAACCCACTTCAACACGGCGTTCGCGCTCCGGCTCGCCCACGAGTACGCGGCAGCCTACGACGACGCCGAGCTCGCGGGCCTGCTGACCCGTACGGCGCGAGCCTGGTACCAGGCCGATGTCGACTGCCAGGCCTGGGAGCCATCGGGCGACGACTTTCTCTCGCCGGCCTTGATGGAGGCGGAGTGCCTGCGCCGGCTCCTTCCGCCGGACGAGTTCCGAACCTGGCTGGCCCGCTTCCTCCCCCGCCTCGCGGACCGCCAGCCGGCCGCCTTGTTCGAGCCGGCCGTCGTGAGCGACCGCACGGACGGCAAGATCGCCCACCTGGACGGCCTCAACCTGTCCCGCGCCTGGTGCTGGCGCGCTCTGAGGCCGGCCTTGCCGCCCAGCGTCGGCGCGCAGGATGCGGCGGACCGGCACCTGCAGGCCAGCCTGCCTCACGTGTCCGGCGACTACATGGGCGAACACTGGCTGGCCAGCTTCGCCCTCCTGGCCCTCACGGCCTGACCCGCCGGCCCACATGTGGACTGAGCGCGCGTTCCGTTCCTGCCGCTCTCCCCGGCGGAAGCCGGGGTCCAGGCGGCCGTCGACAGCGACCCGAGTGTCTCGATTTCGAGGCGGCCCCGGCCGTCCGACCACCCAGGTAGAGCGCGGGGCGGCTTGGACCCCGGCCTCCGCCGGGAGAGCGGGGAGGGGGAGGTACGGGTCGCTTTCGCTGCAAACCCGGACAAAAGGAACCCTGACCCCGCCCTGGTGTTGGCCAAGGCAGGCTCATGACGCGGGAAACGGCCGATGACTCCAAACAGGCGCAATCACCCAGCCTCGGCCTGGAGGGGTCTCGTGGAAGGGGGCAGGTCGGCCCCGCCCCTCCGGAACCCCACGACCCTTGTGATCCTCGCGGGCTTGTTGGCCGGGGCCGTCGGCGTGGCCGCCATGACGCTGGCCGAAAAGGCGGAGCAGGCCGTGACGAAGCGGCCGAACTCCTATGTGCCCGCGCGCACCCTGCTGACCCTCCTGGGACGCAGGCCCTCTCCTGAAGCCCAGCCGCTGGGAGCCAATTGGGCCATGCACTGGGGGCAGGGCGTCCTGCTCGGGATCGTGCGCGCCCTGATGGCGCGCGAGGGGGTGCGGGGGCCGGTGGCCTCCTTCGTGTTCATGAACCTGCGCCTGGCCACCGACCAGACGCTGGAGAACGCCACCGGCGTCGGCGCCCCGCCCTGGACCTGGCCCAAGGAGGAGCAGGTGATCGACCTGCTGCACAAGGGCGTTTACGCCTTTACGGCGGGCGCCGTGGCGGACCTGTTGTCGCCCCCTCGTGCCGGCAAGCCCGCCGTACGGGCGGCGGCGACTCCTCCCGGAGCCCGATCGGGCTGAAGGGCGAGGCCCGGCGCTTCTGAGCCGTTCCAACTGCGGCGGCCCGGACACGCGCGGAGAGGCCGGCAGAGACGGGGTCGGGAAAACCAGTGAAACGTCCGAGCGCCTCCAGCGCGCCAAAGCGGTCTGGACCCGATCCGCGATCTCCATACAGGCCAGCGACGAGGTCCACCGCCTCCGCCGGCCCAACCGCTCGGCGTCCAGCATCTGGGCGATCAGCTGCGTCAGCCGGTCCAGCCCGCGCCAGGCTCGAAGGTCTGTCCATAGCCGGTCGCGTGGTCGCCGGCTGAAGGGGAGACACCGGGATGAAACTGGGACTTTGCGCAGGAACCGCCGCCGCGGCCGTGCTTTCCGCGACGGCCGCCTCGGCCCAGTCCGCCGACCGGCTCGCACTCGGCCCCCTGTTACCGAAATCGCTGACGCGCTTGCGGTTCACCTC
>JAHWJX010000084.1 GCA_019348195.1 Pseudomonadota bacterium | reverse complement strand
GATGGGCGGACCTGCCCCGGCCCAGCGCAGGGCGCAACAGGCCGAAGCGGCTTCAGCCGATCGTCCAGCCCGCAACGCCGCAGCCACGGGTGCAAGCGCGACGCGCCCGGCTCAGCCGGAGAGCCGCCCGGGCGCCGCCGCGAGCCGCACGGCCACCCCGCGGACCCAGACCACCCCGGCCGCACGTCGCGGCGCGGCCACCCTGCCTGCCGCCAACACGCCGGAAGGCCGGGCCGCGCGGCTCAAGCAGTTGCAAGCCACGCTGGCCCAGCTGGTTCAGCGCGACTCCACGCTCACCGTGCCGGAGCGCATCCGCCCCGGTCAGACGGAGCGCATCACCCTGACCCTGCCCCAGGCGCTGTCCGAGACCCTGACGCGCGAAGCCCGGGCGGTCGGGCTGCGCGAACTGGCCAGCGCCGCCGAGGTCCGCGTGGACCTGGCCGGCGAGGGTTGGCGGATCGAGCCCGAGGAGCCGCAGACCGACCAGATGCGTACCGGCCGGGTGGCCTCCTTCACCTGGGACGCCACCGCCGAGCGCGGGGCCGGGCCGCTCACCGCCGATGTGGACGCCACCCTGTCGGGGGGCGGGCGCATCGAAACGCTGCAACTGGGAGAGATCACGCCGGAGATCGAGGGCGCCGCTGCGCCCGGCGAGGACGGCGCGGGCGCCGGCCTGGGCGGACTGTCCTGGCGGGCGATCGGCGCCGGGCTGCTGCTCATCGCTCTTCTGATCGGAGCCCTGGTCTATGCCCGCCGGCAGAACGGCGAAGACGACGCCGGTCGTCGGCGCTACAACCGGCGCCGGCCGGACCCGGTGAATCTGACGCCCTATTCGCCGAGCGCCGACACGGACGCTCCGCGCGATGCGGATGGCGATCCGGCTCCCTCGCGAGGCTAAGCCCCGGCTGGGCGACCCTTGATCGAAACGGCGGGCTGCTTCATGCAGCCCGCCATGATCGAGAACCTCTTCGGCGAAGCCTTCGCCGGGCCGCTGGCCGCCTTTCTGCAAGTGCTCATGATCGACCTGGTCCTGGCCGGCGACAACGCCGTGGCCGTGGGCCTGGCGGCGGCCGGTCTGCCTCACGACCAACGCCGCAAGGTGATCCTCTACGGCCTCGGGGCCGCGGTGGCGCTCCGCATCTTCTTCGCCCTGATCACGGTCCAGCTGCTGCAGGTCGGGGGCGTGCTGATCGTCGCAGGCGGCCTGCTGCTGCTCTATGTCTGCTGGCGGATGTGGCGCGACCTGCGCGCGGGGCACGGTCACGGCGAAGACGAGGCCCAGGCGGAGGCCGGGCTGGAGGGCACCGCAAAGGTCAAGCCGGCCAAGACCTTCGGCCAAGCCTTCCTCACCATCTTCATCGCCGACGTGTCCATGTCCCTGGACAACGTCCTGGCGGTCGCGGGCGCGGCGCGGGAGCACCCCACGGTCTTGGTGATCGGCCTGGTGCTGTCCATTGCTCTGATGGGCGTGGCGGCGACCTGGATCGCCAGGCTGCTGCACCGCTTCCCGATCATCGGCTACATCGGCCTGTTCATCGTGCTGTTCGTGGCCGGACGGATGATCTTCGAAGGCTACCGCGACGTGGTGGTCGATAGCGGCCGGACGGAGGCGCACAACGCCGCCATGCCGGGGCTGCTCGACATCTCGCCGGAGGAGGCGGACCACCTGCGCAACGGGTCCGGGGAGGAACATTAGGCATCCCGCGGCCCGACGGCCGCTCTAAACAGCGCCCTCGTTCCGCCAACGCTTCAAGGCTGAAAGCAGCCACTCCGGCGCGGAGTCCATCGGAGGCATGGGTTGGTTCAGAGCGACGGCGCGCGCTTGCATCTCAGCGAGGGGCGGAACGTCCCAAGCGGCGCGTTCAGCATCGGTGGTGGCCGGATCGACCTCCCACACACGGTGTCGAACACCGTCGGGGACGATGTTGGTTCCGTACTTCTGAGGCAGGCCGGAGTACATGAGCGATCGATCCAAGGCCGCAGCCGCCAGCCACCGGGCAGGACGATGACCCAGCTCAGCCGCGAGCCGGGCGAGTTCGTGGGCCGTTCGAGCTTCGGCCGCCTCGTCGCCATGATTGAAGAGCCAAGCCGCAGCGTAGAGCGCCTCGGGCGAACTCGGGTATTCCTGCGCCATAAGCGCTTGAGCGCGCTCCCGGCGCGCCCGATCCCGGTCCCGTAACGCTCGGTAGGCGTCTGTTCCGGCGACCAGGTTTCGGTTCTCGGATTGGTCCAGGCGAAGCAGCTCGATCAGGGCTTGCTCGACGCCGGCCACTTCACGCCTCCGGGCCGCCGAAGCGGGCCGTCCATTCGGCCACCTGCGCATCGTCGATCTTGCGGAACAGTACGGCGGGCGCGCGCACCGGGCGTCCGGGCGGCAGCAGGCGCAGCGCCGCCTCGCCGTGCGCGTCCGGCCATGGGGCGGGAGAGGCCTCGCCCACCGCCTCGGCCACCACGGCGGCCGTGAAGGGGATGAAGGGCTGGCTCACCGCCGCGAACAAGGCCACCAGGCCTAGCCCCGTGCGCACCACCACGGCCGCGCGCTCCCGGTCGGTCTTGATGGCGGTCCAGGGGGCGGCTTCGGTCAGGTACTCGTTGCCGAGCACCCAAAGGGCTCGCAGAGCCTGGGCCGATTTGCGAAGCTCCATGGTCTCCATCTGAGCCGCCAGCTCCGCCAGGCCCGCGCCGATGTCGGCGTAAAGCCTGTGTTCGCGCTCGCCGGGCTGCCCCCCCTCAGGTACGACGCCCTCGAAGCGTGTTTCGGCGAACTTCAGGATGCGGTTGACGAAGTTGCCGAAGACGTCCGCCAGGTCCTTGTTCACGACGCTCTGGAAGTGCTCCCAGGTGAAGGCGCTGTCCGATCCCTCCGGCGCATTGGCCGAAAGATACCAGCGCCAGTAGTCCGCCGGCAGCAGCTCCAGGGCCGCGTCCATGAACACGCCGCGCTGCTGGGAGGTGGAGAACTTGCCCCCGTACCAGTTCAGCCAGTTGAAAGCCTTGAGCACGTCCACCGTTTTCCAAGGCTCCTCCGAGCCCAGGAGCGTCACCGGGAAGCTCACGCTATGGAAGGCGACATTGTCCTTGCCCATGAACTGGACGTAGCGAACGTCTTCGGCCCCTTCGTCCAGCCGCCACCAGCGGCGCCAGGCCCCCTGCCCTTCCCTGCGGCCCTCGGCCCATTCAGCGGCGCAGGCGATGTATTCGACGGGCGCGTCGAACCAGACGTAGAAGACCTTGCTCTCGAAGCCCGGGCGAGGCGCCCCGTCCCTGCACACGGGGACTCCCCAGGACAGGTCGCGCGTGATGCCGCGGTCGATCAGCCCCTCGTCCAGATGCTTGAGCGCGATGGAGCGGGCGAGCGGCTGCCAGTCCGATCGTTGATCAACCCAGGCCCGGATGCGGTCCTGCATCCGGGTCTGCAGCAGGTAAAGGTGGCGAGTGTCCCTGACCTCGATGTCACGCGAGCCGGAGATGGTGGAATAGGGCTCAAGCAGGTCCACGGGATCCAGCAGGGAGCCGCAGTTGTCGCACTGATCGCCTCGGGCGCGGTCGTAGCCGCAGATGGGGCACCGCCCCTCGACATAGCGGTCGGGCAGAAAGCGGGCGTCGGTGACGGAATACACCATGCGGTCCGTCCGCTCCTCCACCAGGCCGCGGTCTTCGAGCACGGCGGCGAAGTGCTGAGTGAGCCGGCGGTTCTGGTCGGAGGACGAGCGGCCGAACCAGTCCCAGGACAGGCCGAAGCGCTCGCCGATCTCGCGCTGGATCGTGTGCTGCTCGTCGCAATAGGTGCGGACGTCCTGGCCGGCGGCGGCGGCGGCGAGCTCGGCCGGGGTCCCGTGCTCGTCGGTGGCGCACAGACACAGCACCTCGGCTCCCCGGGCCCTCTGAAAGCGGGCGTAGATGTCGGCCGGGAGCATGGACCCCGCCAGGTTGCCCAGGTGCTTGACCCCGTTGATGTACGGCAGGGCCGAGGTGATCAGGATACGCGGTTGCGGCATGGCGGTGGGCTATAAGCCGGACGTCGCAGGCGCAAGGCTGCGTTGCCCCCGCGCGCTGAGAGCGGCATAAGCGGCGGGAGGCCGGTTTAGCTCAGCTGGTAGAGCAGCGCTTTTGTAAAGCGAAGGTCGCGGGTTCGAATCCTGCAACCGGCACCATCGATCCGCACCCCGCGGCCAGCGGACTCAGCGACGCCGGGTCGATTTGACCAGGCAAGGCGTTCCGGACGCGCGGAGGTCGCGACAGGCGGTTTCGGCCGCGCTGGCCGCCGTGAAGCCGTCGATCAGCACGCGATGATGAATCACCGATCGGACCCGGACCGTCTCCAGGCGCGCCCGGGGCAGCGCCGGTGCGCTTTGGCCTAGGGCCGCGGCGCGAGCCTCCGCGTCGGCCTTCGACGCAAACGATCCAACCTGGATCCGGAACTCCCCCTTGGGCGGGTCGTAGGGCCGGGATTCGGAGTCCTTCGTCCGCACAGGCGCGAGAGGCTCGACGTGACGGCTGCTCCGGGTCGGGGGCGGTGGAGCTTCCGACGCTCCCAGCAGCGCCGGTGGACGGCTCCGGCCGGCCGGACCGCAGACGCCCTCGAGGACCGCGCTCAGCAGGCTCGACGGCTCAGGGCGGACCCAGGTGGTCTGCTGCGGGAAGCGCCTGACCTCGGCGCCTTTCAGCCCGGGTTCCGAGCGGATGACGAGCCCGGTGAGCTTGGCCAGTCGGCGAGGACAGTCGAGGGTGGCGGCCCCGGTCATGGATCGGCCCCCCGCCGGATCCGGTGTGCTCGGGTCCCGGAGTTCTACGTCGAACGCGGCTTCCACCACCTTCTGTTCCGGCGCGGCCTCCCAGCGCACGATGATCATCCGGTTGGCTTGGTCGAGTTTGACGACCTCGGCCGCCAGCGCGGGACCCGCAACCACCGAGACGGCGAGCGCGGCCAGGACCGCTCCCCGCCCCGGCTGAAGCCGCGCGTCGGGGCGTCGCGGCCTTTGCAACATCGAAGTAACGGGAAGCATGGGCTTGCTTAGCCAGCGAGGGTGGCCCGGTGCAACGGCCGAACGGAGCTCCGGCCGTCGCGCCCGCCGCCTCAGCTCGACTGAGTGGCGTCCACGGCCACACGGATCTGCTCCTCCTCCAGATCCAATTCCTGGACGAGGGCGGCCAGCGTCTCGCCGTCCAGCTCGTCGCGTTGCTCGACCAACTTGGCCCGCGCAGCTTCCAGCGCGGCCAGCTTGAGCTGAAGGTGGGCGTCCATGCGTCGCTGCGCGGCTTCGGCGTCCTCGTTCAGCCGATCGGCGTGCTCGAGCCGCGCCTTGTAGTCCCCGACAAGCTGCTCGGCGACGTCGCCGTGCTCGGGGTCCTCGACGCGTTCGGCCAGAACGCCCATGGCGGCTTCGGCCACCGCCTTGCGCGCGGTCACCATTTCCGGGCGGACCGCCTCGATCTCGGGATCGGTCAGGTCGAAGCGGCGGATCAGCGGGGCAAGCGTGGTGCGTCGGGTGCGAGCGGCTTCAGGACCAGGGCGACCGCGGCCGCGGTGAAGCCCACAGCGCCGATGGCGAGCAGGAGGATGGGCAGAAGACTGGTGCGGAAGGCGGTCCAGTCCGTACGCTGAGCGCTGGCCTGCAGCAGAGGCAGGAGGAAGAGGGCCAGGGCCAGCTCCGGCTCGAGCTCGATCTCGGGCAGGCCGGGAACAAAGGCCAGCGCCATGCCGCCGAGGACCAGGGCCACCGCCGAGGGCAGCTGAAGCCTGCGCGCGAGCAAGGCCAGAAGGACAGAGGCCGCGAGCAGGCCCAGCAGGGTTTCGAAAATCAGGCAGTCCGGGTGGGTTCGCGTTGAATGAACCGCGCCGCGGGCCCCTATGGTTCCGTCACACGCGCGCACGACATGTCACAACAAAGCGGGCGGAGCGGTGGAACGAGGGGGCCGGCTCCGGGTTAGCGCAAACTTCCCGTCCGAAGCCACCGGGCCGGACCCGCGTCCCAACCCAGGAACAGCCATGACCCTCAAGGCGGTGATCTTCGATGTGGACGGCACGCTGATCGACAGCAACGACCAGCACGCCCTGGCGTGGTTGAAGACCTTCCGCCGGTTCGGCCGGGAGGCGCGCTTCGAAGACATCCGGGCGCAGATCGGCAAAGGCGGCGACCAGCTGATGCCGGTGTTCCTGTCACCGCAGGACATCGAAGCCGAGGGCGAGGCGATGTCGCAGTTCCGGGTGGAGCTGTTCAAACGCGAGTTCCTGCCGGGGCTGCAGCCCTTTCCAGGCGTACGCGAACTGTTCCAGCGCATCAGGGCGGACGGGCGCGAGATCGTCCTGGCCTCATCCGCTTCGGGCCAGGAGTTGGCGCGCTACAAGGAGATCGCCGATGTGGCCGACCTGCTCGACGGCGCCACCAGTTCGGACGACGCGGAGCACTCCAAGCCGGAGCCCGACATCTTTCTGGCCGCCTTGCAGAGGGTCGGAGTCCAGCCGGACGAGGCGTTGGTGATCGGCGACACGCCCTATGACGCCCAAGCGGCCGACAAGGCGGGGGTGCGCTCCATCGGCTTGCTCTGCGGCGGCTTCCCGGAAGCGGTGCTGCGCGAAGCCGGCTGCCTGTCCGTCTACCGCGACCCGTCCCAGTTGTTGGAGATCTACGACCAGTCGCCGCTGGCGGCCAGGGCTGAGCAGGCCTAGCTGAGCCGCTCCAGCAAGGCCTGCACGAGAGAAGCGCGTTCCTCGGGCGTTTCGGACGGCTTGCGGTACAGCAGGCGTTCGCCCGTCCACTCCAGCGCATCCTCCGCGGCCAGGGCGGAGGCGAACGCCTGCTCAGGCTTGAAGCCCGGCTCGAAGGTGAGCGCCACAGCCTGCGCGCCGGCAGCCACCCGAACCACCTTGAGCGCGCGCGCAAGCGTGCGGGCGTGGGTCAGGGCCAGCAGATTGCGTACCGGCTCAGGCGGCGGACCAAACCGGTCGGCGATCTCCTCCGCCAGAGCGTCGGCCTCGCCAGGCGTCATCGCTCGGGCGGCCCGGGCGTAGAGGTTGAGGCGGATCTCAGCCTCCGGAACATAGTCCTCCGGAACCCGGCCCGTTGCGTCGATCTGGAACTCCGTGGTCCATTCAACGGCGGGCGCGCCCCGAGCGGTTTTCAGCGCAGCGGCCAGGATCTGTTGATACAGGCTGAGCCCGATCAGCTTCACATGACCCGCCTGTTCGTCGCCCAAGAGGTCGCCGCCGCCGCGAAGGTCCAGATCCGCCGCGCTGATGGCCATGCCCGCGCCCAGCCGGTCGAAAGCCTCCAAAGTGCCCAGACGTTTCGCCGTGGCCTCCGAGATCTCATAGCCGGCCTCGGTCATCAGATAACAGACGCCCTGCGCACGCCCGCGGCCCACGCGGCCGCGGAGCTGATGCAGTTGAGCTAGGCCGAACAGGTCGGCCCGGCGCAAAACCATGGTGTTGGCCCTCGGCACGTCCAATCCGCTTTCGATGATGCTGGTGGCCAAAAGCACATCCCCGCGGCCCTCGGCGAAGTCGACCATGGTGGTGTCGACATCCTTGGCCGGCATCTTACCGTAAGCGACCCGGAGGTTCAGGTCGGGCGCCAGGGCGGTCAGCTCGGCCGCCGTGGGTTCGATGTCCTCGATGCGAGGGACCACCACGAAGCTCTGTCCGCCGCGCCTTTTCTCGCGCAGCAGCGCTGTCCGGACAGCGGCGGCGTCATAGGGGACGGAGAAGGTCCGGATGGGGCGACGCCGTGAGGGCGCGGTCAGGATGGTGCTGAGGTCCTGCAGGCCCACCAGGGCGGTCTTCAGAGTGCGGGGGATGGGCGTGGCCGTGAGCGTCAGCACATGGACGCCCTGCCCCAGGCTGCGCAGCCTGTGTTTGTGCCCCGCACCGAAGCGTTGCTCCTCGTCGATGATCAGCAGGCCGAGGTTCGCGAATTCGACGCTGTCGGTCGCGAGGGCGTGGGTGCCCACCACCACGCGGACGCCGCCGTCCGCCAGTCCCGCCTTGACCGACTTCGCTTCCGCCGGGGTGACCAGGCGGGACAGGTGGGCGACCTCGACCCCCAGGTCGGCGAAGCGACGGATGAAGGTGTTCACATGCTGACGCGCCAGAACGGTGGTCGGCGCGACCACCGCCACCTGCTTGCCGGACAAGGCGGCGGCGGCGGCGGCGCGCAGGGCCACCTCGGTCTTTCCGAAGCCCACATCGCCCACGACCAACCGGTCCATCGGCCGGCCTGAAGACAGGTCGGACAGGACTTCCCTGATCGCCCGAGCTTGATCGGGGGTCTCGGTGAACGGGAAGCGCGCGACGAACCGCTCGTAGGCGGCCGCGGGCGGCGCCAATCTGGGCGCTTCGGTCCGTTCCCGCTCCGCGGCGAGCTCGACCAGGGCCTGGGCCGTCGCCTCGATCTCGGCTTGGATCTTGGCCCGCCGCTTCAGCCAGCCGTCGGTATTGAG
>JAHWJX010000083.1 GCA_019348195.1 Pseudomonadota bacterium | reverse complement strand
CTTGATGTAGATCGGCCCGGTGTCGCGCAGCCAGATGTCGCCGAACAGGCCGCGGACGATCTCCACCGGCGTGTCGCTCAGCAAGGCCCTCGCGGCGACCTCGGCGTCCTCGCCGTCGACCAGCAGGCGCACCCGTTCTCCGCCCGGCCCCGCCAGGGCGCGCGCCAGATCGGCCGCCTCCTGCTGCGCCGCCGTCAGGTTCTCCTCCCAGAGCTCGGGGTGGCTGGGGAAGCCCAACCACATGGCACGGTGGGGCGACCATTCGGCGGGAACGATGCGGCTCACGGGGTCTCCTTGCGGGCGGGGCAGATAGGATGGCGGCTCGCGCCTGACCAGAGCCGCAACGCAAAAGGGCGGCCCCGACGGGACCGCCCTCGGCTTGGGAGAACTCGCCCCAGCCTAGAACTCGTACTTCAACCGGATCTGCAGCGCCCAGACGGAGCGGCCGTTCACGTCGATGGTCTTGCGCGTCGCCCCCGGGTCGAAGTCGCGGTAGATGTAGCGGGCGCACACCGGGCTGCCCGCCGCGACCGGCGCGCCCGTCGCGGTGGCGCACTGCACGTCGACCAGGGAATTGGTGTCGTTGTACTCCTCGACCAGCCCCCATTCGTCGTTCAAGAGGTTGAGCACATTCTGCAAATCGAACACCAGGCGGGTTCGGTGCCCGGCGAGCACGCCCGGCAGCGCCTGGCTGAGCTGGAAGTCGAGCTGATAGACTTCCGGCTGGTCGTCCGAACCTTCGCCCTTCTGCAGGATGCGACCCTGGGGCAGGCCGAACAGCTCCACCGCATTGCGGAAGTTGTTGAGCGTGTCGCGGTCGACGAAGGTCACCGGTCCGACATTCAGGTCGGTCGTGTCCGTGTCGCTGCGGAAGTCGGGGACAAAGAGCAGGTGGTTGCCGCGGTTCACGCCGAACACCGGCCCGCGTCCAGGAGCGTCGTCGCGCATGACAAAGCTGATCGGTCGCCCCGAGCGCACCTCGCCGAACAGGTTCAGACGCGTCTCGAAATCGCGGAAGAAGTTACGGCGGTAGCCGATCTCGGCCTTGTAGCGGTTCTTGATCTCCTCGAACGAGGTTCCCCGCGCCTCTTCATTGGGGTCCAGACCCGCGGGCCCGAGGCCGTAGAGCGAGCTGGCCGTGGACGCGAATCGGGCGCCCGAGGTCTGGTCCTCGATGTCCTGCCGGGCGTAGCCCAGCAGCACGTCCAAGCCGTTGTCGAACTGCCGCGTCAGGCTGACGGCCGCGGTGTAGCTTTCGCCGAAGTCGGTGTTCAGGGCGACGATGTCGCGGTTCGAGCCGGGGTTGGTTGAGCTCACGCGGTTCGTCGTGCGCACCGCGGCCGTGCCGCCTAGGCCGTCGTAACGGATCCGGCCGTCCGGCGTGAACTGCTGCTGCCCGTTGACGATCAGAGGCTGCGCCCGGAAATCGCGGAACAACAGGCCTTGGTTCACGCGGGTGACCACCGCGTCCAGGTTCAGCCGCCAGCCTTCCAGCACGGGCCGCGCCCAAGTCGGAGCGAAACGGTCCGACCAGCCCTCCTCGGCCTCGAAAGAGGCCGAGGTGAAGAACTTGTACTCCGAAGGCGGCTGAAAGCCCGGCGAGATGGCGTTGGTCTCGGCCGAAGGCGACACCACCGCTCCGCCTTGGAACGCTTGAACAGCGGCGGGGATGTCGAAGCCGAACCGGGGATCGCTTCGATTGATGTTCAGGGCCGCGGCCCCGATCGCCTGGTTGAAGCCCGGCGTGCGGGTGGTCTCCTCGAAGGTCCCGTCCGCCCTGCGCTCGATGTTGATCCCGGCCGACAGCACGCCCGTGTTGCTGAAGCTGTTGGACAGGACCACGTTCGGCAAGCCGCCGGAGAACAGGCCGAAGCCGCCGCGCAGATCGAACCACGCCGTGGGTTCGTACTCGAAGGAGAAGCGCGGCATGAACACGCTCTTGCCGTCGAAGGTCTGCTGGTTGGTGAAGCCTTGACGATTTACGAAGTTCTGGTTGAAGGCCGGGACGTCCTCCATCTGGTAGACGTCCAGGCGCGCGCCCGCCGTGAGCCGCAGAGTGTCGGTGACTTCGAACGTGTCCTGCCCGAACACCGAGTGGGTGAAGAACTCGAAGGCTGCGGCGGCGTCCGTGTCCACCCCGGTGACCGCATTGTTGTACTCGAACCGGTTCGCGCGCCCAGCCTGGAAGTCCGCCACGGAGTCGAAGTAGTAGACCCCGTCGCTGGCGGGTACGAAGAGATTGAAGATGTCCTGTTTGCGGCCCTCATAGCCGAACTTGAACAGGTGGTTGGACAAGGAATAGGTGCCCCGGGCGAAGATCGCCGCGTTGCTGGTCTCCAGGAAGTTGGCGTGCCGGAAGCGATCCGGCCCGAAGGTGATCACGGAGGACCCGCCGCAGCTGGTCAGCGCGCTTCCGGTCTGACCGATGCTGTTAGGCGTGTTGCACACGGTGATCTGCGCGAATTCCTGTCCCGACTCCGGCTGCTGCCGCCGTTCGGCGTCGCGGTAGGTGATCCGCAGTTGCGTCGAGAACCGGTCCGTCCAGTCCGAGTTCAGCTCCGCCGTGTAGGAATAGTCCTCCTCGCCCGTCAGATAATATTGGGAGCTCAAGCCCGCGGATCGTGGGCCCAGGCCCGTCCGTGAGAATTCCTCGGACAAGGCGTAGCGCGCGGTGAAGGAGGCGCGCTGGCGGTCGGTGATGTTCCAGTCGATCTTGGCCGTGTACTTCTCGTCCAGGATCGGCGTGGTGCGCACGATGCTGCCTGGGTCGAACTCGGTCGCATACTGGTCGTTGAAGATGCCCACCACCCGGTCGATGTCGGCCTGGGTGACCCCGATGATGTCATTGGCGAAACCCGCCCCCGTGGGCCCGGTCGCCGTTCGCGTGGCGGACTCGAAGAACTCGTAGGAAAGGGCGAAGAAGAGCTTGTTCCGGATGATCGGGCCCGACAGGAACCCGCCGTAGTTTTCCTGGGTGATCTGGGTGGGCACCGGGCGGCCCCGCACCGAGTCGCCCACCAGCCCGTCGTTCAGATAGTTGACGAAGAGCGTGCCTTCCAAGTCGTTCTCGCCCGAGCGAAGAACCACGTTCAGCGCCCCGCCGAGGAAGTTCCCGTTCTCCACGTCGGTCGGCACGGCCTCCACCGTGAACTGCTCGATGGCCTCCAGCGACAGGGGACCACGGCGGGTCGGCGTGCCGCCTGTGTTCAGGCCGAACTCGTCTTGAGCCTGGGCCCCGTCGATGGTGATGCGGTTTGTGCGCGGGTTGGAGCCGGCGATCGAGATGCCCTGGTCGCCCCGGGTGTTCTGGGACGTGAGGATGCTGCGGCGGGCCAAGTCGCGGAAGTCGCGGGTGATTGACACCACCTCGTCCACGTCTTCCTGGTCCTGGGTGAAGCTCACCCCCGTGTTGTCGGCGGTGGGATCGCGCCGGGCGGTCACGGTCACGGCCTCCACCTCGTCGGCCGAGGCGATGTCGAAGTTGAGCCGGGTGGTCTCGCCCAGAGTGAGGTTCAGCCCTTGCAGCGTTTCGGCTTCGAACCCGGGCGCTTCCACCGTGACCAGATACGGTCCGCCGACGCGCAGGCCGCGCGCATCGAAGGTGCCGCCTTCATCGGTTTCGGTTTGGTTGGTCGTTCCTGACGGCTGGTGGACGATGGTCACCTGGGCGCCCGCGACGGGCGAGCCGGCCGCGTTGGTCACCTGGCCTCGGACGGCGGAGGTGGTCTCCTGGGCGGAGGCGGCTGCCGCCATGCCCATCATGAGCGCGGTCGTGGCCACGCCGCCAGCGAGCTTCTTCAGGGTCAGCATGGGGCGATCCTCGTGCACGCTGGGCGTCAGAAGCTTGCCCACTGCTCGGAGGCAGGATCTAGCCGCCGTTCCCGAACGCTGGACGACGGATTTGCGACAGAGTCGTGACAGCCGCGGCGATGTGACCCGCCCGACACAGGCCCGAACACCGCGGGAGGATCCGGGTTCGTTGCGACCCGCGCCCGCGCCGGTTAGGGCAGCAGGCATGCGCAGCGGCCGCCTGCCTTCGATCTCGCCCTGGACGGCGACCCTGACCCTTGTGGCGGGGCTGACCGCCCTGCGGCTGCTGGCCGTCTTCGCCACGCCTCTCGAGCTCTATCCGGACGAGGCGCAGTACTGGCTTTGGTCGCGCGAGCTGGCCTGGGGCTACTACTCCAAGCCGCCCATGGTGGCCTGGATCATCGCGGCGACCACCGCGATCGGCGGGGATTCGGAGCCCTGGGTGCGGCTGGGCGCCGTGCTGGCCCACGCCGGCGCGCCCCTTGCGCTGCACCGTGCGGGAGCCCGGCTGTACGACGGCTGGAGCGGCTTCTGGACCGCGGTCGTCTACAGTCTGATGCCCGGCGTGCAGCTGTCGGCGGGCGTGATGACCACCGACGCGCCCATGCTGCTGTTCCTGGCGCTGGCGCTGTGGGCCTATGCCGCCTTCCTCAAGTCCGGGTCCGGGCGGACGAGCCTGTTCGCCGCCGCGGGCCTGGGCGCCGCCCTGGGGCTGGCGGTGCTGAGCAAATACGCGGCGCTATACCTGGTGGCCGGCATCCTCCTGCACGGGGCGTTGGACCGCGCGGCGCGGGCCCGGTGGAGGCCGCAGGCCATGGCCGCCGCCGCCGGTGCGGCCGTGCTGGTCTGGGCGCCCAACCTCTTCTGGAACGCGACCCACGGCTTCGCCACCGTGGCGCACACGGCCGACAATGCGCAGTGGTCAGGAGACCAACTGTTCAACCTCGGGGAGCTGGTGGAGTTCGCGGGCGGGCAACTAGCCGTTTTCGGCCCGCTGCCCTTCCTGGTCCTGGTGACGGGCGGCCTCGCGGTCCTGGTCCGCCCCCGGCTGCGGCGGGGTCTCCGGAGCGAGGATCTGGCCCTGCTCTGCCTCACCCTGCCGCCTCTGGCGATTGTGGCGGTTCAGGCCTTCATCTCGCGCGCCAACGCCAACTGGGCGGTGGCCGCCTATGCGCCGGCCTCGGTTCTGGTGGCCGCCTGGCTGGTGCGGAGCCAGGCGTCGCGGTGGGCGCGGTGGACGCTGCGGGGCGCAGTGGCGTCGCAAGGGCTGCTCGCGGCGGTCTTCCTGGCCGCCGTGATCTCCCCCGCGGCTGCATCGACGCTCGGATTGGACAACGCCTTCAAGCGCGCGCGGGGCTGGGAGGCGACCACCCGCGTGGTGACGGACTGGGCGGGACGGCGGCCGTGGACGGCGGTCACCACCGATGATCGTTTCTTGTTCAACGCCTTGGCCTATTACGGCCGCGAGTTCTGGGCCCGGCCAGACGCGCCGCCCCTGCGCATGTGGGTGCGTGAGACCCAACCGCAGAACCAGGCCGAGACGGAGGCGCCGCTGCAGCCGTCCGAAGCCGGCCTCGTGCTGCACGCCAGCCTTGTTCCCGCCTATGCGCTCGAGACCGCCCGCGACTTCCGGACGTGGCGAAGGCTGGGCGCCGCCCGAACTTATGACAACCAAGGGCGCCTAGCGCGCGAGACGGCCTTGTTCGAAGCCTCCGGCTGGGCGCGGGCGCCCCGGGACCCGGCTAGCGGACGTCCTTACGAGCTCCCCACAGCGCCTTGAGGCGGGCGTCGCGGCGGCAGCCCTGGCGGTAGACGTTGTAGCGCAGCGGGTTCTTCTTGGCGTAATCCTGGTGATAGGCTTCCGCCGGCCAGAAGCGGACGGCGTCGCGCACCGGAGTCACCACCGGCTGCTTGAGCAGGGCGGCCGCCCGCGCGCGCGTGGCCAGGGCGGCGCTCCGCTGCGCCGGCGAGTTCACGAAGACGGCGGTGCGGTAGGACGGGCCCTTGTCGCAGAACTGGCCCCGATCGTCGGTGGGATCCACCGTCGCCCAATAGCGGCTGACAAGCTGACTGTAGGACACCTTGGCCGGGTCATAGACCACCCGCACCGCTTCAACGTGGCCGGCGTGGTTCTCATAGGTGGGATTGGCGCCGGCGCCGCCCGTATAGCCCGACACGGCCGAAACCACGCCCGGCACCTTCTCGAAGTCGGCCTCCGTGCACCAGAAACAGCCCCCGGCGAAGACGGCGGACTGGGTGGCGGCCGAGGCGGGAAGCGCCGCGCCGACCAGGCTAGCGGCGGCGGTGAGGGTGAGCAGGAATTTCATCCCCGACATATCGGAGGCGGGCGCGGGGCGCTCACGGCGCGCGCGCCCGCGCCGCACCCGCCCTCGGAACCGGTCCCGAAACGCAGAAGGCCCGGCGCGAACGCCGGGCCTTCCTTCGTCCTTGCCTGAGGGACGCCTTAGTTGATCGCCACCGTGGCGCGGCGGTTCAGGGGCTCCTTCACGCCGTCGCCGGTGGACACCGCGGGCTCAGCCTCGCCGCGCCAGTCGGCGGTGATCAGGGCCGGGTTGACGCCCAGGCCGACCATGGAGTCCGCCACGGCGCGCGCGCGGCGCTCCGACAGGCGGATGTTGTAGGCGGCCGAGCCGGAGGTGTCGGCGTGGCCGGTCACCGCGATGCGGGTGGCCCCGCCGGCGGCGGCGTAGCTGGCCGCTTCCTGCACCACGGTCTGGGCTTCCGGCGTCAGGATCGACTGATCGAACGGGAAGTAGACCAGGAACTCGCGCGGCTGGAAGACGGGAGCGGGCGGAGGCGGCGGGGGCGGGGGCGCTTCGACCACCGGCGGCGGGGGCGCTTCAACCGGAGCCGGCTCGACGACCGGCGGCGGCGGCGGCGGCGCGGCGAAGCTGTAGCGCAGGCCCAGCGTCAGCGACTGGTCGTCGTAAGAACCGGAGAAGGTCCCGGGCTGCAGGCCGCCCGTGGCGCTGCCCCGCGAGATGTAATCGACGTCCGAGCCGGTCAGGTAGCGGTAGGTCAGGTCAACGGCCAGCCGATCGGTGGCGTTGTAGCTCAGGCCCAGCAGGCCCTGGTATGCGAAGCTGACGTCCTCGTCGTCGATGACCAGGTTCTGGAACTGGGGGTTGGCCGCGGTGACCGTGCCCACGTTGCTGAACTGACCAACCAGGTCGATGTTGGTCCGGTTGATCCCGACGCCCACGCCCACAAAGGGAACGAAGCGCTGGAAGAAGGAGAAGTTCAGGTCGTAGATGGCGTTGGCCATCAGGGTGTGGGCTTCGATCACGCCCTGGGGCGCGCCGCAGGTCGGGTTGGCCGTGGAGCGGAACACGCCCTGGGTGCACAGGCCCACCGGATAGCTGGCGCCGCGGTTGCCGGAGCCCCGAACGGACTCGACCTCGCCGCCGCGGTAGCCGCCCTCGAGCTCCACCCGGAACTGAGGCGACAAACGGTAGCCGATGCGGGCGAAGCCGGCGAAGCTGTCTTCGCCGTCGAAGGTCCAGTCGTAGGGCCGGCCATCCGGCGCATTGGACGAGGACTCGGCCTCAATGCCTTCCGGCGCATGGTATCCGAGATCGACGGCGCCATAGACGCCGTTCGGAGCCTGGGCCGACGCGCCGGACGCCGCGAAGAGCCCGCAAAGAGCCGCCCCCGCCAGAAGCTTAAGTTTCATCTCCAGGAACCCTTTATTGTTCTCGACGGCCACGGCCGGTTGCGGAGCCTATAGCAAGGCTGGCGCGGCAGGTGAGTGACGCTCGCGCCACACTCCCCGCAATTCCTTGTCCAACCCCGGCCACAATTGAGGAATCGCCGGCGGAGATCAAGCGCGGTCCCGACCGCACACGCCGCTTGCGCGACGCTCCGCCCCCGACTAGGTATCCGCGCCCGCGACCCTCCGGAGAGGTGGCTGAGCGGTTGAAAGCACCGCACTCGAAATGCGGCATAGGTGAAAGCCTATCGTGGGTTCGAATCCCACCCTCTCCGCCACGAACCCCGCAGCTCAGCTCTACGCTCCGAGCGTGCGCTAACGACCGGGTAAGTCGGCGGAATCCGCCCCTTCCAGCAAGCGTCGGGATGCCGTGCGCGGCCGGCTCGGCCTGGCGCGTACGCCCCGTCGTCTCTGCGCCTCCGGTCTACAGAAAGTTGCGCCCACGAAAGGGTACGAAAAGGCGACTCCAGGTGTGAACCCGACGCAAGTCAGTGAGTAATCCCGACGCCCCCACACGAGCGTCGCTCAGAAGCTCGGCGCGATTGGGGTCGAGGAGGCGAATGACTTTTCTGCTGGATGTGGAGAGGAACCTCTGGGCCAAGCTGGCCCGGCTGGAAGCTGAGCGTTGGCCTGGCGACTATCGGACTGAGCCGGCGAACCGCGGGCAAGCCGCCTCGTCCCGAGCCCTCAACCCGCGTGCAGCCACCCGGTGATGGACAGCCGCGGCGCCCGGGCCAGCCGCGACACGGCGGACACGGCATGGGTCTGGGGCACGGCGAACACGTTCAGGGCGTTGAACTTGGGCACATAGCCCTCTGCGACATGCCCGTCGCTGTCCAGGAACATCAGCACCCCGCCCCAGTCCGCGCGCCACTGCGGAGTGAGATTCAGCACATAAGGT
>JAHWJX010000082.1 GCA_019348195.1 Pseudomonadota bacterium | reverse complement strand
GCGGCGGGGCAAAGGCGAGAACGGAGGTGGTCATGGCGTCGGCTCCCCAGTGCTTGTGCTCTGCAGGGCAACGTTCGTCGTGCAGGGGCGCGTGCAACCCGGGTGCACGGAAAGGTGAGCCGGCGTCAGGAGGTTGGCCGCACAAGCATCCGTGATCGGATCACATTCACTTGCTTGCCGGGCATAATGTATTCACGTGTTAGTGAAGGCTTAACCATAGGCTATGACTGTGGGGACCATGAGCGTCGCCAAGACTCAGGCCCGGAGCGCCATCGAGGGGGTCATCCGCAAGGCCGCGGATCGGACAGGCGTGGACTTCGGCTTCCTGCTCAAGACGGCGCACCGGGAAAGCAGCCTCAATCCCCGCGCCAAGGCGGGGACCTCATCAGCCGCGGGGCTGTTCCAGTTCGTGGAGCAGACTTGGCTCGGCCAGATGAAGCGGCACGGGGCCAAGCACGGCTACGGCGCCTATGCCGCCATGATCGAGAAGGGCGCGGACGGACGGCTGCGGTGCAACTCGGACGAGGCCCACCGCGCGGTCATGAACATGCGCTTCGACGCGTCCTGCTCGTCGCTGATGGCGGGCGAGCTGGCCAGCGACCATGCCGCCTATCTCAAGGGCCGGATCGGACGTGATCCCACCGAGGGCGAACTCTACGCGGCGCACTTCATGGGGCCGAAAGGCGCGGCCAAGCTGATCGAGGCCCAGGACCGCAGCCCGGAAGCCAGCGCGGCGGGCCTCTTCCCCCAGGCGGCTTCGGCCAACCGGTCCATCTTCTACCGCAACGGCCGGGCCGCTTCGGCCGCGGACGTCTACGCCTACCTGACCCGCAGCACGCCCGCCGGCGAGGCCGGCTCCTCGAGCGTTCGGGAAGCCGCGCCGGCGGCGCGGGAACGCCCGACCTATCGAGTGCTGGGCGATGAGCCGTCCCGCGCAGCCTATGCGCTGGAGACCCGCTTGCAGCAGACGCGCCAGGAGCAGTCGCTGGTGCAGCAGGTGCTGAACGGCGACGACGCCCGGAACGGGGGCTTCGGCGCCGGTCTGTTCAGCGCCGAGATGCTGTCGGTGCTGGCCGGCTCCAACAGCAAGGACGAGAGCTGAGCTGAATCCAGTTCAGGCCGGGTTCGCCTGAGCCCGGGTTCGTT
Source organism: Pseudomonadota bacterium (assembly GCA_019348195.1). Classification (GTDB taxonomy): domain Bacteria; phylum Pseudomonadota; class Alphaproteobacteria; order Caulobacterales; family Caulobacteraceae; genus JAHWJX01. Next base: position 8,080 of record JAHWJX010000082.1, on the reverse strand, counting down.
CGCCCGCGCCTCGCAAACAGCTCAAAGCCCCTTCGCCACGAGAGCGTGGCGCGCCCGCCTGCAGCAGCGGCGTCTCAGCTGTGGGTGGCAGGCCGACCACGGCGGTGGTGTACCGTCCGCCCGCAAACGGCGGACCGGACAGCGGCCGCGCGCGGGAACCGTCTCTTGCGCGAGGGGAGCAGACCTCAGGACCGCCCGCTCAGGCCGCCTCCGCGCGCGCAGTCTCGCTGGCGGCGGCCAGGGCGCGGGCGACGGCGCCCACCGTGACCGGCTTGCGCAGCACGGCGTCGGCGCCGGCGCGCAGGCAGGCGTCCGCGTCCTCCACTTCGGCCCCGATCACGGCGGTGATGCGGGTGCGCGCGGCTGGGGAGGGCAGGGCCCGGATGGCGCGCACGACCGAGGGCGCCGCCACGCCGCCCACCAGGATGGCGTCCACGTCGCAGGCCCGCAGCAGCTCCAGCGCGCGCTCGCCGTCGTGGGTGTGCAGCATGCGATGCCCGAGCTGGTCCAGGGCCGAACGCAGCATGGCGGCCGTGAGGCTGTCAGGCTCGATAGCGAGGACCCGAAGGGCCCGGGTGGGCGTGGCCGTGTTCACCGGCGGCTCGCTCGTGCTGGCCTGGGCGTCGAAGGGGAGTTCCAGGCGGAAGCGGCTGCCGATCCCCGGGCGGCTTTCGGCGTCCAGCTCGCCGCCCATGAGGCGGGCCAGGCGGCGGGACAGCGACAGGCCCAGACCAGCCCCGGGAACGCCGGCGCCCGTGCGCGCGATCCGCTTGAACGGCTCAAACGCCAGCCGCAGTTCCTCGGGGTCCAGACCGGGGCCGGTGTCGGCGACCTCGAACCGGAGGCGGTCCGGCGCGGCGGGCAGGACGCGCACGGTGATGCTCCCCCGACCGGTGTAGCGCACGGCGTTGCCCACGAGGTTGAGGAGGATCTGACGCGTGCGGCCGGGGTCCGCCATCACGGCGCCCTGCGCCACGCCCGGCTCGACCGAAAGGATCAGGCCCTTGGCGCCGGCCAGGGGCTCCAGCTGGCGCACGACCTGGCGCGCGAGTTCGACCGGGGCGATCGCTTGGGTCGTGACGGTCAGGCGGCCCGTCTCGGCCTGTTCGGAATCCAGGGTGGCGTCGAGCACGCCGATGAGATCCTGCGCGGCCTCCAGGGCGGCGGCCAGCTGGTCGCGGGAGGGACGGGCGCGGACCGCCGGCCCCGCTGCGGCGGCCAGAACGTGAACCACGCCGGACAGGCCGCCGCGCAGCTCTTGCGACAGGGTGGCGAGGAGGTCGGACTTGTCGGCCGCCAGGGCTTCGGCGCGGGCGAGGGCGCGGGCGCGGTCCTCCGTCAACCCCTCGCGCTCCACCGCCATGTCGAAGGAGCGCCGGAGCAGGCGGTTGACGACCAGGGCCAGGGCGAAGGCCAGGGCGGCGCCGCCCAGGGCCAGGCTGGCGATCCCCTCGTCGTTGGGGTGGGCGTGCAGCAGCCACAGCGCAGGTCCGGCGGCCAGGGGACCGACGATCAAGAGCGACAGCAGGTGGGGAGCGGTGAAGAAGAAGCAGGTCACGGCGCCGCAAAGCGCCAGCAGGAGCAGCGCCTCCCGCGCCGCGCCGGCGTGATCGGCCACCGCGCAAAGTTCGGCCAGGGCCAGCGCCCAGACGAGGCCGCCGGCGATGTGGACCACGGTGCGTCGGCGCAGGTCGTAACGCCGTGCAGGGTCGCCCTTCAGCCAGCTCACGGCCGCGTAGAAGACCGCCCAGTTCATCGCGGCCTGGACCAGGCAGACGCCCAGCCACACGGTTTCCGGAGCGGCCTCGGACGCCAGGCCTACAAGCGGCGCGCCTACCGCGAAGGCCGCCAGCGCATAGGGCAGCAAGGAGGCTTGCGCGTCCAAGGCCAGAACCTCGGCGGAGGTCGAGCGGGGGGGCGTCTGGGCGGGCTGGGCGAACACGGACGACCTCAACAGGGCAGGATCGTCAGCATGCGTCGGGAGGGCTTGCCGGAGCCCTAATCCGGCGGCCGAAAACAGGGTGAAGCGCGATTAAGACGTGTAAACGATGCGTTAACCCCGAATCACCACACTGTACCCAGGCTGGCGGCATGGGCTCGGGACGGATGGCGACTTCCCGCAATGGGCTAACTGAAGAAGACATCCGCGCCCTTGTACGCGGGACCGACGAAGACGAGCGCGCCACGGCCGCCCACAAGATCTGCCGCAGCATCGATCAGCGTCCGCTCAGCGATCCCCTGACGCCCCAGGAGCGGGCGGCCGCGCACGAGATTCTGCGCGTCATGGCCGCCGACGCGGCCGAAAGCGTGCGCCGCGCCTTGGCCGTCACCCTGAAGAGTTCGCCCGTGCTTCCTCGTGATGTCGCGCTTAAGCTGGCGCGCGACGTCGAGGCCGTGGCCGTGCCGGTCCTGAACTTCTCGCCGGCCTTCACGGACGCGGACCTGGCCGAGCTGGTGCGGCAGGGCACCGGGGTGAAGCAGGCGGCGATCGCTTATCGCCCCGAGCTGTCGCAAACGGTAACCACCGCGCTGGCCGACTATGGTGTGGAGGAGGCGCTCCGCATCGCCTGCGCCAACGACAACGCCGACTTCAGCGAGGCGGCGCTCCTGAAGACGCTGGAGCGGTTCCCCCATTCGGACGCGGTCAAGACCTCGGTCGGCTACCGGGCGGCTCTGCCCCTGGTCGTCGCCGAGCGGCTGACCCAGGTGGCGGGCGAGGCGCTGCGCCAACACCTGCAGGTCCATCACGGCGTGGCCGTCGGCCCGGCGGACGAACTCGCGGCGGACGCCGCCGAGCGGGCCACGGTGGATCTGGCGGAGCAGGCCGCCGCGGTGGACGACGCCAGCGCCTTTGCGGCGCACCTGGCCCAGACGGGCCGTCTCACGGCGTCTCTGCTGCTGCGCACCCTGGCGCAGGGCAACATCCGCTTCTTCGAGCACGGGGTGGCCCAACTGGCGGGCGTGCCTCACCCGCGCACCTGGATGATGATCCACGACGCCGGACCGCTCGGGCTGCGCGCCATCTATGAACGGGCGGGACTGCCCGCGCGACTGTTCCCGGCCTTCCGGGCGGGCGTGGACACCTACCGGTCGGTGCATTTCGAAGGCGCGGTGCTGGACCGCGAGAAGTTCCGGGAGCGCATGATCCAGCGCTTCCTGACGCAGCATCAGGGCGCCTCGCGCGAGGACCTGGAGTACCTGTTGGAGCGCCTGGACGCGGCCGGGGCGCCCGCCGCCCCCGCGGAGCGGGCCGCCAACGCGGCTTGATCCTTTCCGGGTCGCATCCCGGGGCGGGGCGGGTATGATCGCCCCATGGAAGAGGCGGTGGCGTCCGGCGGGTTGCGCGATCTGATCCTGTTTCTGGTTGCGGCGGGGGTGGTGGTGCCCTTGTTCAGCCGGTTGCGGGTCAGCCCCGTGCTGGGCTTTCTCGCCGCGGGCGTGCTGCTGGGGCCCTGGGGGCTGGGCCGGCTGGCGGACGAGATCCCGTTGGCGGGGCTGCTGACGATCTCCGATCCGGAGGAGATCGGCATCGTCGCCGAGCTCGGCGTGGTGCTGCTGCTGTTCTCCATCGGGCTGGAGCTCTCGCTGGAGCGGCTGAAGCGGCTCCGCCGTTTCATCATCGGCCTGGGCGGTCTGCAGGTGGCGGTCACCACGGCCGCGATCGGCGCCGTGGGCGTTCTGTTGGGACTGCCGCTGCCCACGGCCGGCGTGCTGGGGGCCGCGCTGGCGCTCTCCTCCACCGCCATTGTGCTTCCGGTGCTGGAAGAGCGTGAGGCGCAGGACACGGCCAGCGGCCGTTTGAGCTTCGCCGTGCTCCTGGCCCAGGATCTGGCGCTGGTTCCCATTCTGTTCGGCATGGGGGCGCTGGCCGGGCGCAACGAGCTGGATTTCGGCGAGCAGTTGTTGCGCACCTTTGTGCCTGTTGCGGCCGTCTTCGCCCTGCTGATCGCATCGGGACCGCTGATCCTGCGGCCCCTGCTCAAGGCCGCGGCGCGGTCGGGAACGCGCGAGCTGTTCGTGGCGGCCTGTCTCTTGGTGGTGCTGGTGACGGGGTTGGTGGCGCAGGCGGCGGGGCTGTCGATGGCGCTGGGGGCCTTCATCGCCGGACTGCTGCTGGCGGAGACGGAGTATCAGCACGAGGTCGAGGTGACGCTGGCCCCCTTCAAGGGGCTGTTTCTGGGCGCCTTCTTTCTGGCGGTCGGCATCGACCTCGACTGGGGGGTGATGGCGGAGCGGCCGGGTGTGCTGTTGGGCGCGGTGGCGGCGCTGGTCGCGGGCAAGGCCCTGATCCTGTTCGTGCTGGCGCGCCTGTTCGGGGCCGCCACGCACACGGCGGTCCAGACCGCCCTGGTGCTGGGCGCCGGCGGGGAGTTCGCCTTTGTGATCCTGTCCGTGGCGCTGGACGCCCAGTTCGTGGGCCCGCGGCTGGAGGAGCTGGCCGTGGCCACGGCCACGCTGTCGATGTTCACCATCCCCGTGCTGGCCTGGGCTGGGGAGCGGATCGGCCGGGCCGCCGAGGTCCACGCCGTATCCACCCCGGCGGAGGATCGCCTCACCGACGAGCCGCACGCGGCCGAAGTCGTGGTGGTGGGCTATGGCCGCGTCGGCCAGCTCGTGGCCGACATGCTGGGCCGCCATGGCCGGACCTACCGGGTCGTGGACAACGACCCCACCGTGGTCTCGCGCCACCGCAAGCGCGGCGCTCCCATCGTGTTCGGCGACGCCACCCGTCCGGAGTTCCTGGAGCGCTTCAACCTGGCGGGCGCCCGCGCCCTGGTGGTGACCCTGCCGCGCGCAGAGGCCGCCGAGGCCGTGGTCAAGGCCGCGCGAGGATTGAGACCGGATCTGGTGTTGTCCGCCCGGGCGCGCGACGACCAGCACGCCGCGAGGCTGTATGAGCTGGGAGCCACCGACGCCGTCCCGGAGAATGTCGAGGCCAGCCTCCAGCTGGCGGAAAACATCCTGGTGGACATTGGGGTGCCCATGGGGCTGGTGATCGCCTCCATCCACGAGAAGCGCGACGAGTATCGCGACCTGTTCCGCAGCAAGATCGACGGCGGGCGGGAGCCGCGGGCCGTGCGTCCGACCGCTCGCGAGGCGGCGGAGACATGAGGCTGGCCTATCAGGGCGAGCCGGGCGCCTTCAGCCACGAGGCCTGCCTACGGTTCGCGCCGGAGGCTGAGCCGGTCGGCTTCGACAGCTTCGACGAGGCCGTGGAGACCGTGCGCAACGGCGGCTGCGGCGCGGCCATGTTGCCGGTCGAGAACAGCCTGGCCGGGCCTGTGCATCCCGTGCTGCGGCTGCTGGCCGATGCGGGGCTGCGCGAGACCGGTCGCTTCGCCCTGCCCATCCGGATCATGCTCATCGGGTCCCCAGGCGCGGTGATCGATGGGGTGCGGGTGGTGGCGAGCCATCCGGTGGCCCTGCTGCAGTGCCGCCAGTTGATCGCCGAACTGGGGCTGGAGACGGAGACGGCCTTCGATACGGCCGGTGCGGCCCGGCTGCTGGCCGAGGCGCCGGAGCCGAAGCGGGCGGTGCTGGCCTCGCGCGTGGCCGCCGAGCGGCACGCCCTGCCGGTGCTGCGCGCCGATGTGCAGGATCGGGCAAGCAACCACACCACCTTCGTGCTGATGCGACCTTGACAGATCGAGCCGTAGCGGGAGAGGCTGCGGATGGGCATGTCGCCCCACGCGCCGGAGTTGTCTCATGCGAGACGCACTGAATCTCCCCTCGGTCTCCATCCCGACGACGCGCCTGTATTACGGCTATCGCAGCTCGGCTCAGTTTAGCGGCCGGCAGGGCTAAGGCCCGCCGGACCCCGCACCCCACCCTGACATCCGAAGATTCAAGCCGCGGCCCCCGGCCGTGCGCCCGCGCGAAAGCCCGTTCCATGACCGCTCCGCACCACGGCCGTCCGGCCGCCCCGTCCGATGCTCTCGACCGCCGTCTGGCGGCGGCGCGGGCGGAGGTCGACTGCATCGACGACTCCATCCTGGCCCTGATCGAAATGCGCCTGCGCCTGGCCGGCCGCGTGGCCAGCGGCAAGGGCGAGGGCCCCAAGCGCCGGCCTGAACGCGAGGCGGAGGTGCTGAACCGCCTGTCCGCCGCCTCCGAGGTCGCGCCGGAAGGGCTGGTGCGGACCGTCTGGTCCGCGCTGATGGCCGAAAGCCTGGCGCGCCAGGAGGCCTGAGCCGGCTGGGGATGTCGGGCGGCCCCGTCGCCCGCCTTTGCAAGCCGTCCTCCCCCGAAGAGCGAACTTGCCCGGGAGGCTCACGCATCCGGACCGTTGCGCCGGCCTAGCGAGAGCCTGGATGGGGCCGTGGGTCACCTCAGCGCCACACGGCTGGAGGTGAAGACACGTGTCATCGCGCTCCCGCCCGGGGCGGTCTAAGGTGGCGCCATGAAGCTTGACAGCCGGATTTTGGAAGGGCGGTTCGTGCGGCTGGAGCCGATCGGGCCGGCCAACCGGGAGGCGGTGGAGGCGGCGCTGGCCAGCGATCCGGAGGGCTGGGCCATCATGGCCACCAACGGCGGGCCGGGCCGATTCGATGGCTGGTGGGCGGCGGCCGACGTCAGGGTCGGCAAGGGCGAGCCCGTGTTCGCGGTTCGGCGGCTCAGCGACGGGCAGGTGGTGGGCGGCACTGGCTATCTGGAGCTTAGGCCCGAACACCGCGGGGTGGAGATCGGGGCCACCTTCTACCGGCCGGACGCGCGGGGAGGGCCGGTGAACCCGGACTGCAAGCTGCTGCTGCTCGAACACGCCTTTGCGGCCGGCGCGCTGCGGGTGGAGTTCATCACCGATGCCTTGAACCACCGCAGCCGGGCGGCGATCACCAAGCTGGGCGCGGTGGAGGAAGGCGTGCTCCGGCGACACAAGATCACCTGGACGGGGCGGATCCGGGGCACGGCGGTGTTCTCGATCACCGACGAGGAATGGCCAGGCGTCCGGGCGGGCCTGGAGGCCAGGCTCTCGGCCTTCTGAGGTGGAACGGAGGTCCGGGCCGACCCGTTCGCCTGATCGGAGACCGGGCATGCGCATCCACCACCTCAACTGCGGCACCGACTGTCCGTTCGGCGGAGCCCTGTTCGACGGCTTCAGCAAGGGGCCGGTCGGCAAGCTGGTCTGCGCGGCCCAGCTGATCGAAACCGACGGCGGGCTGGTCCTGGTGGACACCGGCTACGGCATGCAGGACGTGGAGCAGCCGAGCCGGCTGCCGGCCTTTTTCCGCTCCGCCTTGAACATCCAGCTCCGGCGGGAGGAGACCGCGCTGTTCCAGGTGGAGGCGCTGGGCTTCAAGGCCAGCGACGTGCGCCACATCGTGCTGACGCACCTGGATTTCGACCACGCGGGCGGGATCGAGGACTTCCCGGAGGCCCGGGTGCATGTGACCGCGATCGAAAAGGACCTGGCCGAGCGCCACCGGCGGGGGTTCATCAACGCACGGCGCTATCAGCCCGTGCAGTTCGACGCAGTGCGCGACTGGCGCACCTACCAGGTCGGGGGCGAGGGGTGGTTCGGGTTCGAGGCCGTCCGCGCGCTGGACGGACTGCCGCCCGAGATCCTGATGGTGCCGCTGCCGGGGCACACCCTGCGGCATGCGGGCGTGGCGATCAATACCGGCTCCGGCTGGCTGCTGAACGCGGTCGACGTCTATCTTTCCGGGGCTAGATGGATCTGCGCCGGCCGCACTGCACGTCGGGGCTGGCGGGTTTATCAGCACCAGCACCGCCTGCGCGAGCTGACGCGGCTCCAGGGCGGCGCGGTGACGGTGATGTGCTCCCACGACCCCAAGGAGCTTGAGACCCTGCAGGCGCGGGCCGCTTGACGTGGCGGCCGAGAGGGTCAAAGCGGCGGCTCTCGGACAAGGTGAACAGATGACGGATCAGCTCGAGGGGCTGACGCGGGTGGCGGCTCACCATTGGACCGCCGCAGACCTGGCCCAGCGCGCCTGGCGCTTCGGGCCGGTCGACCGGCCGCCCTACGCCAATTACGTCAAGCTGCTGCCGAATGGAGAGGTCGCGGGCGAGCTGGGCGACAACGAGGCCCGCTGGCGGGTGGTGGACGGTCAACTGCAGTTAG
>JAHWJX010000081.1 GCA_019348195.1 Pseudomonadota bacterium | reverse complement strand
CGCGGCCTCCACCTGGTCGGGCGTGCCCGTGAGCCCGCGCACCCCGCCCGGGAACTCGTAGCCCTCCAGATAGGCGTTGAGCGCCTGAGGCGTGTCACGCTCCGGGTCCACCGTGATCAACACCACCTGCAGCTTCTCGGCGTCCTCGCCCAATTGCTCCGAAGCGGCCTGGAGCGTCTGCAGGGTCGCCGGGCAGAAGTCCGGGCAGGCGGTGTAGCCGAAGAAGACGGCGGTCCACTTGCCCCGCAGCGCGCTTTCGTCGACCGACTGGCCGTTCTGATCCACCAACTGGAACGGGCCGCCGATCCCCGCCTGCCCCAAGGACGTCACCTGAGACGCCGCGGGCCCATCCTGAGAGGCGCGCCAGGCATAGGCGCCCCCGCCGATCGCCACGCCCGCCACCGCGGCCAGGGCTATGGCCGTCCAGCGCCCATGGGCTTTGCGCCCCGGCTGTTTTGGTTCATGCTCCGCTTCGGACATGGCGCTTGCACTCGAATTGACGCCGCCGGGCGTCCCGACCCGATCAGTTAAGCCCGCACGCGCGGCCTCACAAGCGGCGGGCGCTCCCGCGTCTCCCTCCGGGGTCGATGCGCCGCGGCAACGCCGCCCACGCCTGCGCACCTTGATCAACATGCGCTGGATCGCCGTGGTGGGCCAGACGTCCGTGCTCCTGACCGTGCATTTCGGCCTGGGCTTTCAGACGCCGCTCAGCGCCTGCCTTTTAGCCATCGGCGTCAGCACCTGGTTCAACGTGGCGCTTCTGCTGACGCGGCCCATGCAGGCCCAGGCCTCGGACCCGGACACCTTCCTGGGCACGAGCTTCGACATCCTGCAGGCGGGCGTCCTGCTCGGGCTGACCGGGGGCATGAACAACCCCTTCGTGATCCTGCTGATCGGGCCGGTCGCGGTCGGCGCCGCGGCCCTGCCGCTCAAGCCCGCGCTGGGCATCGTGGCCGTGGGGCTGGGCTGCGCCACGGCCCTGAAATACGTCCACCTGCCCATGCCCTGGTCCACGCCGGCCGGCCTGGACCTGCCCTATATGTATGAGGTGGGGATGTGGGCCGCGACCGTGATCGGCATGCTCTTCACCGCCGGCTACGCCTTTACGGCCTCGCGCGAGTCCGCCCGGATGGAGCTGGCGCTGGCCACTACTCAAGAGGTGCTGGCCCGCGAGCAGCGCCTGGGCGCGCTGGGCGGCCTGGCCGCCGCAGCCGCCCATGAGCTCGGCACGCCGCTGGCCACCATCCAGGTGGTCGCCAAGGAGATGTGCCGCGGCCTGGCGCCCGATGATCCCGCAGCGGAGGACGCCCGCCTGCTGCTCAGCCAGGCCGAACGCTGCCGCGATATCCTGAAGCGGCTTTCCCGTGATCCGGAGGAAGGCGATCCCGTGGCCTGCGCCGCCTCCCTGATCCAACTGCTGGACGAGGCGGCGGACCCGCACCAGGGCGTCGGACCGGAGATCACCACCACCGTGCGGTCGACGGACGGCTCGCCCCATCCCGTGGTGGTCCGCTCGCCGGAAGCGGTGCACGCCCTGTCCGCCCTGGTCGAGAACGCGGTCGACTTCGCCAAGACGCAGGTCATCATCCTGGGAGCCCACGACCGGGACACGATCACGGTGGAGGTCGCCGACGACGGCCCAGGCTTTGCGCCCGCCGTGCTGACCAAGCTGGGGGAGCCCTATGTCACCACGCGCCCGAACGGCGAGAATTCGCGCACCGGCCACACCGGCATGGGCCTGGGTTTCTTCATCGCCAAAACGCTTTTGGAACGCACGGGCGCCCGGGTGAACTTCCGCAACGGCCGCCGGGGCGGGGCGGTGGTCTGCGTCTGCTGGCCCCGGGCCGCCGTCGAGGTCGCCCCCGGTTTGGAACCGCAGGCTTCAGCTTGACGCTTAGGTGTGGCGCCCTTCAGGAACCGCCACCCCATGACCGATCTGCCCGAGGCCGTTTCCCAGCTCGCGGACAAGACTCTGCTTCTCCTGGACGACGATGCGCCGCTCCGCATTCGTTTGGGCCGGGCCCTGGAGGCGCGCGGGTTCCAGCCCACGCTCGCGGGCAGCGTGGCCGAGGCCCTGGAGGCCATCCGCGGCGCTCCGCCGGCCCACGCCGTGCTGGACATGCGGCTGGAGGACGGCAACGGCCTGCAGGTGGTCAACGCGCTTCGTGAACGCCGGCCCGACGCCAAGATCGTCATGCTCACCGGTTACGGGAACATCGCCACCGCGGTGGCCGCTGTGAAGGCCGGCGCCATCGACTACCTGGCCAAACCGGCCGACGCCGACGACGTCGCCCGCGCCCTGCTAGCCCAGGTCGACGCCCCACCCGCGCCGCCCGATAATCCCATGTCCGCCGACCGGGTCCGCTGGGAGCACATCCAGCGGGTCTATGAACTGTGCGGCCACAACGTCAGCGAAACCGCACGGCGCTTGAACATGCACCGCCGCACCCTGCAGCGCATCCTGGCCAAGCGGGCGCCGCGCTAGGCCAAGGCCCGGAACGCCGCGAGCCGCGCGAACTGCAGCAGCAGCGCCTTCCTCCGCGCGGGCGCCAGCGGGACGGCCGGCGCAGGCCGCAGCACCGCCCCGCCGAAGCCGTCGGCCACGATCAGCCCCGCATCCTCCGGCAGGATCTCGCGGGGGAAGTCTGGCGGCACCGCAAAGGAAAAAGCGTCGCAGTAGGGCGCATACTCCCCCCACTTCCGGTCCACGCGGAAGTCCTCCACGGAGGACTTCACCTCCACCACGGACAGCTCGCCCTTGGCGCCCAGGGCCATGATGTCCGCACGCCGGCCGTTGGGCAGCGGAAACTCCAGCAGCGGCGCATGGCCCAGCGCCTGCAACAGGCGCGCGGCGCCCCGGGTGACGAGCTCCGTCGTCTCCGGGCGCGTAAGGGCGAGGGCGACCGCGACTTCCACCCCGCCTGTGTTCCGCCTCTGTTCGTCTCCGTCAAGCGGAGCGGCGTGGCCTGCCGGATGGGCCTATGTGCGAGGCGAGCTGGCCCTTGCCCCGCCGGGCCTCCTGGACGGTCGTCACCCCGCCTGCCGCGGAAACTCGAACCGCGCCGTGGGGTAGCCCAGCGCCTTGGCCCGGGCGATGGCGGCGTCCCGCACGGACTGAGGGGGGTTCGGGCGCGTGGACAGGGCCCAGAGGTAGTTGCCGCCCTCCGTGCCCATCAGCACCCAGCTGTAATCGGGCGCGTGGTCCAGGATGCGGTACTCCACCTTGACCACCCCGCCCAGAAAGCTGACCCGCAGCTTGGCGTTGTTGCTGCCGGGGATCACCGCGGCGCGCGCGCGGCGCACGCTGGCCTTGCCGGTCGGCGAGCCCGCCCGACAGGTCAGCGCGATGGCCAGTTCGCCGGCCGAGCCGCGACTCCAATCATAGGTCGGCGCCTGGCAGTCCCGCTGGTTGGGATTGGGCAGGCGGGCGAACTCGTACCAGCGGCCTGAAAACCGGGCCGGGTCCACCGGCTTGGACGGTTCGGGCGCCTTGCCGAGGGCCGGGGTGACCATCGCGAGCGCCAGGAACAGGGCGACCAGTGGACGCATGGGGCGGCTCCGAAACGGTCAAGTCTGAACGAACCGCCCCGCCGTTGGTTCTGTCCCCCATGGCCAAAGTCGCTCCCCTGTTCCTGGCGCTCGCGCTGGCGGGCGCCTGCGCCCAGCCTCCCGCCCCGACCCGGTCCGAGCCGCGCTTCGTCCCGGAACAGTGGTTCCAAGGCCGCACCGTGGGGCGGGGCGAGTTCCGCCGCAGCCTGGGCGGAAGCCCGAGCCGCTTCGACATGGTGATCGACGGCGCCTGGAACGGCCGCGTGCTGACCATGGACGAAACGTTCAGTAGGCCCGCCGGCGCCGCGCGCCCCGGCCGCTGGAACCGGGTCTGGACCATCACCCCCACAGGCCGACAATCTTATCTGGGCGAGCTCACCACCGGTCACGGCCCGGCGGAGATCACCGCGGAAGGCGACACGGTCACCATGCGCTACCGCGCGGACGCGCCGCTGGTGGAACGCCCCTTCCCCGCCCGCTTCGAGCAGACGCTGCGCCTGCGCCCGGACGGCACGGTGCTGAACACCGCCGACGTTTACAAATGGGGCGTCCGCATCGGCCGCACGACCGTGGTCTTCCGCAAGGCGCCGGGGGGCGCGTGAGGGTGGTCGTCCTGACCGGCGCCGGCGTGTCGGCGGAAAGCGGCCTCGGGACCTTCCGCGACAAGGACGGGCTGTGGAGCCGCTACGACCTGGAGGAGGTCGCCACGCCGGAAGGCTTCGCCCGGGACCCTCACAAGGTGCACGCCTTCTACAATGCACGCCGGGCGCAGGGCGCCGAAGCCCGGCCCAACCCCGCCCACCACGCTCTGGCGCGCCTGGAGGCCGGGCTGGCGGAACGGGGCGGCGAGCTCACCCTGGTCACTCAGAACGTGGATCCCCTGCATGAGGAGGCGGGCGCCCGGCGCGTGATCCACATGCACGGCTCGCTGGCGCGCACCCGATGCGCCGGGTGCGGAGCCGTCTGGCCCGACCGCGGGCCGCTCGCCCTGGAGCGCGCCTGCCCCGAATGCGGGGCGGTCGGAACGGAGCGCCCGGACGTGGTCTGGTTCGGCGAGGTTCCGCAGCACCTTGATGAGATCTCAGGCGCCCTGGCCCGGGCCGATCTGTTCGCCGCCATCGGCACGTCCGGCGCCGTATGGCCCGCAGCCGGCTTCGTGCTGGAGGCCCAGGCGCACGGGGCCCGCACCGTTGAGCTCAACCTCGAAGCCTCGGACAATGCGGCCGCCTTCGACGACGGGCGCTACGGCCCCGCCTCCGTCGTCGTGCCTGCCTGGGTGGATCAATTGCTGAAGGAGCAAGCCTGATGGACATGGAAGCGCAGGTGCGCGAGGCCATTCTCGACGAACTCACTCGCCAGGCCGAGACCGGGGGCCTCACCGTCCAGCCGGATGACGAGGGCGCCGTCACCCTGAACGGCCGTGTCGACCTGGAGACCCTCGCCATGGCGGTTGTGGGCGCCGTGGCCGGCGGACCCTAGACTTACTCCGCCTCGATGGCGTCGATCTGCTCGTCGCTCAGTCCGAAGTGGTGCCCCACCTCGTGCACCAACACGTGGGCGATCAAATCCGGCAGGCTCACGTCGCCCCGCGCCGCCCACTCGTCCAGAATCGGACGGCGGTACAGGAAGATCATTGAAGCCTCCGGCGCGGGATCCAGCACCGAACGCCGGGTCAGGTCCACGCCCTGGTAAAGCCCGGTCAGGTCATACGGATCCTCGATCTCCAGCGCGTCCAGCACCTCGTCGTCCGGCCAGTCATCGATGCGGAACACCACATGCCCCGTCATCCGCCGGAAGCCGTCCGGCAGCCCCGCGAACGCCGTCTCCGCCATGCGCGCGAAGTCGTCCAGCGAGGGGGCGAGCCCGTCATTCATCGGGCATGAGGATGTGGGGCGCGTCCGGCGGGCGCACTTCGAACAGGCCTGTGTCCAGCGGTTGCTGCGGTCGCACCGGACGGAGCGGCTGGCGCGCCAGGGCCTTGAGGGCCGCCGGCTGAAGGGAGGCCGCGTCCCGCTCGCGCCGCAGCTCGCGCGCCTGGTCCAGCGGCGCGTCCGCCGTCTCCGCCCCGATCCGCCAATAGGACACCTGCAGCCGCCAGACCGTGGCCGAGGCCTGGGGCGGGGCGGGCCACCGTCGTCCGTCTCGATTCACCGGTCGCACGGGCTCGGGGCGCACCACCGACAGTTCGGTCAGCCCGCACCAGCGGTCTTCGGCCGCGGGCAGGCTCCGCCCCGGCCGGTCGTCCGCGAGGCGCCCGGGATAGGCGTCCAGCAGGGCTTCGCGCGTGGCGAAGGCGGGCCCGGCCGGCGCGGTGGTGAAGATCACCGCCTCGCCCGCCGCCAATTGCGCCTCGCGCTGACGCGCCGCCCGGGCGCGCGGGCGGTTCAAGGCCTCTTCGGCCGTGGCGGCGACGGGGTATAGGACGCTCATGGCAGGCCCCGAACTCCTATGCCCCTCGCGCTGATCTTGTCGAGCCATGTGGCCGGAAGCCGCGTGGGCGGCTTCCCCCAGGCCCTGGCGCTGGCGCAGTGGGGCGTCGACCCCGTGCTGGTTCCCACCGTCCTGTTCGGCCGGCGCCCCGGCCGCGGCGCGCGCCCCGGCGGCGGTCCGGTGGAGGATGGGGTCTTCCGCGGCATGCTTGAGGGGGTGGAGGCTCATGGCCTGCTCGGCCTCTTCGACACGGTGATCACCGGCTATTTCGCCTCCGCCGACCAGGTCGGCGCCGCGGCCGTCCTGATCGATCGCATTCGCGCGGCCGACCGCACCGGCGCTTTCGGCTCCGCCTTCACCGTGGTTGTGGACCCGATCATGGGCGACGCGCCGGGCGGCCTCTACGTCCGCGAGGAGGTCGCCGATGCGATCGCCGCCGAGTTGCTCCCCCGCGCCAACCTGCTGACGCCCAATCTGTGGTAGCTTCGGCGGCTCTCCGGCGCGGAGGCCGGGACGCCGGCCGCCGCAGCGGCGGCCGCCCGCAGCCTGGGCCGCCCTGTCCTGGTCACCTCCGTCCCGACCGGCCCGGGCCGCATCGGCGCCGTCTACGCCGACGAGGTCCAGGCGCTGCTGTTCTCCCACGCCGAGGCGCCCGACACGCCCCACGGCACGGGCGACGTCGTAGCCGCCGTGCTGGCCGCGGCGATCGTGGACGGAGCCGCCGCCGCCGCCGCCGCGGAGGCCGCCATCCGAGCCGTGGCGGAATGCGTCTTCGCGGCCGCCGCCTGGCGCGCCCCCGAACTCCCGGTGGTGGCGCTGGGTCCCCGCCTGCGGACGCCCACGGCGGAAGTGAGCGTCCAGCCGCTTGACGCGGGGCCCTCCGGCGGCGCCTGACAGCCCTCATGACCAGCGAGATCCACGGCTTCTGCCCACCCCGGTTCGAGCCCGTCCGGGACCAGCTTCGACGCAACCTCGCCGCCGGCCTGGAGCTGGGCGTCCGCTTCACCCTGGCGGTGGAGGGCCAGGTCGTGCTCGACCTCTACGCCGGCCATGCCGACCGCGCCGCCACGCGCCCGTTCGGCCCCGACACCCTCCTTCCCGTCTTCTCCGTCACCAAGGCTGTGGCCGCCCTCATGCTGGCCCGCGCGGTCGACCGGGGTCGTCTCGACTACGACAAGCCCGTCGCGGACGGCTGGCCCGAGTTCGCCGCAGCCGGCAAGGCCGCCGTGACGGTGGCCCAGGCCCTGTCGCACCAGGCCGGCCTCCCCGGCTTCCCCGAGCCCATGGACCCCCAGCTCTGGTTCGAACCGGACGAGATCGCCAGGAGGCTGGCCGCCATGGCGCCCTTGTGGCCCCCGGGAACCGCCTCCGGCTACCATCCCATTAGCTGGGGCTACCTTGCGGGCGAGATGTTCCGCCGCGCCGACGGGCGCACCCTGGGCCGCGCGCTGTCCGAGGACATGGCCGTCCCGTTCGGCCTCGACCTGCACATCGGCCTGCCCGACGTCCAGCACGGGCGCGTGGCCGAGATGGTCCGCCCTGGCGCCATGCCCGACCTGGGTCCGATCACCGAGCCGCGCCGCGTCGCCTTTCTGACCAAGTGGGCTTCGCCTTCCGGTCGTTCGAGCGCCGACTGGCGCCGCGCCGAAATCCCCTCCGCCAACGGCCACGCCACCGCCGAAGCCCTGGCCCGTCTGATGGCGGTGGTCGCCTGCGACGGCGAGCTGGACGGCCGCACCGTGCTCTCCCGAAGCGCCGTGGACGCGCTCCGTCGCGAGCGCATCACGGGCCAGGATCTGGTGCTGCCCTTTCACCTGTCCTGGGCGGCGGGCCTCACCCGCAACGACCCCGCCCAGCGCTTCTTCGGCCCCGGCCCCCGCAGCCTGGGTCACTACGGCTGGGGCGGCAGCTGCGCCTTTGCCGATCCCGACCGCCGCCTGTCGGGCGCCTATGTCATGAACAAGCAGAGCAACATCCTGATCGGCGATCCCCGCGCGGTAGGGCTGATCGAAGCCGCCTACGCCTGCCTTTAGGCGGGCGCGGCGCTCAGCTTCAGCGCCCGCGAGCGCCGCCAGGCGCCCATCGCGTACACCGCCGCCCCCGTCCAGATGAAGACGAAGCTGAGCACCCGGAGCGGGTTCAGGTCCTCGCCCTGGCTCACCCCGATGCAGAAGCTCAGGGTGGGCGCCAGGAACTGCAGGAACCCCACGGTGGACAGCGGCAGCCGCCGCGCCGCCCAGCTGAAAAGCATCAGCGGCGCCACCGTGACCGGCCCCGTGGCCAACAGCCACAAGGCGCTGGCCGGCGCGGCCAGAAAATGCCCCGCCCCGGTCCGCTCCAGCCACAGGACATAGGCCAGCCCGAAGGGCACGATGAGCAGGCATTCGATGAACAGCCCCGTCTGGGCGTCGACGCTGACGCCTTTGCGAATGATCCCGTAGGCGGCGAAGCTGAAGGCCAGCACCAGCGAGATCAGCGGCACGGCCCCCAGCGCCAGCCCCTGCAGCGCAACGCCCGCCGCCGCCGCCGCGATCGCCGCGCCGCCGAACCGGTCCAGCTTCTCCCGGAAGAGCCAGGCGCCGGCCGCCATGCTCAGCAGCGGGTTCAGGTAGTAGCCAAGGCTGGTCTCCAAGGTCCGTCCGTTGTTCACCGCCCAGACGAACAGGGTCCAGTTCACCACGATCAGCACCGTGGACAACATCAGGAGCCCCACCGTGCGCGGCCGCCTCAGCGCCTGGCGAACGGCCGGACCCTGCCGCGCCAGGAGCACCAGCGCCGCCGCCCACAGCACGCCCCACACGGCCCGATGCCCGATGATCTCCCAGGCGTCCGCCCCCGTCCGCCCGATGGCCTGGAACACCAAGGGGGAGAGCCCCCAGATCCCATAGCAGGCTGTCCCCGCCAGCAGCGGGGCCCGGACATCGGCTTGCCTGTCGCTCACGCCGCGGCTTTGCCGCCGATCAACCCGCGGTCGTCCAGCAGCTGCGCGATCTGAACCGCGTTCAGCGCCGCGCCTTTGCGCAGGTTGTCGCTGACCACCCACAGGTTCAGACCGTGCTCCACGGTCGGATCGCGCCGGATGCGGCTCACATAGACCGAGAACTCGCCCACGGCCTCGACCGGGGTGATGTAGCCGCCGTCCTCGCGCTTATCGATCACCTGCACGCCCGGCGCTTCGCGCAGGATCTCGCGGGCCTCGTCCTCGTCCATCTCGGTCTCGAACTCGATGTTCACCGCTTCCGAATGGCCCACGAACACCGGCACGCGCACGCAGGTTGCGGTGAGCTGGATGGAGGGATCGAGGATCTTCTGCGTTTCCGCCGTCATCTTCCACTCTTCCTTGGTCGCCCCGTCCGGGAGGAAGTCGTCGATGTGGGGGATCACGTTGAAGGCGATCTGCTTGGTGAAGTGCTTGGGGTCCTCAGACCCCAGAACGAACATGCCCTTGGTGGTCTCCCACAGCTCGTCCATGGCCGGCTTTCCCGCCCCCGAGACCGATTGATAGGTCGAGACCACCACCCGCTTGATCCGAGCCTCGTCGTGCAGCGGCTTGAGCGCCGTAACCAGTTGGATGGTCGAGCAGTTCGGATTGGCGATGATGCCCTTGGCGCGGAAGCCGTCCACCGCGTCCGCGTTCACCTCGGGCACCACCAGGGGCACCTGCGGGTGCATGCGCCAGGCGGAGGAGTTGTCGATCACCACCGCG
>JAHWJX010000080.1 GCA_019348195.1 Pseudomonadota bacterium | reverse complement strand
CTGTCCGCCTCGATCCTTGGGTGCAGCGGTTGAAACGGCCGGAGCAAACGCCAGCGCCGACGCGAGCAGAAGAGCAGCTGAAACTTTGATCATTGTAAACCTTCTAAGTGCGATTAGTCCCTCGACACATCAAATGGAAGAGTGGCCGCCGCCCACGAGGGACAGGGAGGACAGCGGCCACTCAGACGGCGCTTCTGCGCTGATGTGCTTGAACGCTCGGTGAACTTGGCCGTGGGTGCTGTCAGGCTAACGCTAACTTGTCTCCGCTCAATCCGGGATGGGCCTGAGCGGGGCAGGGTGGATGCAGCCGATCTCCTACAAGCGTCACCGGTTCCCGCCGGAGGTGATCCGTCATGCAGTGTGGCTGTACTTCCGTTTCACCCTGAGTTTCCGGAATGTGGAAGAGTTGCTCGCCCAGCGCGGGATCGAGGTCAGCTATGAGACGGTCCGGACCCGAGGGGTGGCGGACGGGGTGGGATTCGAACCCACGGTAGGCTTTCACCTACGGCGGTTTTCAAGACCGCTGCCTTAAACCGCTCGGCCACCCGTCCTCCCGGCGCGCCATAGCAGAGGCGGGCGGTTCGGTCGAACCCCGGCTTAACGGGGATTTCACCCCCGCGGGCGAGCCTTGGGCTTCAACAAGCTCGGAGGCTGCATGGCCCGGCGCATCCTTGGCCGACTTCTTCCGGTCGTTCTCCTTGGCTCGAGCGCGGCGGCCTGCGCCAGCGTGGAGGCGCCGAGGCCGCTGGTCCAGGCGCCCGTCGCGCCGGCGGCGGAGGCTCCGGCGACTGTCCGCGCCAACCTGCCCATCCCCAACCCTCCCGAGCGGTCGGCGGGCCGGTCCGCATCCGATACCGGAGCGGTCGCCCGGGCGCGGGGCGGCTACCGGATCGGCAAGCCCTATCAGATCGCGGGCGTCTGGTACGTGCCGGCGGAACAGCCGGACTATGACGCCGTGGGCACGGCCTCCTGGTATGGCGACGCCTTTCACGGCAAGCCCACCGCCAATGGCGAGGCCTTCGACATGCACATGGTCAGCGCGGCCCATGCGACCCTGCCGTTGCCGTCCATCGTGGAGGTCACCAACCTGGACAACGACCGCTCGATCCAGGTGCGGGTGAATGACCGCGGGCCCTTCAAGCCCGGCCGCATCATCGATGTCTCGCGACAAGCGGCCGACCAGCTGGGCTTTGTGCGCCAGGGCACGGCCAAGGTGCGCGTCCGCTATGTGGGCCGCGCGCCCCTGGATCCCTTCCTGCCGACCCCGCCGGAGCCCGCGGAGCGCGCGAAACCCGTCTTGATCGCGGCGCTGGCGCCAAAGGTGGAGCGCCCACGAGAACCGAAATCCCGCCTGGAGCCGGCGCTGACGCCGGTCCTGGCCACCCCCGAGCCCGCTGCCGCGCCGGTTCTCGCAGTGGCCGCGCCCAGCTTCGCTGTTCAGGCGGGCGCCTTTTCCAATCGGGGCAACGCCGAGCGCGCCGCCAAGGCGCTGAGCGCTATCGGCCCGGCCCAGGTCCGCGAACTGCAAAGGGACGGGGCCTTGCTGTACCGGGTGCTTGTGGGCGCCTGGGCGGGCAAGGACTCTGCGGCCGGCGCCCTGACGGCGGTGGCCGAAGCCGGCTTTCCCGACGCGCGGGTGGTGAGCGGCTCCTGACAGGCTTGCGCCCCGGTGCAATCCCGCGCATCCCCGCGCCATGGCGCGCGGATGTTTCATCACCCTCGAAGGCGGCGAGGGAACGGGGAAGTCGACCCAGGCCGGGCGGCTGACCGAGCGGCTCCGCCGAACCGGACTGGAGGTGCTGACCACGCGCGAGCCGGGCGGCTCGCCGGGGGCCGAGGAGATCCGCGCCCTGCTGGTGTCGGGCGCGGTGGACCGTTGGTCGGCCCTGACCGAGACCCTGCTGTTGTACGCGGCCCGCGCCGACCACCTTGAGCGGGTGATCCGCCCGGCGCTGAACCGCGGCGCCTGGGTGGTGTGCGATCGTTTCGCGGACTCGACGCGCGCCTATCAACAGGGCGCCGCGGCCGGCCTGCTGAGCGCGCTGGAGAAGGAGGTGGTCGACGGGGACCGGCCCGACCTCACCCTGGTCTTCGACCTGCCTGCGGAGGACGGGCTCGCGCGCGCCGCCGCCCGCGGAGAGGGAGCCACCCGGTTCGAGGCGCGGGAGGCCGATTTCCACGAGCGGCTTCGGGCGGCCTTTTTGGAGATCGCGCGGGCCGATCCCGAGCGCTGCGCCGTGATCGACGCCCGCCCGCGCGCCGAGGCCGTGGAGGCGGCGGTCTGGGCCGCGGTGCAGACGCGGTTGCAGCCTTGAGCGCCTTGCTCCATCCCCGCGAGGTCTACGCCCTGGACGGAGCCCAAGCCGCGGAGCGCGCCTGGCTGGCGGCTGTCGAGCGCGGGCGCCTGCACCACGCCTGGCTGCTGGCCGGCCCGGAGGGGGTTGGCAAGGCGACCTTCGCCTTTCGCGCGGCGCGCCGCTTGCTGGGCGCCCGTCCGGCTTCGGCCTACGGCCTGCTCGGCGCTGCGCCGGAGGACCCGGTGTGCCGCCTGGTCGAGAACCGTTCCCATCCCGATCTGCTGGTGCTGGAGCGGGAAGGGGAGGACGGCAAGCTCAAGCGCGGCATCTCCGTGGATGAAGCCCGCCGGCTGCCCGAGTTCTTCGCCAAGTCGCCCAGCATCGCAGCCTGGCGGGTGGCCGTGATCGACTCCGCCGACGACCTGAATCCCAGCGCGGCCAACGCCGTGCTGAAGACTCTTGAGGAGCCGCCTGAGCGCGGGGTGGTGCTGATGGTCAGCCATGCGCCCGGGGCCTTGTTGCCGACCCTGCGCTCACGGTGCCGCCGGCTGAACTTCTCCCCTTGGCCCGAGCAGCGCGTGGCCGAGTTCGTGCAGTTCGCCGCAGGGCTGGACGGCGTGGACGCGGATCGGCTGGCCGCCCTGTCCTGCGGGGCGCCGGGGCGGGCGCTGCGGTTGCAGGCGCAAGGGGCGCTGGAGCTCGATGAGTCCGCCCGGGCCCTGTTCGCCGCCGGCGGCGCCCGGCAGGACGCGGCGGTCCAGGCCCTGGCCGACAAGCTGAGGGGCGGGGAGGCGGCGGCCCGTTTCGCGCTCCTGCTGGAACTCCTGGCGGAACAGGCGCGAGCCGCGGCCCTGCGCTCCGCCGGCCACGCGCCTCGCGAGGCGGACCAGGCCGCCGCGGCCTGGGCGCGCTGGAGAGCGCTGCCGGCGGAGGTGGAGGGGCTGAACCTCGATCGGGCGGAAGCGCTCTGGGGGGTGGCGGCCGAGGCTCGCGCCCTGACCGGCCACGCCTGACCCATGCTGATCGACAGCCACGTCAACCTGCATGCGCCGCAGTTCGCCACCGACCGCGAGGCGGTGATCGTTCGCGCGCGCGAAGCCGGCGTGCGGCTGATGGTCAATATCAGCGACCGAATATCGAACTTCGAAGCCGTCCACGCCGTCGCCGTCCGTCACGAGGACATCTGGTGCACGGTGGGGACCCACCCGCACGAAGCCAAGGAAAATGAGGCGCTTGCCCCCGCGGACCTCATCGGGCACGCGAGCCGGCCCAAGGTGGTGGGGATCGGTGAGACGGGGCTGGACTTCCACTACGACCTGAGCCCGCGCGAGGTGCAGCAGTCGGTATTCCGCGTCCACATCGCGGCCGCGCGCGAGACGGGCCTGCCGTTGGTGGTCCACACGCGGGAGGCCGACGACCTTATGGCCTCCATCCTGGAAGAGGAGCATGCCCGAGGGGGCTTCCGCATGCTGCTGCACTGCTACACCAGCGGCCCGGAGCTGGCCCGCCGGGCCGCCGCGCTGGGCGCCTGGTTCTCCGTCTCCGGGATCGCGAGCTTCAAGGCCGCGGAGGATGTCCGGGCCGTCATTCGCGACATGCCGGGCGACCGCATCATCGTGGAAACCGATTGCCCCTATCTGGCCCCGGTCCCCATGCGCGGGCGACGCAACGAACCGGCCTATCTGCCCCACGTGGTCGGGGCCCTGGCCCAGGTTCGCGGCTGGAGCGTGCCGGACACCGAGGCCCGCACGGCGGACGCCTTTTTCGCCCTGTTCGACAGGATCCCCAGACCGTGAGCCCGGATCGCGAGGCCCGGATGGCGAAGCTCAAACCATGAGGTACGAGGCGGTCGTTCTGGGATCCGGCTCCTCCGGCGGGGTTCCCCGCGCCGACGGGAACTGGGGCGCCTGCGACCCGGCCGAGCCCAGGAACCGGCGCTCGCGGTGCTCCCTGCTCGTGCGCACCGCGAGGGAGGGCGGGCCGGAGCAACAGACCACCCTGTTGGTCGACACCTCGCCCGACCTGCGCACCCAGACGGCGGCCGCCGGAGTCAAACGATTGGACGCGGTGCTCTACACGCATGATCACGCCGATCAGGCGCACGGGATCGACGACATCCGCGCCTTTGTGATCGGTCAGGATCTGAAGCGCATCCCGGCCTATATGGACGGGCCCACACGGGCGACGCTGACCCGCCGCTTCGACTACATCTTTGAAGCTCAGAGTCTCTACCCCGCGCTGGCCGAAGCCCGCGACCTGCCGCCTCACGGGGCGGCGTGGGCTGTGGAGGGGCCGGGCGGCGCCATTCCGGTTCGCAGTTTCGACCAGGACCACGGCACGGTTCGCTCCGCCGGTTTCCGCTTCGGTCCGGTGGCCTATTCAGCCGATGTGGTGGACCTGCCCGAGGCCGCGTTCGAGGCCTTGCAGGGGGTCGAGGTCTGGTTCGTCGACGCCCTTCGTTGGACGCCGCATCCCACCCACGCCAATGTGGCGCGCGCCCTGGAATGGATCGAGCGCGTCCGGCCGCGACAGGCCTATCTCACCAACCTGCACATCGACCTGGATTACAACGACCTGCGCCGACAACTGCCAGCGGGCGTCGAACCCGCCTACGACGGTCTGAGCCTCACCTTCGAGGCCTGAGAGGGAGGGGGCTCACCCGGCGCTGCCGAACCGACCGGCGGTGGGCGTGCGCGTCTTTAGGTCAAAGCTGTCGCCTGAGCTCAGCACGTGCATCCGCACGTCGAACATGCTGAGCGGGCGCTCCCGCCGCTCTTCGGCGATGTTGGAATGCGAGACCTCTTCCCCGTTGACGACGTAAACGGCGCCCGATCCGATCACCGAAAAGGCCCCGTTCTCGACCACCATGGCCGTGTCCTCGTCCACGCCGATGCCCAGCACGCGCGGATTGTGCGCCACCGCCCCGAGCAGGCGGCCGAAGCGCCCGCGCTCAGCGAAGTGCTGGTCGATGATGGCGTCCCGCATCAGGCCCAGGCCCGGCGCCATGCGCAGGTCTCCGATGCGGTGCGACTCGCCGCTGGCTCCACTGACGAGCATGGTCTCGCTCATCACGGAGGCTCCGGCCGAAGTGCCGGCGATGAGGCCGCCTTCGTCCCACACGGCACGAACCCGACGTTCAATCTCGGTGTCGCCGATCTGGCTGGATAGCCTCAGCTGGTCACCGCCGGTGAAGAAGATCCCGGCGGCGCCGTCCAGCACCTTGAGCAGTTCGGGATCGTGCGTCTCGGCCCGGTCGTGCACATACAGCTCGACCAGCTCGCCCACCCCCAGTTTCTCGAAGCCTTTCAGGTAGCTCTCGAAATAACCTTCCGGCTTGTGCGAAGCCACCGTGGCCACCACCAGCTTGCCGCCGTCAACCCGCCGCGCGACCTCCTTCAAGATGACGCGGCGCTCTTCCTTGTCCTCGTGGCCGCCGATGACGATCAGGGGACCTTGGCTCATGCTGCGTCCGCCGCGGCCTGTGGGGTGGAGAAGGGCTCGTGCGTTCCGTCGAAGTCCATGACCTGCTTCCAGGTCTTGTCGACCTCCGTGGGCAGCAGGACCACCAGATCGCCGGGGCGGGCGGCGCGCAGGCTGGTCCGCACCGCGTCCTCCTCCTGCACCAGGCTGTGGATCGCCCCCGGATCGAAGCCCGCGGACAGCGCGCCTTCCCGGAGCAGCCGCATCACCTCGCCCCGAGGTCGCCCCCGCGAGTCCGGCTGCTCGCGGAAGACCAGATGGTCAAAGGCTCCGGCCGCGATCCGCCCCATCTCCAGGATGTCCTCGTCGCGGCGGTCGCCCGGGATGCTGACCATGCCGATCGCCTGGCCGTGGCTGGACCGCATCCGGGCGAGGGTGGCGGACAGGGCCGTGAGTCCGGCCGGGTTGTGTGCGTAGTCCATCAGCACGCGGAAGCCGTGGCCGTCGAAGACGTTCATCCGTCCGGGCGTTTGTTCGAACGAGCTGCTGAAGGTGTGCAGCGCCGCCCGCATCTGGTTGGGCACCACCCCGTGGACATAGGTGATGGCGATGGCCGCCAGTGCGTTGGCCACGTTGAATTCCGCCGCGCCCCGCAGGGTGGCCGGGATCTCGCCGGCGTTCATGAAGGGGAGACGGTCGCCATTCTCCCAAACCACGATCTCGCCCCCGCTGGGCCCCGGCTCGCGAACCACCGCCAAGCCGCCGCGCTCCACATGGCGGCGCAGGAAGGGGGACATCTCGTCCTCCCCGCCGTTGAGCGAGAAGAAGCACAGCTGCCCGCCGGCGCGCTTGCGCATGCGCACGCAGTGTTCGTCGTCAGCGTTGAGAATGCTCCAGCCGTCGCGCGCCACCGCCTCGACCACCACCGACTTGACCCAGGCCAAGTCCTCGAGCGTGTCGATGCCTTTCAGCCCCAGGTGATCGGGCTGGACGTTCAGCACGGCGCCGACGTCGCAGCGGTCGAAGGCCAGCCCCTCCCTGAGGATGCCGCCCCGCGCCGTCTCCAGAACTGCCACGTCCACGGTAGGGTCGCGCAGGATCATGCGCGCGCTCTTGGGTCCGCTCGCATCGGCGACCAGGACGCGCTCATCGTTCAAATAAACGCCGCTGGTCGAGGTGAACCCCACCGTGCAACCGGTGGAGCCGACGATATGGGCCACCATGCGGGTGGTGGTGGACTTTCCGTTGGTGCCCGTGATCGCCAGGATGGGGATGCGCGAGGGCGTGCGGCGCGGAAACAGCATCTCCATCACCGGCCGGGCGACCTTGCGCGGGCGACCTTCAGAGGGCTGGAGGTGCATGCGGAAACCGGGCGCGGCATTGACCTCCACGATCCCGCCCCCGGTCTCCCGAATGGAGCGGGAGATGTCCGGCGCGATGAAGTCCACGCCCGCCACGTCGAGCCCCAAGGTCAGGGCGGCGCGTCGTGCGATCAGCGCGTTCTCCGGATGGACATCGTCCGAGCGATCCACGGCCGTGCCGCCCGTCGACAGATTGGCGGTGTCACGCAGATACACCGTCCGGTGCGCCTCAGGCACGTCGTCCAGACTGAGGCGGGCGCGGGCCAGAACCCCGCGGACATGCTCGTCGACCTTGATCCGGGTCATGACGTTCTCATGGCCGTCGCCGCGGCGCGGATCGCGGTTGACCACCTCGATGAGCTCGGCGACCGTGCTGCGCCCGTCCCCGACGACATGGGCGGGAACGCGCTCGGCCACAGCCACCACCTCGCCGTTGACCACCAGGAAGCGGTGGTCGTGGCCCGGGTAGAATTGCTCAACGATCACCCGCCGCCCATGCGGGGCCGCGAGATCGTAACCGCGCCGGACCTCCTCCTCCGTCTTGAGGTCGATGCTGACGCCGCGTCCGTGGTTGCCGTCGAGCGGCTTGAGCACGACCGAATGACGCATCCGCCTGGCTTCCTCGACGGCTTCGTCGGCCGAACGCACCACCACGCCGCGCGGGACGGGGAGGCCGGCCTCGTGCAGCAGGAGCTTGGTGAGATCTTTCCGACCCGCGGCCTCCACCGCGATCTGGGAGGTGCGCCCCGTGATGCTGGCCCGGATGCGCTGTTGGCGCCGGCCGTGCCCCAGTTGCACCAGGCTCTCGTCGCCCAGCCGCATCACCGGGATGTCCCGTTTGATCGCCTCTTGGACGAGCGAGCCCGTGGTCGGCCCATAGCCGCTGCGGCGTCCCACGCGCTCGAGATCCCGGAGCGCGGACTCCAACTCGAACGATCCCTCCAGCGGGTGGCCCGCGTCGCGGGCGTCGAACAGGATGTCCAGGCCTTGAACATCCCGCAGTTCGGGCGGCAGGAGGGACTCGACCAGCTGCAGCGCCAGCCGGCCGGCGTAGAAGGCCGGCGCTTCCTCCTTGTAGGCGTACATCACATTGTACACCCCGGGTTGCCCCCGCACGGAACGAGTCTTGCCGGACTCGACCCGCAGTCCGACTATGCTCTGCAGCTCAATGGCCACGTGCTCCGTCACGTGCCCCAGCCAGGTGCCTTCCGTGAGCCGCTGGACGAAGCCCCCGGGTCGCTTGAGCGAGCAACCGTGCCCCTGCAGTCCCGGCAGAAGCTTCAGCAGCCCCTCGGCGAAGCCCGGGACCGTGTTGCTAGGCCAGGCCTCGAGCGCGCCAAGGTCGAGCATGAAGCGGACCATGGGGATCTGACTGTAGAGGTGCGGTCCGCGATAAACGCCGCGCTCCAGCACGCGCATCGGTCCACTCATCGGGGCGTTGCTCATCGCGCGCCCACGGCCAGGTCGTCGGGCCGCGTCCCCGCGGCGGCTACTGAACTCATCTGGAACTCCCGTCCTCCAGCAAATGCCTGCGCTGGGGCGCGGTTGCATCGGCTGAGCGACCCGCGAGCCATCGCCATGCACCGCCAGCAAGCGGCTGCGGCTCCCGACCGGCCCTTGCGGCCGAGCTGAACTCTCAGGCCCTGCACTGCAGGAGGACGGTGTGGGCCTTGGCCTGGGCCGCGATCACCTCGGCGACAGCTTCGCCCTGCGGCCATCGGAGGTGGTGACCCCGTTCTCCTGGAGGAAGGCCGAAACTACGAAGGGCGCCACGGCGCAGCTGAGGTTCTGGGGACGTTGCCCGAAGGTGTCCTTGAACGCCTTGCCCAGCCCCGCACTCACCACGGCCACCATGCGACCGGACTGGTCCAGAACCGGGCCGCCGCTGTTGCCGGCTTGAACAGGAGCCGTGATCTGCACGAAATCGGCGGTCACCAGCCGGCCCCGCCAGGGCGCTGACGTTGCCGCCCGTGACGTTCAGGCGGTTCATGAGCAGGTCGCTGAAGGGATAGCCCGCGACAAGGACGCCCTCGCCCAGCTGCAGTCCCTCCGGCGTTGCCGGGGTCGCCGTGCTCCACGCGCACCCAGTCCTGATCAATGCGGATGAAGCGGCTTGAAGGGGGAGCGTGGACACGAAGGTGACCGTCCGTTCAGCCCAGCCCACCTCCGTCCAGTCCTCCTGTTCGATGTGCTTGCGCACCCACTGCTTCAACGCCCCCGGTTCGGAGGCGCTCAGCCGAGGAACCGTTTGGGAGACGGCCGGTTGAGGAAGGCCGAAGGTCAAGGCTGTAACCGCCAAGGCGACCCGTCGTGAAAGCCTGTCCGACATGCCGCGCCCCACAGCGACGGCGTGCTGGGCAAGCGGCGGACGAATGGAGGCAAGAATCACTGAAACGATGTGGAAGGCCGACCGCTCGCAGGAGTGGAGCCGAAATCCGGGTCTGAGAGCAATGAGCTCGGGCGGGGCTCGCGCTTGGGCCGGACACCTCTTCCATGAACACCGTTCGCAGCTAGTCGCCTTGAGCACGTCGAGCTGCAGGGCAGGGGACTAGTGCGGCTAGAAACGCCAGCGAGAAGGTCCAATCTTACTCGTAGCGACCGGAAGAGGGCCGCTCCT
>JAHWJX010000007.1 GCA_019348195.1 Pseudomonadota bacterium | reverse complement strand
AGCGGTGCGCTTGCGAGGGTGACGCAAGCGGTGAGAGCGAGGAGCAGAACGGGAGCAGGGCCAGGCAGGTTCACCCCTCCGCCCGGTCTTCCAGCCGAAAGCCGACGCACAGGGCAGGGAAGGGCGGCTTTCGGATGAGCGTAGGGCCGGCGCGGTGGATCCCGGCTCCCGCTGGGAAGAGCGGTTGCGGAAAGACGGTCAGCCTCCTTGCACGCGTCAGCGACGCGCGGCGGTTTGCCGACGGAGCTGGTTGATGAGGACGTTCAGGTCGCCGCCGGCGTTGTCCAGGGTGGAGGTGAAGTCGGCCTGTTGGGTGACCGCCAGATAAACCCCGCGTACCTCCACATCGACCACGCGCCAGCTGGAGCCCGAACGCACCACGCGCCACCGGACGGTTTCGGGGCGGGACAGGCGGCCGCCGCTGATCAGGGTCGCAACGACCACATCGCCCGGCCGGCGGATGGCCGAGCCGGTGACCTGGACGCGTTCGCCGCCATATTCGCCCAGGCGCCTCTCATAGACGCTGGTGGCGTAGGCGCGGAACACCTGGGCGAACTGGGCGCGCTGAGCCGGGGAGGCGGTGCGAGCGTATTTTCCGAGCACAAAGGTGGTGATGCGCGGCACATCGGCGGCCTGATCGATGAAGGTGCGGAACTGAGCGGCCTTTTGCGGGCGCGACAGGTTGCGGTCGGCGAGAATGCCGATCGCACGCTGGGCCTGGGTCTGGATGAAGGCCTCGGCCGAGGCCTCGCGCGCACGCTGAGCCTGCGCCTCCACCGGCGCGAGCAAGGCCATGCCGGCGGGGGCTGCAGCCAGAACGAGCGCGAAAGTCAGGGAGCGCAAGGAAGTCATGGAATCTCCGGTCGGAGCCGCGGGCGGGTGACCTGCGCGGAAGCAAGGATGTCGGTGTGGAGTTCGGACTTTCAATCGCCGGTCCGGGATGAACGGGAGCGGAATGAGCGGGTGCGGCGACTTCCCGCTTTACAGGAGACATAAAGATATCTTTATATCCCTCATGAGCTGGTCGGTGCGACAGGCGGTGGAGGGGGCGAGCGCGGCGGGCGAGCCGACGCGCCTGCGCATTCTCGCGCTGTTGGCGCGCGAGGAGCTGGCGGTCTTGGAGTTGGGGCGGATCCTGGGCCAGAGCCAGCCGCGGGTGTCGCGCCATCTCCGGCTTCTGGCCGAAGCGGGTCTGGTGGAGCGCTTCCCGGATGGGTCCTGGGTCTTCTATCGCCTGGCGACCGAGGGGCCCGGGGCGGCCCTGGTGCAGGCGGTGCTGGGCGCCTTGGACCTGACCGACGAGGCGCTGCGGGCCGACAGCGAGCAGCTGGAAAGCGTGCAGCGGGGTCGCCGCACGGCGGCGGCGGCCTATTTCGCGCGCAACGCCGAGCAGTGGGACCACCTCCGCTCCCTCCAGACCGACGAGGCGGAGGTGGAGCGGGCCATCTCGGGGGCCGCGGGGCCGGGACCCTTCGAGCGGCTGATCGACCTCGGCACCGGGACGGGGCGGATGCTGCGGCTGCTTGCGCCCCAGGCGCGGCGGTCGCTGGGCCTCGACCTGTCGCACCAGATGCTCAATGTCGCGCGGGCGGAGACGACCGGGCTGGAGCGATGCGAACTGCGCCACGGCGACATTCTCGCGACGGGGCTGCCCGGGGGAGCCGCGGATCTGGTCGTGGTGCATCAGGTGCTGCACTACCTGGGCGAGCCCGCGGCGGCGGTGGCGGAGGCGGGACGGCTGGTTGCGCCGGGCGGTCGGCTGCTGGTGGTGGATTTCGCACCGCACGAACTCGAACATCTGCGCGAGGCGCATCAGCACCGTCGGTTGGGCTTCACGGACGAGGAGATCGCGCGCTGGACCGCCGATGCGGGTCTGGCCGAGGTCAGCGTGACCACCCTGCCGCCGGCGCGGAGCGAAGGGCTGACGGTCAAGGTTTGGTGCGCCCGCCGTCCGCACATTCAGCAAAGGGTCGCCGCATGAGCGTGATCACGCCGGTCTCCGAACGGGTGCTGGGGCCGGTGGCCCGCGCCGGCGGCCGCGGGGCCAAGCGGCTGAACGTGTCCTTCGAATTCTTCCCGCCCAAGACGGACGAATCCGAGGCCGGCCTGTGGACGTCGATCCGGCGACTGGAGCCCCTGGCGCCACGGTTCGTGTCGGTGACCTATGGGGCGGGCGGGTCCACGCGCGAGCGGACGCACCGGACCATCGGCCGGATACTGGCGGAAACGGGGCTGGCCCCTGCGGCGCACCTGACCTGCGTCGGCGCCACCCGGGCGGAGGTGGACGCCGTGGTCGACGAGTATTGGGCCATGGGGGTGCGGCACATCGTGGCGCTGCGGGGCGATCCGCCGGAAGGGATGGGGGCTGCTTACCGTCCCGGGGCCCACGAATACGCCAATGCGACCGAGCTCACGGCGGCGATCAAGCGGCGTCAGCCGGGCTTCGAGGTCTCGGTCGGGCTGTATCCGGAGAAGCACCCGGAGAGCCCGTCGCTCGAACACGACATCGAGGTGTTCAAGGCCAAGGTGGACGCGGGCGCGACGCGGGCGCTGACCCAGTTCTTCTTCGACGTGGACGCCTTTTTGCGCTTCGCCGACCGGGTTCGGGCGGCGGGGATCCAGGTGCCCATCGTGCCGGGGATCATGCCGGTGACGAACTACAAGGGGCTGGTGCGGATGGCGGGCGCCTGCAACACGCGCGTGCCCGGCTGGCTGGCCAATCTGTTCGACGGGCTGGACGCCGATCCGGAGACGCGGCGGCTGATCGCGGGCGCCGTCGCGGCTGAGATGTGCGCACGGCTGGAGGAGGAGGGCTACCGCGACTTCCACTTCTACACCCTGAACCGGGCGGACCTGGTTTACGCCATCTGCCGCGTGCTGGGCGTCCGCGAGGCGGCGCCTCAGGCGGCTGTTGAGGAGGTGGCTGCATGAACAGGACCGAACGGATCGCGGCTCTGAAGGCGGCGGCGGATGAACGCATCCTGATGCTGGACGGCGCTTGGGGCGTGATGATCCAGCGGCTGGAGCTGTCTGAGGCGCAGTTCCGGGGGGAGCGGTTCGCTGAGCATCCGCTGCCGCAGAAGGGCAACAACGACATCCTGATCCTAAGCCGGCCCGAAGCCGTGGCGGATCTTCACGACCAGTACTTCGCCGCCGGCGCCGACATCAGCGAGACGAACACCTTCTCCTCCACACGGATCGGCATGGCCGATTACGGGCTGGAAGGCGCCGTGCGCGACCTGAACCTCAAAGGCGCCCGGATCGCGCGGGAGGTGGCGGACCGCTGGACGGCCAGGGAGCCCGGCAAGCCCCGGTTCGTCGCCGGCGCGATCGGGCCCACCAACCGGACGCTGTCCCTCAGCCCGGACGTGAACGATCCCGGCGCGCGGGCGGTGAGCTGGGACGAGATGTACGGCGCCTATCAGGAGCAGGCGCGGGCGCTGCACGAGGGCGGGGTGGACCTGTTCCTGGTCGAGACCATTTTCGACACGCTGAACGCCAAGGCGGCGGTAAAGGCCATCCTGGACCTCGAGGACGAGGGCTATGAGCCCTTGCCGCTGTGGATCAGCGGAACCATCACTGACCGCTCGGGACGCACGCTGTCCGGACAAACGGTGGAGGCCTTCTGGAACTCGGTGAAGCACGCCCGGCCGTTCGCGGTGGGACTGAATTGCGCACTGGGGGCCGAGCTGATGCGGCCGCACCTGGCGGAGCTGGCGCGGGTGGCGGACACGCTGGTCGCGGCCTATCCGAACGCGGGGCTGCCCAATGAGATGGGCGCCTATGACGAAGGTCCGGGCGAGACGGCGGGCTTTCTCCGCGAGTGGGCGGACAGCGGTTTGGTCAACATCCTGGGCGGGTGCTGCGGCACGACGCCGGACCACATTCGCGCCATTGCGCGGGCGGTCGAGGGCAAGGCGCCGCGGCGGGTGTCGCAGCGCGGCAAGGCGCTGCGCTTGAGCGGGCTGGAAGCCTTCGAGCTGGTTTGATGGTCCCCCGCCTTCCGCTCATTCCCGCAAAAGCGGGGACCCAGGTGTTTTTGCTCGTCGGACACGAGCCCGATCCGGCTGAGAAAAGCCTGCGTCCCCGCTTCCGCGGGGATGAGCGGAGAAGGGGCGAGGGGTGAGACCCACCTTCATCAACGTCGGCGAGCGGACCAACGTCACCGGCTCGGCCAAGTTTCGCAAGCTGATCGAGGCGGGGGACTATCCCGCGGCGCTGTCCGTCGCTCGGCAGCAGGTCGAGGCCGGGGCCCAGGTCATAGACGTCAACATGGACGAAGGGCTGCTGGATAGCGTGGGCGCCATGCGGACCTTCCTGAACCTCATCGCGGGGGAGCCGGACATCGCCCGCGTGCCGGTCATGATCGACAGCTCGAAATGGGAGGTGATCGAGGCCGGACTGCAGTGCGTGCAAGGGCGCGCCGTGGTGAACTCGATCAGCATGAAGGCCGGCGAGGCGGAGTTTCTCGCCCAGGCGCGGGCCTGCCAGCGCTATGGCGCGGCGGTGGTGGTCATGGCCTTCGACGAGGAGGGCCAAGCGGATACCCGGGATCGCAAGGTGGAGATCTGCCGACGGGCCTACCGTCTGCTTACGGAGCAGATCGGGTTTCCGCCCGAGGACATCATCTTCGATCCGAACATCTTCGCCGTAGCGACCGGGATCGAGGAGCACGACAACTACGGGGTCGACTTCATCGAGGCGGTGCGGGCCATCAAGGCGGAGCTGCCACATGTGCGGACCTCCGGAGGCGTGTCCAATGTGAGCTTCGCCTTCCGGGGCAATGAACCGGTGCGACGCGCCATGCACAGCGTGTTCCTGTTTCACGCGATCGCGGCGGGGCTGGACATGGGGATCGTCAATGCGGGCGACCTGCCCGTCTATGACGAGATCGATCCGGAGCTGCGCGAGGCGGTGGAGGACGTGATCCTCAACCGGCCAGGACGGACCAACGAGACGCCGACCGAGCGGCTGGTGGAGCTGGCGCCCAAGTACAAAGGCGACAAGCTGCAGGCCAAGGTCGTCGACCTGGCTTGGCGGGAGCAGCCGGTCGCCGAGCGGCTGAAGCACGCCCTGGTGCGGGGGATCACCGACTGGATCGAGCAGGACACGGAAGAGGCGCGCCAGCAGGCCGAGCGACCGCTGCACGTGATCGAAGGCCCGCTGATGGACGGCATGAACCTGGTCGGCGACCTGTTCGGGGCGGGCAAGATGTTCCTGCCGCAGGTGGTCAAATCGGCGCGGGTGATGAAGCAGTCGGTGGCCTATCTCACCCCCTTCATGGAGGCGGAGAAGGCCGGGCAGGTCCGTAGGGCGGCCGGCAAGGTGCTGATGGCCACCGTCAAGGGCGACGTGCACGACATCGGGAAGAACATCGTCGGCGTGGTTCTTCAGTGCAACAACTACGAGGTGATCGACCTGGGGGTCATGGTCCCGGCGGACCGCATCCTGGACGCGGCGGTCGAGCACGGGGCCGACATCATCGGACTGTCCGGACTGATCACGCCCTCATTGGACGAGATGGTGTTCGTGGCGGGCGAGATGGAACGGCGAGGCTTCGACAAACCCCTGCTGATCGGCGGCGCCACGACCAGCCGGACTCACACAGCGGTGAAGATCGAGCCCGCCTATCGGCGGGGCCCGACCGTGTACGTCACGGACGCCTCGCGGGCCGTGGGCGTCGTATCGGGGCTGCTGAGCGAGACCGAGCGGGGCCGGAACGTGGAGGAGACGCGGGCGGAGTATGTCCGCATCCGCGAGACCTATGGACGCGGTCAGGCGCGGCCACGGGCGAGCCTGGCGGAGGCCCGGGCCAACGCTTTCACGACCGACTGGTCAGCGCACCAGCCCATCCGGCCGAGCTTCCTGGGGGTGAGGAGCTTTCCGGCCTACGACCTGCGTGAGCTGGCCCGGCACATCGATTGGACGCCCTTTTTTGCGAGCTGGCAGCTGGTGGGGCGCTTCCCGGTCA
The DNA here is from genome assembly GCA_019348195.1 of Pseudomonadota bacterium. GTDB lineage: Bacteria > Pseudomonadota > Alphaproteobacteria > Caulobacterales > Caulobacteraceae > JAHWJX01. The sequence continues at coordinate 50,967 of JAHWJX010000007.1, read as the reverse complement.
TCTTGGAGGACGAGGTCGTGGGGGAGGCGGCGCGAAGCCTCTTCGCCGACGCCCAGCTCATGCTGGAGCGGATCATCGCAGAAGGTTGGTTCGAGGCCCGCGGGGTGGTGGGCTTCTGGCCCGCCAATGCGGACGGCGACGACATCGTGGTGTGGACGGACGAGGGCCGGACGCAGGTGCTGGCCCGGCTGCACACGCTCAGGCAGCAGATGAGCAAGGCGGAAGGGCGACCCAATACGGCGCTGTCCGACTTCGTCGCCCCGTCAGGCGCGGACTACATCGGCGCCTTTGCGGTGACGGCGGGCCACGGAGAGCTGCAGGCCGCCAGCCGCTTCCGGGCGGCGGGCGACGATTATTCGGCCATTCTCGCGACCTCCTTGGCCGATCGCTTGGCCGAGGCGTTCGCGGAGACTCTGCACAAGCGCGTGCGGCGGGAGCTGTGGGGCCACGCGGCGGACGAGGACCTGTCCGTAGAGGATCTCATCGCGGAGAAGTACCAGGGCATCCGCCCTGCGCCGGGCTATCCGGCGCAGCCGGACCACACGGAAAAGGCCACCTTGTTCAGCCTGCTGCAGGCGGAGAGCAACGCCGGGATCGAGCTGACCGAGAGCTTCGCCATGAGCCCTCCGGCTTCGGTCAGCGGCCTGTATTTCAGCCACCCCCAATCTCACTACTTCGGCGTGGGCAAGATCGATCGCGATCAGGTGGAGGACTATGCGCGGCGCAAGGGGTGGAGCGTAGACACGGCCGAACGCTGGCTGGGGCCCATCCTCGCCTATGATCCCGGGGCGCGGCGGGCGGCGTAGGATACTCCCCCCGCGACCCGAAGGCGCCGCAGCCGACGGGGGAGAATGGCTTCAGGGCGTCGTGCGAGGGTTCCCGGTCGGCAAGGGCGGTTCGCGAGTGGGTTGCGCCATGGCGGCGCCGAGAAGGTCGGCGTTTCCGCTCAGGCGTTTGGCCGCATGCTCGCAGCGGCCGGGCAGCTGCCAGCCCAGGTAGGTGAACTTCTGCGTTTCCTTGTTCTGGGCCGTGCGGGCGGCGGCCCAGCTGTTGTACCCCGTCTGGCGCGCTGCGGCGGCCGTGCGCGCCCCGTCGGTCGTCTTGCTCTGGGGCGCGGCCCTGAGCGCGGCGTCGTAGCTGGCGAGGTATTCACGGCCGATGGTTTGCTGTTCCTCGTCGGCTTCGCCGATCTGTTCGGCCAGGTCCATGTGGCCGCGGAGCGCGCCGTGGCACCAGGCCACCAGGCCGAAGTCGTCGCGGGGGGCGCCGACGGGCACAGGAAGATTGTTGATGTCCACGGGAGGGCCGGGCGGGATGCGCGGGGTCGTGCGCTGGGTTGCAACGGGCCCCTCGGCTTCCACGGGCGGACTTTGCTGGGCTGCGGCGATAAGGAGCGACAGGACGGCGGCGGACAGCATGGACCCTCGGACGTTGTTGCGCGGTTGTCTGCACCGACGCGCGGGCCGGCAGCCAAACGACACTGCCGCTGAACCTCGGCTGAACTGAGGCGGCCCCCGCCAAGCGGATCGGCTCGGTCCGGATCCGCCGCAGCCGCGGTGACGAATGCTTGCCTCTCTTCCGCCCACCTTCTAGCCTGCATGAGGACCATGAGCTTCTGGCGCAACATCGCAAAGAGGGCGGCGGGTCGCGTGGACGCGGCGGAGTGCGAGTCATGCCCGCCCGGGCTGCCCGGCGAGGACCCCGCCTTCTCGACTGCGGTCACCGCCTTGGGCGCTAAGCTGGCGCGTGCGGACGGCCGGGTGGACGGAAACGAATACGACGCCTTCGCCGAGGTGTTCACGCCCGAGTCGGGCAGCGAGGGCGCGGTGCACCGGTTGTACGATCTGGCTCGCCAGACCACCCATGGCTACGAGAGCTACGCCCGCCGCCTCGCCAAGCGTTACCGCAACTGCCCGCAGTTGCTGGAGGACGTGGTCGACGGCCTCTTCCATATCGCGGGCTCCGACGGGGCGGTGACGGACAGTGAGCTGGAGTATCTCCGCCGTGTTTCGGAGTTGTTCGGGCTGTCGGCGCTGCAGTTCCGCCGCGTCAAGGCGACTCACCTGGGCCTCGCGCCCGACGATCCCTACGCCGTGCTGGAGGTCGCGCCGGACGCTTCGGACGACGCTGTGCGTGCGGCCTGGCGTCGCGCCCTCTCCGAGGCGCACCCCGATCGCGTGATCGGCCGGGGCCTGCCCGAGGAGTATGTGGAGGTGGCCCACGCCAAGGCGGCGGCCATCAACGCAGCCTACGCCGCCGTTCAACGCGAGCGCCGGGCGGGTCTCGAACTCGAGCCGGCCTGAGCCCGGCCTGAACTCACGCAGGCCCGAACTCACGGATGGGGTGAGCAAGTTGACCTTCGTGTCGGGCGTGCCGACATGGTCCTTGCGCCGAACGCGCATGCGTAACAGAGTGACTGCCATGAACGGATCCTGGAACGGCGGGCTGGTTCGATTTGCAGGCTTCGCCGTGGCGGTCCTGGCCTTGATGGCCGCGCTCGCGTTAGCGGTGGTCTTCGCCGCCGCGGTGGTGGTCACGGCGGTGGTGGCCAGCATCCTGATCGCGCTGACGGCCGTGGCCATGCGGGCGCGGCGCACGGTGCGGGTCCGATCAGCGCCTTCCGACCTCATCGAGGCCCGGCGCGTGGGGCACACCTGGGTGGCCTACGGCTGGAACGAGCGGCGCTAAGCCCGGGCCGCGGCCGGTGATCGAGGCGCCGTCGCCCAACCACGACGCGCGGCGGGCGCCGCCCGACGCGGTGATTCTCCACTACACGGGGATGCCGACCGGCCCGGCCGCGCTGGAGCGCATGCAGGACCCGGCCGCCAAGGTCGCCGCCCACTACATGGTGGAGGAGGACGGCCGGGTGTTCCGGCTGGTTCCGGAGGAGCGGCGGGCCTGGCACGCGGGGCGATCCTTTTGGCGCGGAGAGACGGACCTGAACGCGGTCTCGATCGGGATCGAGATCGTCAACCCCGGACACGAATGGGGCTACCGGCCCTTTCCGGACCATCAGGTCGAGGCGGTCATAGGCCTGCTGGACGCGATCCGGGGGCGGTGGACGGTGCCTGATGCGCGCATTCTGGGCCATTCCGACGTGGCGCCCGATCGTAAGACTGACCCCGGCGAGCTGTTTCCCTGGAAGCGGTTGGCCGAGGCCGGCCACGGCCTTTGGTGGGAGCCGGAGCCGGAGCGGATCGCCGCCTTGGGCGCGCCGCTGTCCCTGGGCGACGAGGGCGCGGGCGTGTTCGTGTTGCAGGCTGGGCTGCACCGGATGGGTTACCAGCCCAGGCCTTCGGGTCAGTACGATGAGGAGACCGCCATGGTGGTCACCGCCTTTCAGCGCCACTGGCGGCCCGAGCGCGTGGACGGCGTGGCCGACGGGGAGACCCGGGCGCGGCTGGTGGGGCTGCTGCGCTTGGCCGAAGCCGACTTGACCGGAGCGGGCTGAAGCCCGAGTCTGCCGCCGGGCCAGACGGCTGGGCGGTCGCGGCTCTCGCAGGAGGGTCGAGGAAAGTCCGGGCTCCACGGCGACAAGGCGGCGGGCAACACCCGCCGGGAGCGATCCCAGGGACAGCGCCACAGAAAGCAAACCGCCCCTCTCGAGGGGCAAGGGTGAAAGGGTGGGGTAAGAGCCCACCGGGCGTCCGGCAACGGGGGCCGCATGGCAAGCCCCGCCTGGAGCAAGACCGAATAGGGGCCGCGCGCCCGTTTCCCCCGAAACGGGCAGGACCGTCGCCGGTCCGAGCGGTCCGGGTGCGTCGCGAGAACCGGTCCGCGAGGATCGGTCCAGAGGAATGACCGTCGCGTCTCTTCCGAGGCGTCACAGAACCCGGCTTACAGGTCGTCTGGCCCACTTTTCGCCACGTCCCCTCACCTATGCGCGGCGGCGATGTTCCATGTATGTTCTGTGAAAGACTTGCCCGTGACTGTTGAAGACCTGCAACGGCCTGAGTTGGAGTCAGTTCAGCCCAGTTTGTGTCATTGTGTCCCGTTAAGGCCCGTGTTACCGATTTGGTCGTCGGCGAAGCGCGGAGGGACACGCGTGCGCCGTCCAGGGTCAGGGGCTATGGGCGGTGTTTCTCTCCACCTTCGAGAAACAGCTGGACGGAAAGCGGCGGATCGTCGTGCCGCAGGAGTTCCGCGCCCTGGCCGCGGGCTCGTTCGACGGCGTGTTCTGCTTTCCGTCCATCGAGGCGGACTGCATCGAAGGGGGAGGCAAGGCGCTGTTTGACCGCTACGGGTCCCTCATCGATGAGCTGCCCTTCGGCGACCCGTTGCGCTCCGCGCTGGAGACCACCGTGCTTGGGGGCATGAACCAGCTGGCCTTCGATACGGCCGGGCGTATCACCTTGCCCGAAAGCCTGTGCGAGGCTTTCGGGCTGACCGACTGGGTGTCAGTGGTGGGCATGGGCGACCGATTTCAGATCTGGTCACGCGACGGATTCGCGGCGCACCGCGCGGCCCAACGCCAGGCTGCGCGGGACGGGCTGGCGGCGCTGCGCAACGCTCAGCGGACCGCGACGGCCGCATGAGCGCGCACCTTTCCGTCTTGCTGGACGAGGTCGTGGAGGCGGTCGCGCCCGCACCTGGCCGCCTGGTGGTGGACGGGACCTTCGGGGCGGGCGGCTACAGCCGGGCTTTTCTGCAGCGCGGGGCGGAGGTCGTGGCCTTTGACCGCGACCCGGCCGCCGCGGCTCATGCGGAGCCGCTCCGGGTGGAATACGGCGACAAACTCGTCCTGCTTCAGCGCCGCTTTTCCGAGCTCGAGGCCGGGCTGGCGGACGCCGGACGCGCGGCTTGCGACGCGGTGGCGCTGGATATCGGCGTGTCCTCCATGCAGCTGGACGAGGCTGAGCGCGGCTTCTCCTTCATGCGCGACGGGCCGCTGGACATGCGAATGAGCGGAGAGGGGCCCAGCGCCGCCGACCTCGTCAACCGGGAAGAGGAAGCCGAGCTGGCGCGCATCTTCTGGATCTACGGCGAAGAGCGGAAATCGCGACGGATCGCGGGCGCTCTGGTGCGCCGACGCGCGCAGCAGCCCTTCACGCGCACGCTGGACCTGGCCGAGACGGTCGAAAAGGCGCTGGGCGGCCGCCGCGGCGCGCCTGTGCATCCGGCCACACGCGTCTTCCAGGCGCTGCGCATCGCCGTGAACGAGGAGCTGGCGGAGTTGGAGGCGGGCCTGGCGGCGGCCGAGCGCGTTCTTTCGCCCGGTGGGCGGCTGGCCGTCGTGACCTTCCACTCGTTGGAGGACCGGATCGTGAAGCGGTTCCTGACCGAGCGGTCGGGGAACACGCCCGCGGGCTCGCGCCACTTGCCGCCGGGGCGGATGGGGCCGGAGCCCAGTTTCGACCTGTTGTGGAAGGGCGCGCGCGAACCGGGGCAGAACGAACTGGCCGCCAACCCCCGGGCGCGCTCGGCCAAGCTGCGCGCGGGCGTGCGCACGGCCGCCGCTCCCTGGCCGGAGACGGGCGTCCTGTTCGGGAGGGAGGCGGCATGAACCCGTTCAAGCGACGCGTGTTCGGCGTGCGCCTCTTCGAAGTGGCGGCCTTCGCCTGCGTGCTGGCCCTCGCCTTCGGCGTGTATCTGGCCAAGACCAATGCGGGACGTGAGCGCGCGCGGATCGCCAACATCGATCGCCAGATCGCCGAAGAACAGCGCAAGACCAAATTGCTCCGCGCCGAAGTGGCTCATCTGGAGCAGCCGGAGCGGCTGGGCCGCCTGTCCAACGCTCATCTGGGGCTGCAGCCGGCGGACGGCACGCGCGAGGCCTTGCCTGAGACCCTACCCGAGATCGCCCGCCCCGCGGAGAAGAAGCCCAGGCCCGCGCCCTCGAACCTGCTGCCCAAGCCGGAGCCCGTGCCCGTGCCCGTACCCGAGCCTGCGCCCGAAGCGCCCACCCTCGAGAAGCCCACGCGATGACGACCGCCGATCTGCTTCGCTCGCCGGGAGGCCTGCGCTGGGCCAGCGAGCGCCTGAAGTCCCGCATCTGGGCCGTGGAGCGCGCCTTTGAGCGCAACAAGGCCGCGGACCACGCGGTGGATGACGCGCGCATTCGCATCTTCGTGGTGCTGTTGTTCTTCGGGCTGCTGTTCCTCACCCTGGCGCTGGGGGCCACGCGCGCGGCCTTGCGTCACTCCGAGGCGCAGGGACCCGTGGCGCCGCTGGTGAGTTCGGCGCGGGCGGAGCTGGCCGACCGGCACGGCAGCCTCTTGGCGCTCGATCTGATGCACCACGGCCTGTACATCGACGCCCGGGAGGTCTGGGACGCGGAGGAGATCCGGCGGGGGCTGACCCAAGCCTTGCCGCGGCTCTCCAAGGCGCGGCTGGAGCGGGCGCTCAGGAGCGGCCGGCGCGTGCATCTGATCGGCGGGCTGACGCCGCAGGAGCGCGCCAGCGTTCACGCTCTGGGCCTGGCCGGAGTAAGCTTCGAGCCGGAAGAGCGGCGCGTCTATCCCCTAGGGGCGACGGCGGCGCACCTGATCGGCTTTTCCGACCGGGGAGGGCAGGGGCTTTCGGGCGCCGAGCGCGCGTTCAACGAGCCTCTGCGCGCGGACGGGGGCATCGGCGGACCTATCGAGCTGTCGCTCGACCTGCGGGTTCAGAGCGTGTTGGAAGAGGAGCTGACCGCTGCGGCGGCCGACCTCCGCGTGAAGGGCGCGGTCGGGGTCGTCACCGACGTGCACACCGGCGAGATCCTGGCCATGGCCAGCTACCCGGACTTCGATCCTAACAACCCCGGCGCGGCCACCCCCGAACAGCTGCTCAACCGTGCGGCGGGCTCCGTCTACGAGATGGGTTCGACCTTCAAGGGATTCACGGTCGCGGCCGGTCTGGAAAGCGGCAAGTTCACCCGGAGCTCGACGTTCGACGCCACCCAGCCCTTCCGCATCGGGGGACGGGTGGTGCGGGACTTCCATGCCTCCAACAAGGTGCTCACCCTGGACGAGGTCTTCACGAAGAGCTCCAACATCGGGACTTCCCGAATTGCGCTCGGCGTGGGCACTCAGCGGTTCTCGCAGTACATGGCGGACTGGGGCCTGCTCGAGCCGGCCAAGGTGGAGCTCGTCGAGAGCGCGCGGCCGATCAAGCCCGCCAAGTGGAGCGAAACCACCCTGGCCTCCGCCTCCTTCGGGCATGCGATCTCGGTCACGCCGCTGCAGCTGACCCAGGCCATGAACGCGGTGGTGAACGGCGGACGGATGGTCCCGCTCACCATCCGCAAGCGCGGGCCGCGTGAGCGGGTCACCGGTCGGCAGGTGCTGTCGGCCGCGACGTCGCAGGCCATGCTGGAGATCATGCGCCTCAACGTGACGGACGGCTCGGGCGGCAAGGCGGACGCGCCTGGACTGCGGGTCGGCGGAAAGACCGGGACCGGCGAGAAGGTGGTCGATGGGCGTTACAGCGACACCGTCAACGTGAGCTCCTTCGCGGCGGTTTTCCCGACGGACGGGCCGTTGGACGCCAAGCGCTATTTCGTTCTGATCCTCATGGACGAGCCCAAGGGCAGCCAGGCCAGCATGGGCCAGCGCACCGGCGGCTGGGTGGCGGCGCCTGCGGCCGGGCGGGTGATCAACCGTATTGCGCCCTTCCTGGGGGTGACGCGCAAGGCCGATCCTGCGCCAGAGACGACGCCCGCAGCCAAGCCCGCGACGGGCGCGCCGCGTTGAAGCACCTGTCCGCCCTGCTCGACGCCCCGGCTGATCCGGATCCCGAAATCGCGGGCGTGACGCACGATAGCCGCGCGGTCCGACCCGGCTGGCTGTTCGCCGCCATGCCGGCGCTGGGCTCGGGGCCGGACGGGCGCCTCTACATCCAGGACGCCCTGGACGCCGGGGCCGCGGCGGTGATCGCGGCCAACGACGTCCAAGCCGGTTCGGCCCAGGTGATCCGCGTGCCGGACCCGCGTCGGGCCTATGCTCTGGCGGCGGCCCGCTTCTGGGCTCGGCAGCCCAGGATCTGCGTGGCGGTGACCGGCACCAACGGCAAGACTTCGGTGGCCGCCTTCTGCCGCCAGATATTCGAGCGGCTCGGGCACGAGGCGGCCAGCATGGGGACGCTCGGGGTTCTGCACGGCGCGACCCCGCTCACGCCTCCCGGCCTGACCACGCCGATGGCGGACGAGATCGCGCGCCTGCTGGCCGAACTCGATGAGCGGGGCGTCACCCACCTGGCGCTTGAGGCCTCGTCGCACGGTGTCGAGCAGCGGCGGATCGACGGGGTTGAGATCACCGCGGCCGGATTCACCAATCTCACCCAGGACCACCTCGACTACCACGGCGACATGGACGCTTATCGCGCGGCCAAGCTGAGGCTGTTCGAGACCTTGCTGCCGCGCGGACGGCCGGCTGTCCTGAACGCGGACAGCCCGGCGTTTGCGAGCTTCGCCCAGACGGCGATCCGCTGCGGGCATGTGATCCTGTCGGTGGGCGAGCGCGGCCAGACGCTGCGGCTTCTGCAACGCCGGCCGAGCTCGAACGGACAGCAGCTCTTGATTGAGGCGGACGAGCGGCGCTTCGACGTCGACCTGCCGCTCGCGGGCGCCTTCCAGGCGGACAACGCCTTGCTCGCCGCCGGTCTGTGCATCGCGGCGGGCGAGGACCTGCCGCAGGTGCTGGGCGCGCTGGGCGAGCTGCAAGGCCCGCCGGGACGCTTGCAACGCGTCCACGCCGAAGGGCCGGGCGAGGTCTATGTCGACTACGCCCATACTCCCGACGGGCTCCAGACGGCCCTGGCCGCCCTGCGCCCGCATGCCCGGGGCCGGCTGGTCGTGGTGTTCGGCGCGGGCGGCGACCGCGACCGGGCCAAGCGACCGCTGATGGGCGCGGCCGCGATCCGCGGCGCGGACGTGGCCATAGTGACGGACGACAATCCCCGGAGCGAAGCCCCGGAGACAATCCGGGCGGAGATCCTGGCCGGGGCGCCCGGAGCCTTGGAGATCGGGGACCGGCGGCAGGCGATCCGCGAGGCGGTCGCCATGCTGCGGCCTGGCGATGTGCTGGTGATCGCCGGCAAGGGACATGAGCAGGGCCAGACGATCGGCTCCGAGATCCTGCCGTTTGATGATCGGAGGGAAGCCGAAGCGGCGCTCCGGGAGTTGGCCCATGCTTGAGCCCCTTTGGACCGCCGACGAACTGGAAGCGGTGACCGATGGCCGGGCGGTGGGAGCCATTCCCGACTGCACGGGGGTGACCTTCGACAGCCGGGGCGTCGAGCCCGGCGAGCTCTTTGTGGCGCTGCAAGGCGTGCGCGACGGCCACGACTTCGTCCCGGCCGCTTTTGCGCGCGGGGCCGCCTGCGCCCTGGTCTCTCGAGAGGTGGAAGGCGCCGGGCCGCAACTGGTCGTGCCCGACACGCTGCGGGGGTTAGAGGCGCTGGCCGCCTACGCCCGCGACCGCGCAGGCGCCCGGCGCGGCGCCGTGACGGGTTCCGTAGGCAAGACCTCCACCACCCAAGCGATCCTGGCGGGGCTGACCCGCGCCGGGCGGGCGCATGGGGCGGTGAAGTCGTTCAACAACCACATCGGCGTGCCCCTCACCCTGGCGCGCATGCCGCGCGACACGGAACGCGCCGTGTTCGAGATCGGCATGAACCACGCAGGCGAGATCGCGCCCCTGTCTCAGCTGGTGAAGCCGGACGTGGTGCTGATCAACAATGTAGGGCCCGTCCACACGGAGAACTTCGAAGACGGCGAGGCGGGCGTCGCCCGAGCCAAGGCGGAGATCCTCCAGGGGCTGAAGCGAGGTGGGACGGCGGTGCTGAACGCCGACAGCGCCTGGTTCGACTTCCTCAAGGCCGAAGCGGAGCAGGTCGGCGCGCGGGTGCGCAGCTTCGGCGCGGCGGAAGCGGCGGACGCACGCCTGGTGAACTGGATGCCGGGCGCCCCGGTTCGGGTGGAGGCGGTCCTGAACGGCCGGCCCCTCGACTACACCCTGCTTCAGACCGGTCGCCACTGGGGCCCGAACAGCCTGGCGGTTCTGCTCGTGCTGGAGGCCCTGGAGGTGCCGCTGGAGACGGCCCTGGCCGCTCTCGCCGCTTTTGAGCCCCTCGCTGGACGCGGGGCGGAGCGGGTGACGAACCTCGGCGTCCGCTTGGTGGATGAAAGCTACAACGCCAATCCGCTCTCCATGCGCGCGGCCTTGATCAGCCTAGGCGGCCGTACCGTGCCTTCTCCGGGACGGCGCATTGTGGCGCTCACCGACATGCTTGAGCTGGGTCCGGACGCGATCCGTTTCCACGCCGATCTGGCCCAGCCGATCGAAGACGCGGGCGTGGATCTGCTTTTCTGCGCTGGACCTTTGATGAAGGCGCTGTGGGACTCGGTGCCAAAGGGTAAGCAGGGGGCCTACGCTGCTTCGGCGGCCGATCTCGCGCCCATGTTGGTCGAGGCGGTCCGTCCAGGCGACGTGGTCATGGTCAAGGGATCCAACGGGTCCCGGGCCTCCACCCTCGCCCAGGCGCTCGATGCAGCGCCCCGGGCCGCCCTCGGGGACCGCCGCTGATGTTCTACTGGTTGTTTCAACAAACCTCCGAGGCCCAGTCGTACATCCCAGGCTGGCAGCTGCTGCAGTTCCAGACGGTGCGGACCGGTCTGTCGCTGATCACCGCCATGATCGTGGCCGTCGCCATGGGCAGCCGCTTCATCCGCTGGATGCGGGTCAAACAGGGCAAGGGCCAGCCTATCCGTACGGACGGGCCGGAAAGCCACCTCAGCAAGCGGGGCACGCCCACCATGGGCGGACTGATGATCCTGGCGGGCGTGCTGGTGGCGACCCTGCTGTGGGGCGACCTGGGCAACGTCTATGTCTGGGTGGTGATGGGCGTGACGGCCGCCTACGGCCTGCTGGGCTTCGTGGACGACTATTCCAAGGTGACCAAGCAGCACCATGGCGGCTTGAAGGGCAGCCAGAAGCTGTTGGTGCAGTTCCTGATCGCCGGGCTCGCGACCTTCGTGCTGGTTCGCTGGGGCGGGGTGCCGCCGGATGCGCCCAATCTGAACACCTCCGTGGCGTTTCCCTTCAGCCGCCAGTGGCTGGTGGAGCTGGGTCTGTTCTATCTGGTGTTCGGGGCCGTCACCATCGCGGGCTTCTCCAACGCGGTGAACCTGACGGACGGCCTGGACGGCCTGGCCGTGGTGCCGGTGATGATGGCGGCGGGCGCCTTTGGCGTGATCGCCTATCTGGTCGGCCGGTTCGACTACACCCAGTACCTGCAGGTCCATTTCGTCCCGGGCGTGGGCGAGCTGGCCGTGATCTGCGCGGCCTTGATCGGCGGCGGCATGGGCTTTCTCTGGTACAACGCCCCTCCGGCCAAGATCTTCATGGGCGATACCGGTTCGCTGGCGCTGGGCGGAGCGCTCGGGACGATCGCGGTGGCCACCAAGCACGAGATCGTGCTGGGCATCGTCGGCGGGCTGTTCGTGGCCGAGGCGCTGTCGGTCATGGTCCAGATCGCCAGCTTCAAGCTGACGGGCAAGCGGGTCTTCCGCATGGCCCCGATCCACCACCATTACGAGAAGCTCGGCTGGGCCGAGAGCACAGTGGTGATCCGCTTCTGGATCATCGCCGCCATGCTCGCGCTCATCGGCCTGGGCACGCTCAAGCTCCGTTGAGGAAGATGGCATGATCCCGGTTCGTGGTTTTCAGGGTCGTCGCGTCGCCGTCTTTGGTCTCGGCCGAACGGGGCTCACCGCCGCACGCGCTCTCGCGGCAGGCGGCGCCAAGCCGGTGCTGTGGGACGAGCAGGCCGCTTCGCGGGACAAGGCGGCTGCGGAAGGCTTCGCCGTCGAGGATCTGTCGGTCGCCGACTGGAGCGGCTTCTCCGCCCTGCTGCTCTCCCCGGGCGTTCCGCTCACGCACCCGGAGCCGCACTGGACGGTAGGCAAGGCCCAGGCCGCGGGCGTCGAGGTGCTGGGTGATGTGGAGCTGTTCGCCCGGGCGGTGAACGCCGCCCCCGCCCACAAACGGCCCAAGGTGGTGGCGATCACGGGCACAAACGGCAAGAGCACCACCACCGCCCTGACCACCCATGTGCTGGCCCACGCCGGTCGGGACGCCAAGGCGGGCGGGAACATCGGCCAGGGCGTGCTGGGCTTGGCCGACATGCACGGTGGAGCCGTTTATGTCCTGGAGCTGAGCTCTTACCAGCTCGACCTGACCAAGAGCCTCAAGGCGGACGCCGCCGTGCTGCTGAACGTCTCGCCCGATCATCTGGAGCGCCACGGCGGGATGGAGAATTACGTCGGCTCCAAGCGACGCGTGTTCATGAACCAGAAGCCCGGCGACGCGGCGATCGTGGGCGTGGACGACCCCTTCTGCCAGCGCATCTGCACGGAGCTGGTGGCGGCCAATCACCGGCCGATCTGGCCTATCTCCTCGGGGCGAGCCATGGGACGCGGCGTGTACGCGCTCTCCGGCGTGCTCTACGACGGCACCGCCGACCGGGTGGTCGAGGTCGCCGACCTGACCCGGGCCCGATCCCTTCCGGGGCGCCACAATTGGCAGAATGCGGCTGCCGCCTACGCGGTCGCGCGGAGCCTGGGCGTGCCGTGGGAGGTGGTGGTCGAGGGCCTGAACAGCTTCCCGGGACTGGCGCATCGCATGGAGACGGTGGGTCAGATCGGGGCGGTCCGCTTCGTCAACGACAGCAAGGCCACCAACGCCGAAGCGGCGCGCCAGGCCATGAGCAGCTACCCCAGATTCTACTGGATCGCCGGCGGGCAGCCCAAGACGGGCGGCATCGCTCAGCTCCATGACCTGCTGCCCCGGGTCGCGCGCGCCTACCTGATCGGGGACGCCGCGCCTGAGTTCGGCCGTGCGCTGGACGGCAGGGCCGATTACCAGATCTCAGGCGACATCGAGACGGCGGTCGGGGCCGCCTATGCTGACGCGGCGCGGTCCGGCCAGGACGCCGTGGTGCTGCTGTCGCCCGCCTGCGCCAGCTTCGACCAGTTCAAGGATTTCGAGGCCCGCGGCGACGCGTTCAGGGCGGCGGTGGCCGCCCTGGAGTCTGCGCCCGCAGAACGGCTCCGCGCGGCAGGTTAACGCGGCGCTAACCATACCGGGGCAGGAGCGAAGGGATGACCGCCCAGCCCCACGCCTTCGCCCGGACGGACCGCTCCAAGTTGGGCGTCTGGTGGTGGACGACGGACCGATGGCTGCTCGGGGCGACGGCGGCCCTGATGTTCCTGGGCGTGATGCTGAGCTTCGCCTCCAGTCCGGCCGCCACCGCCCGGATCGGCATCGACCAGCCCTTCCACTTCGCCATCCGGCAGGGATTTTACGCCGCCGCCGCCGCCGTCATCCTGCTCAGCGTGTCCATGCTGTCCCCCAAGGGGGTGCGCCGGGTCGCCTTTTTCATCTGGATCGCGGCGGTGCTGAGCATGATGGCGCTGCCCTTCATCGGCCACGCGGCCAAGGGCGCCACCCGATGGATTCAGCTCGGGCCCCTGTCGCTGCAGCCCTCCGAGTTCGTGAAGCCCTCCCTGATCGTCCTGGTGTCCTGGATGTTCGCCGAAACTCAGAAAGGGGAGGGCGTTCCCGGCGTTTCGATCGCTGTCGGGCTCTACGCCCTGACCATCGGCCTGCTGCTGATCCAGCCCGACATCGGCCAGAGCCTTCTGATCACCGTGGCCTTCGGCGCCGCCTTCTTCATGGCCGGGGTGCCGTTCGGCTGGATCGCCGGCATGGCGGGGCTGGCGGTGGCCGGGATGATCGGCGCCTACCTGACTTTTGATCACGTGCGCAGCCGCTTCACCCGCTTTCTCTCGCCGGAGGGTTCGGACACCCACCAGGTGGACCGGGCCGCGGAGGCCATCGGCGCCGGCGGCCTGTTGGGGCGTGGACCGGGCGAGGGCGTCATGAAGCGCCATGTGCCCGACCTGCACACCGACTTCATCTATTCCGTCGCGGCGGAGGAGTACGGCCTGATCTTCTCCCTGCTGCTGATCAGCCTCTTCGCCGTGCTGACCCTGCGCGGGCTGCTGAAGGCCATGAAGCTGACCGAGCCCTTCGAACAGGTGGCCGCGGCGGGGCTCTTCGTGCTGGTGGGCCAGCAGGCCTGCATCAATGTAGCGGTGAACTTGAACCTGATCCCGACCAAGGGCATGACGCTCCCCTTCATCTCCTACGGAGGCTCGTCCATGCTGGCCATGGGGCTCACGCTCGGCATGGCGCTGGCGCTCACGCGCAAGCGGCCCGGCGGCTACAGCGCGCCCCGGCGCGACGCGGACGCTTTTGCATGAACAGGTTCGCCGTGGTGGCGGCCGGGGGCACTGGAGGTCACCTGTTTCCGGCCGAAGCGCTGGCCCGTGTGCTGGCCGGGCGCGGTTGGCGCATCGCGCTGGCGACCGACTCCCGAGGCGCGCGCTTCGCCGACCACTTCCCGGCGGAGGAGCGCATCGCCCTGGAGGCGGCGACGTTCAAACCGGGCGATCTGGTGGGCATGGTGCGGGCCAACATGCGGATCCAGGCCGGGGCCGCCCAGGCGCGCAAGGCGTTCGCGCGCTTCGATCCTGCGGTGGTGGTAGGCTTCGGCGGCTACCCGTCGCTGCCGGCGCTCATGGCCGCCCGAAGCCAACGGCGCCCAACCCTGATCCATGAACAGAACTCGGTGCTGGGCCGAGTGAACCGCTACATGGCCCCCAAGGTGGACGCGGTGGCCTGCGCCTTCCCGACGTTGCTGAAAGCCCCCAAGCGAGTAAAGGCCCAGGTGGTGGGGAATCCCATTCGGCCTGAGATCCGGGCGCTCCACGACCGGCCCTTCCCGTCCATGGGCGGAACCATCCGCATCCTGGTGACCGGGGGGAGTCAAGGCGCCCGCCTGCTGTCCGAATTCACCCCGGCGGCCATCATCAACCTGCCCGAGGACCTGCGCCTGAGGGTGCGCGTGGAGCAGCAGACCCGGATGGAGAACCTCGACCTGGCCCGCACCGCCTACCGCGAGGCGGGGGTGGAGGCGGAGGTGGCGCCCTTCTTTCGCAACATGGCGGCTCGACTGGAGAAGGCGCACCTGGTCATCGGCCGCGCGGGCGCCTCGACGGTGTGCGAGCTCGCGGTCGCGGGCAAGCCCTCCATCCTGGTGCCGCTCAAGATCGCAGCGGACGACCACCAGACTTCCAACGCTAAGCTCCTGACCGACGCCGGAGCCGCCGTGGTGATCCGGGAAGACAAGTTCACGCCGGAAGCCCTGGGGGAGGCGATCCGGACCATGTTGAACGATCCCGAAGGCTTGGGTCGCCGCGCGGAAGCTGCTCGCTCCGTGGCCGCCCCCGAAGCCGCCGAGCGGCTGGCCGACCTCGTCGAACGCACGGCGCGCGCGTAGTCGTCGGGATATGAACCGCCGTCCCGTCCCGTTCCAACTGGGGCCTGTGCACTTCATCGGCATCGGCGGCATCGGCATGAGCGCCATCGCCGAGATCATGCTCACCATCGGCTATCGTGTGCAGGGCTCCGATGCCCGCGCCTCCACCAACACCGAACGGCTCCAGCGGCTGGGCGCGCAAATCCACGTGGGCCACGACGCAGCCCATGTGGCTGACGGCGTCTCGGCCGTGGTCTTCTCCACGGCGGTGCCCCATGACAATCCGGAGATGGTTGCGGCGCGCGAGCGGGGCGTGCCCCTGGTCCGCCGGGCGGAGATGCTGGCCGAGCTGATGCGGCTGCAGTTCTCGGTGGCCGTCGGCGGCACTCACGGCAAGACCACGACCACCTCCATGATCGCCGCCCTGCTGGACGCGGGGGGGCTGGACCCGACGGTGGTGAACGGCGGCATCATCAACGCCTACGGCACGAACGCCAAGGTCGGGGGGGGCGACTGGATCGTGGTGGAGGCGGACGAGAGTGACGGCAGCTTCCTTCGCCTGAAGTCCACCGTGGCCGTGGTCACCAACATCGACGCCGAGCACCTGGAGCACTGGGGCGATTTCGACGCCATCAAGCGCGGCTTCCGGGACTTCGTCGAGAACATCCCCTTTTACGGCTTTGCAGCGGTTTGCCTCGACCACCCGGAGGTCCAGGCCATGGCCGCCTCGGTGGAGAACCGGCGTTTGGTCACCTACGGGCTCAATCCCCAAGCCGAGGTCCGCGCCCTGCGGGTGGACATGGACCAGTTGGGCGCCGAGTTCGACGTCTGCATCCAGCCGCGCGACGCCGAGCCGCGCGTGATCGAGCGCCTGCGCCTGCCCATGCCGGGCTGGCACAACATCTCCAATGCGCTGGCCGCCATCGCCGTCGCCCGTGAGCTCGGGGTGAGCGACGCGGCCATCAAGGAAGGGCTGCGCGGCTTCGTGGGCGTGAAGCGCCGTTTCACCACCACGGGCGTGGCGAACGGAATCCGGGTGATCGACGACTACGGTCACCATCCGGTGGAAATCGCGGCTGTGCTGAAGGCTGCTCGCCAGGTGGCGGACCGGCGGGTGATCGCCGTGGTTCAACCGCACCGCTACACCCGGTTGCGGGATCTGTTCGACGATTTCTGCAGTTGTTTCAACGATGCAGACGAGGTGATCGTGGCCGAGGTCTACGCCGCGGGGGAAGACCCCATCGAGGGCATGGATCGGGATTCTCTCGTTGAAGGCCTGAAGCGCTGGGGACACCGGCACGTGCTCCCGCTGGACGCCCCCGAAAACCTGCCTCGCCTGGTGCGCGCAACGGCGGCCCCGGGGGACCTAGTGGTGCTTCTGGGCGCAGGCGACATCACGAACTGGGCCTACGCCCTGCCGGAGCAGTTGGAAGCGTTGGAACCATGAGCGAGTTGATCACCGGCGGGTGCCAGTGCGGCGCCGTGCGCTACGCGCTCACTCAGCGGCCCAAGGCCGAGTTCTGTCACTGCCGTATGTGCCAGCGCGCCACGGGCGGCGTCTTCGGCGCGCTTGCGACCGCGCCCAAGGCGGACTTCAGCTGGACTCGCGGTGAGCCGAGCTTCTTTGAAAGCTCCACGGCCGCCAAGCGGGGCTTTTGCGCCCGGTGCGGGACGCCGCTCACCTTCGCCTACAACGCCAGCGCAAGCCTGGACGTCACCATCGGCAGCTTGGACGATCCGGAGGTCGCCGGGCCCAATCAGATGCATTTCGCCGTTGAGTCCCGCGTCTCCTGGGCCCCCATCTGCGACGGGGCTCCGCAGCAACGGCTGGATGATTACCGCGACTCGCCGGTGCACCAGCCCGGCTACCAGTCCTTCCAGGCGCCCGCGTGCGGGGAGACGTGAGCTGGCGTGACCGGCTGCCCGCCGTGCGCGGGCGTGTGCAGTTCGACGCGGAACTGGCGCCTTTCACCTGGTTCCGCGTAGGCGGTCCGGCGGAGCTGCTGTTCCTGCCGCAGGACGATGACGACCTCGCAGCCTTTCTCCAGGGCTTGGACCCCGGCGTGCCGGTGACGCCCATCGGTGTGGGCTCCAACCTGCTCGTGCGCGACGGCGGCGTGGAGGGCGTGGTGATCCGCCTGGGCCGGGGGTTCGGGACGGTGGAGCCCGGGGTAGCGGACACCCTCCGCGCCGGCGCCGCGGCCTTGGACGCGGCCGTGGCCAAGCGCGCCGCAGAGGCCGGGATCGCCGGGCTGGAGTTCTATCGCGGGGTACCGGGCACGATCGGCGGGGCCTTGACCATGAACGCCGGCTGCTACGGTTCGGAGACGAAGGACATCCTGGTGGAGGCCTACGCCATAAGCCGCGACGGAACTCGGCTGAGGATCCCGGCCGCCGAGATGGGCTTCAGCTATCGTCGCTCGGAGGTCGGCGCCCGCGGCGAGCTGATCTTCACCGGCGCGCTGTTTCGGGGAAGGCCGGACGACCCGGCGGCCGTGACCGAGCGCATGGAGGCCATCACCGCTCGTCGCGAGGCCTCTCAGCCCATCCGTGAGAAGACCGGCGGCTCCACGTTCAAGAACCCGCCCGGCCACAGCGCCTGGAAGCTGGTGGAGGACGCGGGTTGGCGCGGGCGGCTGCTCGGCGGCGCCAAGTTCAGCGAGCTGCACAGCAATTTCATGATCAACACGGGCGAGGCGTCCGCGGCCGACCTCGAGGCCCTGGGTGAGACGGTGCGGGCGGAGGTGCTGGCCAGGGCGGGCGTGCAGCTCGACTGGGAGATCAAGCGGATCGGGCGCGCCCCAAGCCTCTGAACGCGTTAGTGAGTCGCAGACCGCCGACTCGGAGCCTGCCCATGCCCGCCCACCTCGCTGACCGCCACGTCGCTGTGCTCCTCGGCGGCATCTCCTCCGAGCGCGAGGTGTCGCTGACGTCCGGCAAGGCCTGCGCCGACGCCTTGGAACGGCTGGGCGCCAAGGTCAGCCGCATCGACGCTGGGCGCGATCTTGGCGAGGTGCTGGCGCGGCTCAAGCCCGATGTCGTCTTCAACATCCTGCACGGACAATGGGGCGAGGACGGCTGCGTCCAGGGCATACTGGAGACCCTGGGCGTGCCCTACACCCACTCGGGCGTGCTGGCCTCCGCCCTGGCCATGGACAAGGCCAAAGCCAAGGCCGTGATGCGCGCGGCGGGCGTCGAGGTGCCGGGCGGCGGCCTGTTCGACCGTCACGAAGTCGCCCGGCGCCATGTGATGGAGCCGCCTTACATCGTCAAACCGAACGCCGAAGGCTCCTCGGTGGGCGTGTTTCGCATCATGGAAAGCGCGAACGGCCCCACTCAGATGGTGGTGGCGGAGGACTGGACCTACGGCGAGCAGGTCATGGTCGAGCCCTACATCGCCGGCAAGGAGCTGGCCGTGGCCGTTCTGGGCGACCGCGCCCTGGCCGTGACCGAGATCGTATCCAACACGGAATTCTACGACTTCCAGGCCAAGTACGGGGAGGGGGGCTCCTCCCACATCGTGCCCGCCGAGATGCCGCCCCACGCTTACGAAAAGGCCTTGCGCCAGGCCGAGCTGGCGCACGCCGCGCTTGGTTGCCGCGGGCTTACGCGCAGCGACTTCCGTTATGATGATCTTAAGGACGTTCTCGTCTTACTGGAGGTCAACACCCAGCCCGGGATGACGCCCACCTCGCTCGCCCCAGAGCAGGCGGCCCACCTCGGCACGGGGTTCGATGACCTGGTTCGGTGGATTGTGGAGGACGCCTCATGCCCGCGGTAGCGCGCCCCAAGCCCGCCCCGCGTTCGCGTAACCCGCAAGCCCAAGCTCAAGCCCACCCTCAGGCCAAAACTCAACCCAAGTCTGCTCCCAAGGTGCAGGCGTCCAAGCGAGGTCGGACGCCGCCGCGGGCGCCGGTCGCACCCTACACGCCCGCAAAGCTGGAGGCCGCGCGCGGCGTGGGTCTGGCGCCCAAGCTGGCGCTGGGCGTGGCCAGCGCCGCCGTGCTGGCCGTGGTGGGCGTGGCCCTGTTCACCGGGGACCGGCTGGAGACGCTGGAGCGCGGACTGGACCGGACCACCGGCGCCCTCGTGGCCGCCACCGGCTTCGGCGTGGACGCGATCGAGGTGAAAGGCGCTTCAAAGCACACCGAGGCCGCCGTGTTGGCCGCGGCCGGCGTGGAGCCGGGCGACAACATCCTGGGCGTCGATCTTCAGGCGGTGCGAGGCCGCGTGGATCAGGTGGGCTGGGTGGAGGACGTCACCGTTCGCCGCCTGCTGCCCGACACCCTGGCGATCTCGGTCAAGGAACGGCGGCCCATGGCGGTCTGGCAGTACAAGGGCCGGATCGGCTTGGTGGACGCGACCGGCAAGGTGATCGCCAGCGCGGACGCCACGCAGTTTCCGCAACTGCCGCTGGTGGTGGGGGCGGGGGCCGGACAGGCCGCGGGTGAGATCCTGCCGCTGCTGCATGCACGACCCAGGCTGATGGAGCGGGTGGAGGCGCTGGTCCGGGTCGATCGACGCCGTTGGGACGTGCGCTTGCGCGACGGCGCCCTGATCCAGCTCCCGGCTTTGGACGAGGCCGACGCCCTGATGCGGCTGGACAAGTTGGAGGCTAGCGCGCGCGTGCTGGAGCTCGGGTTTGAAAAGATCGACCTGCGCGACCCGGAGCTTGTAGCCGTTCGCCCTCGCGCCGATCAGCCGCGACCGATCCAACCTGAGCCCATCGCGGCCGTCGTCACTAACGCTGCGACCGCTCCGGCGGCCGCTCCCCCTTCCGCGGCTCCGGCCGCGTCCGGTCTCTAGAAAGGAGGCTCCAATGTCACGGCTCGAAGATCGCCGAATGGCCCGGGACGGCCTCAAGCGGCTGGCGCCGGCGCGCGCACCCCTGGTGGCCGCCGTGGACCTGGGCGCCGCCAAGGTGTCCTGCTTCATCCTGAAATCCGACGGGGCCCGAACCGCGGACCGAACGGTGCACGTCGCCGGCGCCGGCTATGTCGCATCGCGCGGCGTGCGCGGCGGCTCCATCGTCAACATGGAGGAAGCCGCCCAGGCCATCGCCCAGGCCGTGGAGCGTGCCGAAGCCGCCGCAGGCGTCAACGTCAGCGGCGTAACGGTGGCCACCGCCGGCGGGCAGCTGTCCAGCTGCCGGGTCAAGTCCAGCGTGACCCTGGGCCAGCGCCCGATCACCGACGACGATCTGACCCGCGCGATCAGTGCGGCCGCCGCCCAGGTGCGCACGCCGGGTCGTCGTCCGATTCATGTGCTGCCGGTGGCGTGGTCGGTGGACGGCGCCAAGGGCGTGCGCGATCCCCGCGCCATGTACGGCCGGACCCTGGAGTTGGAGCTCCTGGTGGTCACCATGAACGAGAGCGCCTTCAACACCCTGGGCCACTGCCTGGGCCTGGCGCACCTCGAGTTCGGCGGCGTGGTGGCGGCGCCCTTCGCCTCCTCCTTGGCTGCGCTGGAAGACGACGAGATGGACCTGGGCTGCGCCTGCATCGACATGGGCGGCGGCTCCACCACCACCGCGATCTGGAGCCAGGGCTCGCTGGTGCACGTGGACAGCCTGCCGGTGGGCGGCGGCCACGTGACCGCGGACATCGCCCGAGGCTGGTCGACCTCGATCGCCGGCGCCGAGCGGCTCAAGACCTTGCACGGCTCCGCTCTAGCCTCGTTCAACGAGGATCGCGAGATGATTGAAGCCCCGCCGCGGGGCGAGGACCACGGCGCCGGCCCCGTGACGGCGCCGCGCTCCCTGCTCAAAGGAATCATCGCGCCGCGGGTCGAGGAGACTTTCGAACTGGTGCGCGAACGCCTGCGGGCGTCGGGCGTGTCCATCGATCCCGGCGCGGGCATCGTGCTTACGGGCGGCGCCTCTCAGTTGGCCGGCGTGCGCGAAGTGGCCGGCCGCGTGTTCGAGCGGCCCGTGCGGCTGGGCGGTCCCAAACGTGCGCCTTCGCTGGCCCAGGCCGCAGCCGGGCCGGCCTTTTGCGCCGCGGCGGGCGTGCTCCAGCGAGCCGCTTTCGGTCCTCGCGAGGCGGTCAGCGCCAAGCGCCTGAACGGGCTCAAGACGCCGCGCGACCTGGACCCCAACGCCAACGCCATCGTCAGGGCGGCGAGTTGGTTGCGCGAGAACCTCTAGCGGCGTGGGCCTGCCTGTCCGCGGTGCCGGAGAGATGTCGGCCAAGGCGGGATCCGTGAGACGTGCAACAGCCGCCGACCGCTCGGCGGCTGTCCTTCCCTGGATAAACCGTCGCCTTGGAGCCGCCCGATTAGCGGCTCGCGGGGGCTGCTGCGCCCGGCTGCAGCCGCCGATCAAAGAAGTCGCTCCAGGTCCGCCACTGATGCAGCTGGAGCGCCTTGCCGCGTATGCCGTGGCGCTGACCGGGGTAGAGCATCAGTTCGAAGGGCGTGCTGCGGGCCTGTAGCGCTCCCATCACCCGGGTCGTGTTGGAAAGCAGCACATTGTCGTCCGCCATGCCGTGCATGAGCAGGAGCGAGTCCGGCCGGATGCGGTCCAGGCGGGGAATGACGTCGGACGCCGCATAGCCGGCGCGGTTGGCCTGCGGCGTCAGCATGTAGCGCTCGGTGTAGGCGGTGTCGTACAGGCCCCATTCCGTGGGCGAGGCGCCCGCCATGCCTGCGGCGAACGGGCTGTTCGGGGCGGTCATCATCATCAGCGTCATGAACCCGCCCTGGGACCAGCCGTAGACCCCGACGCGGGCTGGATCGACATAGCTGAGGGTCTGGAGGAAGCGCGCGCCCAAAAGCTGGTCGTCCACCTCCACCGTGCCGAAGCCGCGGTGGATGGCGCGCTCGAAAGCGACGGAGCGGTTGGGCGTGCCCCGGTTGTCCAGAACGTAGACCACATAGCCCGCCTCCTGCCACAGCCGGTATTCCGGCCGGATCCAGGCCTGACGCACCAGCTGGCTGGCGGGACCGCCATAGACGTTGACGATGGCCGGATAGCGCAGGTTCGGGTCGAAGCCGCGGGGCTTCAACAGCATGTATTGGAGCCGCTGGCCGTCCGCAGCCACCAGCTGCCCGTACTGCGGATCCGGGAAGGCGCCGGCCCAGGGCGCCCAGGGATGGGCGGCGTTGACCGGGTTCTCCTCGATCCAGCGGAGGAGCGAGCCGTCGGCGGCGTAGAGCCCCGTGCGCGGCGGGGTGGTCGGATCCGACCAGGTGGCGGTGAAGGCCTTCCCTGAGCGGGCGAACTCCGCCCCGCTCCAGCGACGGCCGGGAGTCAAGGCCTCGGGCTCGCCGGGCTGGGCGTAGCTGACCGCGTAAACGCGCCGTTCGATCGGCGTGTCCTTGGACGCGGCGAAGAAGACGCGGCGTCGCGGCTCGTCGACCGCCAGAATGGCGTCCACGGGCCATTCGCCCGACGTGACCGTCCGCAGCAGGCGACCGTCCGCCGCCCGGTGCTGGATATGCTTGTAGCCGGACACCTCGGAGGTCCACAGGAAGGAGCCGTCCGCCAGCGGCTTGAAGTCGTCGGTGACATCCACCCACTGGGGCAGGGTTTCGCTCAGGACCACGCGCGACCGCCCCGTGGCGGGGTCGACGGCCAGGAGGTCAAGTCGGGTCTGGGCGCGGTTCAAGCGCTGGGCGTAGAGCGTGCGGCCGTCCTTCGACCAGTCCACGCGCACGAGGTAGATGTCCGGGTTCGGGCCGAGGTCCACCTTCACCCGGCGACCGTTGGCGACCTGCTGGACATAGAGCTCGACCACCGCGTTGGGGCGGCCCGCGCGCGGGTAGCGTTGCTCCACCGTGGTGGTGACGCCTTCGGCGGAGATCTCGGAACGTGGGATCACGTCCACGCCGCTCTCGTCCACGCGGGTCAGGGCTATGCGGCTTTCGTCCGGGCTCCACCAATAGCCGGTGAAGCGATTGAACTCCTCCTGGTTGATGAACTCGGCCACGGCCCAGGACAGCGTGCCCTTGCCGCCGGTCGTGAGCGCGCGCTCGCGGCCGCCGTCCACCGGGCGGATGTAGAGGTTCTGGTCGCGAACATAGGAGACGAACCGGCCGCGCGGGCTGACCTTGCTGTCGATCTCGTCGCCGGGCGTTTCGGTCAGTCGGCGCGTGCGCCGTCCGGCCTGTTCATGCAGCCACAGGTCGCCGTCGAGCGGGACTAGAATGAAGCGCCCCTGATCGTCCCAATGGTATTCGACCACGCCGCGCTGGGCGATCCGCTGGCGCTCCCGCCGGGCGATCTCGGCCTCCGTCAGCGCTGCCCCTGACGACAGCGCTGCGGCGTCGATCAGGCGATAGGGCTCGCCGCCCGCGGTGTCGGCCGCCCAGAGGTCCAGCACCTCCCGGTTCTCGGGCTTGGGCCGCAGAAAGGTGACCCGCGCTCCGTCCGGCGAAAGCGCCACGCCCCGCGCGACCGGGCCCGCGATGTCCGGATCGCCGAATACGCGCTCGGGCGTGAGCGGCGGCGCAGACCCGCCCGCCACGGCGGCGGACCTGTCCGGGGCGCCCGTGGCGGCGCAGCCGGCGAGGAGCAGCAGGGAGAGCAGGGCGGGGCGGATCATGCCCGCAGGCTTGAGCGGCCGCGGCGGAGGCGTCAAGAGATTGCCCGTCCGCTCCGCCATCGCTATCTAGCGCTCTGTTCCCGAAAATTCAGTTCGCAAGGCGCTGACGTCCCATGGCCGCCCAGTACATCTTCTCCATGCAGGGTCTCACCAAGGCCTTCCCCGGCGGGAAGAAGGTCTTCGAGAACGTGTGGCTGAGCTTCTACCCTGACGCCAAGATCGGCGTAGTGGGCGTGAACGGCTCGGGCAAGTCGACCCTGCTCAAGATCATGGCCGGGCTGGACCCCGAGTTCTCCGGCGAGGCCAAGGCCGCGGACGGCGTGAAGATGGGCTATCTGGAGCAGGAGCCGCACGTCGATCCCTCCTTGAGCGTCCGCGAGAACGTGGTCTCCATGTGCGAGGAGAAGCAGATCTTCGACCGCTACAACGCGATCGCGGTTGAGATGGCGGAGAACTACACAGACGAGCTCATGGAGGAGATGACCGCCCTCCAGGAGAAGATCGACGCTCAGGACCTGTGGGACATCGACAGCCGCGTCGAACAGGCCATGGACGCGCTCCGCTGCCCGCCGGACGACGCGGACGTGAGCAAGCTCTCCGGGGGGGAGAAGCGCCGGGTGGCGCTGGCCCGCCTTCTGCTCTCCAAGCCCGACATGCTGCTGCTGGACGAGCCCACCAACCACCTGGACGCCGAGTCCGTGGCGTGGTTGCAGCACCACCTGGAGGCCTTCCCGGGCTGCGTGATCCTGGTCACCCACGACCGCTATTTCCTCGACCAGGTGACCAAGTGGACGCTGGAGCTCGATCGCGGCAAGGGCGTGCCCTATGAGGGCAACTACTCCGGCTGGCTGGAGCAGAAGACCAAGCGCGTGGTGCAGGAGCAGAGCGAAAGCGAAGCTCGCCAACGCGCGCTCAAGAAGGAGCTGGAGTGGGTCCGCTCCAACGCCAAGGCGCGCCAGGCCAAGTCCAAGGCCCGACTGGCGTCCTACGACGAGATGGTGCGCGAGGCGGAGAACGCCCGCGGCGCCCAGACCCAGGCTCACATCCAGATCCCTCCGGGCCCGCGTCTGGGCAACCTCGTTCTGGAGGCCGATCGGCTGTCCAAGCGGTTCGGCGACCGGGTGCTGTTCGAGAACGTCACCTTCAAGCTGCCGCCCAACGGCATCGTGGGCGTGATCGGCCCCAATGGCGCGGGCAAGACCACGCTGTTCAAGCTGATCACGGGAGCGGAGAAGCCGGACGACGGCGCCATCCGCGTGGGCGAAACGGTGAAGCTTTCCTACGTCGACCAGAGCCGCGACGCGCTCGATCCGTCCAAGACCATCTGGCAGGAGGTCAGCCAGGGGCTGGACGTCCTCAAGGTGGGCAACCGGGAGATCAACACGCGCTCCTACGTCGGCTCGTTCAATTTCAAGGGTGGGGATCAGCAGAAGAAGGTGGGCCTGTTGTCGGGCGGGGAACGCAACCGCGTTCACCTGGCCAAGACGTTGACGGAAGGCGGCAACCTCATCCTGCTCGACGAGCCCACCAACGACCTGGACATCGAGACCCTGCAGTCCCTGGAGGAGGCGCTGGAAGGCTTCGCCGGCTGCGCGGTGGTGATCTCCCACGACCGGTGGTTCCTGGACCGGCTGGCGACGCACATCCTGGCCTTCGAAGGCGACGGCCACGTGGAATGGTTCGAGGGCAACTTCGAAGCCTATGAGGAAGACAAGAAGCGCCGACTGGGCGCCGACAGCCTCATCCCCAAGCGGCTGAAGTTCCAGAAGTTCGCTCGCTGATCCGCCCGGCCGGCGGCGCCCGGCAGGTCGGCGCCAGCTGAGCAGGCGATCTTCCTATCCGTTGGGCCTGGGTTCCCTTTCCAGGCGGTTTGTTGGCGTTCCTCACAGCAGCGAGCGGCAGGAGTCTGCGTGCTCTTCGGCGGCGACGCTCGGGCTTCACCCGGGCGATTCCTGTGTCATGCTGCCGTGGGACGTGATGAGCTAAGAAGGCGGGTCACATGGCCACCATCAACGGCACGAGCGCAAACGACGACCTGTCGGGCACCCGCGAGGACGACCTAGTGAACGGCCTGGCCGGCGACGACACCATTCGTGGGGGCGCCGGAAGAGATGCCTTCGACGCAGGAGCAGGGGTGGACACGCTCTTCCTTCGCGGCGCCGACCTGCGGGTGGACCTCCAAGCCGGAACAGCCAACACCCGTGCGGTCTTCGGCGCTCTGGGGGGCCGCCCCATAGTTGTGGGGGAGGACTCTGAAATCTCGCTGGCTGACTTCGAGAACATAACTGTGGAGCTTCTGGCGCCGCCCCCCTTCTCGGCGCCGATCTCTCGCCCTGTGGAGGTGTTCGGCGACGACGGGCCGAACAGGATCACCGTCTTGGGATCCAGCGACGCCGTCGATCTGGTGATCGAAGGTCGGGGTGGGGACGACGTCATCCAGGGTAGCAGCCGGAACCGGATCTACGGCGGCGAGGGGGCCGACCTGATCATTGGCGGCCGGGGCGTCGACCGCCTCCACGGCGACGCCGGTGACGACGTCATCGTGGGCCAAGACGGCGACGACTTCATCCTGGGCGCCACCGGCCGAGACCGCCTGTTCGGGGACGCTGGGAACGACGAGATCGGCGGCCAGGAGGATGATGACTTCATCCTGGGCGGGGTGGGGAACGATCGGCTGATCGGAGACGCGGGAGACGACGAGATCGGCGGCCAGGAGGGTGACGACTTCATCCTGGGCGGCTTCGGCCGCGACCGGCTCATCGGCGACAGTGGAAACGATGTGATCGGCGGGCAGGAGGACGACGACTTCATTCTGGGCGGCCTGGGCGGGGATCGGCTGATCGGCGATTCCGGGAACGATGTGATCGGCGGCCAGGAGGACGATGACGTCATCGATGGCGGGGACGGGCGCGATCGTCTGTTCGGAGATGGAGGCGCTGATCTGGTGGTGGGCGGGGCCGACGCCGATCAACTTTTCGGCGGGGACGGCGACGACCGCATGGGCGGCCAGGACGGCGACGACTTCCTCGACGGCGGCGCCGAACGGGACCAGTTGTTCGGCGACGCCGGGCGCGACCTGATCATCGGCGGGGCCGGCGACGACGAGCTGTTCGGTCAGGACGGCGACGACCGCATGGGCGGCCAGGACGGAAACGACTTCCTAGAGGGCGGCGGGGGCCGCGACGAGCTGTTCGGCGACGCGGGCGCCGACCTGATCGTCGGCGGGGTGGACGACGACCGGCTGCATGGCCAGGACGGCGACGACCGCATCGGCGGGCAGGACGGCAACGACTACCTGGAAGGCGGCGCGGGCCGAGACCAGCTGTTCGGGGACGCTGGCGACGACTTCATCATCGGCAACGCCGCTGCGGACGAGATGGTCGGCGGCGCGGGCGCGGATCGTTTCGTTTTTGCGGCCTTCTCCGACTCCGGCGTGGCGACCGGCCTGGACCGTGTGTTCGACTTCAACGCCGGCGAGGGCGACCTGATCGACCTCTCGCGCCTGGACGCCGACGTCAACGCAGCGGGGGACCAGGCCTTCGTCTTCGTCAGCGCTTTCACGGGCGCAGCCGGTCAGGCGGTTCTAACCTTCGACGCCGCCCTGGACACATCTGTCCTGCGGCTGGACGCCAACGGCGACGGCGTCGAGGACTTCCGCCTGGAGATAGCGGGGGCGGTCAGTTCCGGCAGCGGTTTCGTTCTGTAGACCCGTCGCTGGGCGGTTCTCTGACCACCCGCTTACCTCAGCCAGATGCAGCTGGCGGTCCACGGCCATTGGAGCCAAGCCCCGGACCGCCCATTTAGCCCGGGTGACACGCGCCGCTCTGCTCTCCCTTGCGACGGCGGTCCCGCCCCATCTGCTGCCCCAAACCGAGGTGGTCGAGGCGGCGCGGGCGCTGTTCGGCG
The DNA here is from genome assembly GCA_019348195.1 of Pseudomonadota bacterium. Taxonomy (GTDB): domain Bacteria; phylum Pseudomonadota; class Alphaproteobacteria; order Caulobacterales; family Caulobacteraceae; genus JAHWJX01. The sequence continues at coordinate 23,215 of JAHWJX010000007.1, read as the reverse complement.
GGCGCTACGCAGAGTTCGAGCGCATGGCGGCGGTGTTCGCGACTGCCGGGATCCGAACCCGCCGGGCCGTGCGGCCGATGAGCTGGTATGTGGAGCCGCGCGGCTGGCCGGAGCGGACCGAAGCCTATCTGGAGGGCGCGCAGGCGCTCTTCGTCGAGGCGGCGAGCCTGGCCCTCGCCCGCGCTGGCCTGGCGGCTCGGGCTGTCGATGCGGTGGTCACCGTGAGCTCGACGGGCATCGCTACACCCAGCCTGGAGGCGCGCGCGCACAGACGCATGGGCTTTCGCGACGACGTGAGCCGGACGCCCGTGTTCGGGCTGGGCTGCGCGGGCGGGGTGAGCGGGCTGGCGCTGGCCGCACGGCTGGCGGAGGCGCGGCCGGGCTCGGTGGTGTTGTTCGTCACCGTTGAGCTCTGCACCCTGGCCTTCCGCCTCGACAAGCTGACCAAGGCCAACATCGTGGCCACCGCGCTGTTCGGCGATGGCGCGGCGGCCTGTCTGCTGCGCGCTCCGCAGCCGCGGGAGAGCGACAGGCGGGGTCTGGCCACTGTGACGGGAGCGGGCGAGCACACCTGGCCCGAGACCCTGGACATCATGGGGTGGAACGTCGACCCGGAAGGCTTCGACGTGATCTTCGCCCGGGCCATTCCGCCCTTCGCCGAGAAGCATCTCGGGCCCGCGATCCGCGAGATCCTGGCGCTGAACGGGCTAGGCGCGGGCGATGTGAGCCGGTTCGTCTGCCATCCGGGCGGGACCAAGGTGGTGGCGGCGCTGGAGAAGACGCTGGGGCTCCCATCCGGTGCGCTCGACCATGAGCGGGCGGTGCTGAACGAATTCGGCAACATGAGCGCGCCCACCGCCCTCTTCGTGCTGGAGCGGGTGCTGGCCGGGGGCGCCCCGGAGCGGATGGCGCTGGCCGCCCTGGGCCCGGGTTTCACGGCCAGCTCGGTGATCCTGGAGCGGGTCGCTTGAGCTTCGCCGTCCTGCTGCTGGGGTTCGTGACCCTGCAGCGGCTGAGCGAGCTGGTGGTCGCACGGCGCAACACGCAACGGCTGCTGGCGCAGGGCGGGGTGGAGGTCGGGCGCCGGCATTACCCGCTGATCGTGGCCCTGCACGCCGCCTGGCTCGTCGGTCTGTGGGCGCTCGGCTGGGACGAGCCGGTGAACCCCCTCTGGCTGGCGGCCTACGCCCTGCTCCAGGGGCTGCGCGGCTGGGTGCTGGGTAGCCTGGGCCGGCGCTGGACCACCCGAATCATCGTGGTTCCGGGCGAGACCCTGGTGCGCCGCGGCCCGTACCGCTGGCTGCCCCACCCCAACTACCTCGTCGTGACGGGCGAGATCGCCGTTCTGCCGCTCTGCCTGGGGCTGGCCGGGTACGCCCTGCTGTTCAGCCTTCTGAACGCGGCGGTGCTGTTCGTCCGAATCCGGGCGGAGAACCGAGCCTTGCAGACCGCCCGCTGATCAGCAGCTACGGGTCGAGGCCTGCGTGTCCGTGGCTTGGGGGCCTGGCGTCTACTCCGGCGGGAAGCCCTGGCGTCGACCGTCGAGCTTGTGGACGACGCCCCGCCGCATCACGAAGCCGACCCGCTCCAGTTCGGTCACGTCGGTGAGGGGGCTGCGGTCGACCCCGATGATGTCGGCGTCCCGGCCGGGCTCGAGCGTGCCGATCCGGTCCGAGCGGCCGAGCAGGTCGGCGGCGTTCACGGTCGCGGCCTGAATCGCCGCGGCCGGGGTCATGCCGGCTTCGACCATGAGCTTGAACTCCTGGCCGTTGGTCCCGTGGGCGCCCACGCCGTTGTCCGTGCCGAAAGCGATCTTCACGCCCGAACGGATAGCCCGAGCCCAATTCTGGGAGGCGACCTTGTTCACCTCTTCCGCCTTCGCCAGGCTGTTGGGATTGCGGGCGCCCGCGCGGGCTTGGGCGAGCGCCGCCCGGGGGGCCAGCATGGTGGGCACCAGATACGCGCCGCGTCGCTTGAACACCGCGTTGGTCTCCTCGTCGGTGTAGCTGCCGTGCTCGATGGAGTCCGCGCCGGCCTCCAACGCCGCCTTGATCCCGTCTGCGCCGTGCGCATGGACCGCCACTTTGCGCCCAAAGATGTGGGCGGTGTCGACGATGGCTTTCATCTCGTCGGGGAACATCTGCTGGTTCAGTCCCCCGGCGATGTCGCTGTTCACCCCGCCGGTGGCCATGAACTTGATCACCTCGGCCCCTTTGGAGATCTGCTCGCGCACGGCGCGGCGGCAATCCTCCGGGCCGTTGCACAGGTTGTCCGCCCTTGCTCGGGCTGCGTCGGCAGCGTCGCGGTTCAGGTTGTTGGCTGCATCGCCGTGGCCGGAGGTGATCGACACCCCCCGACCCGCCGGCACGATGGTGGGCCCGGCCAGCAGCCCGCGGTTGATCCCGTCGCGCAGCGCGGTCACCGAGCGTGGGTCGGAGCCCAGGTCGCGCACCGTGGTGAAGCCGGCCTCCAGGGTGCGGCGGGCGTTGTCGACGCCGACCACGAAGTTGTCCTCGATGTCGCGGTTGTTGGCCTGGAGCCGCGCCTGGAGCTTGTCGTCGTCGTTGAAGATGTGGACGTGGCTGTCGATCAGCCCCGGCAGGACGAACTTGCTCCGGAGATCGATCACGCGGGCGCCGGGCTCCGGCGTCAGGTGGCCGTCGCGGATCTCCGCCACCTTGCCTTCGCGCACGATCAGGGTGGACGGTCCTCGCGGCGGGCGGCCCGGGCGGTCCAGTAGAGCGCCGGCGTGGATCACCGTGACCTGCTGGGGCCCAGCGGCGGGCTGAGCCGCCGCCCCGCCCGTCAGGAGCGCGGCGGCCGCAACCGATCCCGCAAGCATCTTCAGCATGATCTATCCCCCGTTCGGGGACACCCTATCCCAGGGCCAAGCTGGGGCCAACGTTGTCTCAGATCGCCTCGTTGAGCAGGCCGTCCAGCCCCTGTTCCCGGACCTTGCGGTACAGCGTCGAGCGTCCGATGCCCAGGCGGCGGGCGACCTCGCTCATGTGGCCGGCGTAGATCTCGATCGCGTGTTGGATGAGGTCGCGCTCGATCTCCTCCAGGGTGCGCAGGTGGCCCTTGTCGTCCAGGATGCGCACGGGCGAGGTGGGATGGGCGTCGTTGGCCGAGGCCGTCGGGCCGCCGGCCACCGCCTGGACCGCGCCAGGAGCGGTCGCAAACGGGGCCGCCGTCACTTGAGCGGGGGGAACCGCCATACCCGAGATCGCCGGGAAATCATGAGGCTGGAGGTAGGGGCCGTCCGCCAGGATCATAGCGCGGTAAACGGCGTTCTCGAGCTGGCGGACGTTGCCCGGCCAGTCGAAGCCGTTCAGCACGGCCAGGGTCTCGGGCGTGGCGGCGACCACGCGCTTGCCTTCCTCGACATTGAAGCGCCGGATGAAGTGCTCGACCAAAGACGGAACATCGTCAAGGCGTTCGCGCAGGGAAGGCGCGTCGATCGGAAACACGTTCAGGCGATAGTAAAGGTCCTCGCGGAAGCGCCCTTCGTCCACCTGCTTTTTCAGGTCACGGTTTGTGGCCGAGACGATGCGGACGTTGACCTTGACCGAGCGCTTGGAGCCCACTGGATCGACCTCGCCTTCCTGCAGGGCGCGCAGCAGCTTCACCTGCATGTCCAGCGGGAGTTCGCCGATCTCGTCCAGGAACAGGGTCCCGCCGCTGGCCTCTTGAAACTTGCCCAGGTGTTTGTCGGTGGCGCCGGTGAAGCTGCCCTTCTCGTGGCCGAACAGGATGCTCTCGACCAGGTTTTCGGGCAGGGCGCCGCAGTTCACGGCCACAAAGGGCTTGCCGGCCCGGTCGCTGGCGCCGTGGACGGCGCGCGCGATGAGCTCCTTGCCCACGCCGCTCTCGCCCAGGATCAGGATGGGGGCGCCGGACTTGGCGCCGCGCTCTCCCATGCGCTTCACCAGCCGCATCGGCGCGCTGTCGCCCACCAGGTCGTCAAAGGCGACCGCATTGGTCTGCACCTTCTTCAGCCGCCCCACCTCGGCGGTGAGGTCGCCCATCTTCAAGGCGTTGCGGATGGAGACGATGATCCGCTCGGGGCTGGCGGGCTTGACGAAGAAGTCCTGCGCCCCGGCTTGCATGGACTGCACGACCGTGTCCACGCCGCCGTTGGCGGTCAGGATCAGGACGGGGACGGCCACGCCCCGCGCACGCATCTGCGTCAGCGTCTCCAGTCCGCTCATCCCGGGCATGACCCAGTCCAGGATGATCACATCGGCCGCGCCACCGGCCGCCAGGTGATCCAGGGCGGCGCGGCCGCTCTCGGCCTGCGCCACCGCGAAGCCTTCGCGCTCGAGCACCGCCCCGATAAGGCGCCGCTGTGTCGGGTCGTCGTCGACGACCAGTATCGTCTTGGCCATAAGGGTTCACCGTCCATCACCGGCCTCGGCTCTTTGGCCTTGGCTCGTTATGGGACGCTTTTCGCCTATGGGGGTGAAGACCAGGTTGAAGAGAGGTGGACGGGAGGTGAATCCCGACAGGCCCGATCGCCCGATCGCCTGATCGCCTGATCGCCTGATCGCCTGATCGCCTGATCGCCTTGGCCCCTGGCCCCGTGCGCGCCATATCGGCCGCATGACGATCCATCCCGCCGTGGCCGAAACCCCGCTTCCCGAGTGGAGCCTGACCGACCTCTACGCCGGGCGCGACGACCCCGCGATCACCCGCGATCTGCAGGCCGCCGCCGAAGCGGTGGCCGAACTCGGCCGGCGGGAGGGAGCTTTTCTGCAAGCACGGGGCGCTCCGGAGATCCTGGGCCGCCTGTTGACCGACACGGTCGAGCTGTACGAGCGCGCCGCCGATCTGATGGGCGGCGTGGGCGCCTATGCGGGGCTGCAGGCTGCGGTGGCGCGCGACGACCCGGAAGCCGCGCGGTTCGAGGCCGATGTGCGCACCCGGCTGGCCGCGATCGGCGCCGACACGCTCTGGTTCACTCTGGAGCTCAACCAGCTGGACGAGGCCGAGCTGGAGGCCGCCTACGCAGCGGAGCCCCGCGCCGAGCGGTGGCGGCCTTGGCTGCGCCGCGTGCGCGCCATGCGGCCGCACGAACTGTCGCCGGAGCTGGAACGCATGTCTGTGGACCGCGCCCCGGCGGTGGCCAGCTGGTCGCGCTTGTTCGACGAAACCCTGGCGCGGATGCAGGTGCAGGTCGGGGAGGAGACGCTTACGCTTCCGGAGGCCTTGAACCGCCTATCCGACCCGCAACCCGAGCTCCGGCGTACCGCGGCTGCGGGCCTGGCCGAGGCGCTGAAGCGCGACGAACCCGTGCTGGCGCTCGCGCTGAACACGCTCGCCTTTGAAAAACAGGTGGAGGACCGCTGGCGCAGATTCCCGACTCCGGCCGCCTCTCGTCACCTGGCCAATGAGGTCGATGCGCAGGCTGTGGAGGCGCTGGAGGCGGCGGTGGTGGACGCCTATCCGCGCCTGTCGCACCGCTACTACGCGCTCAAGGCCAAGGCGCTGGGTCGCGAAGCGCTGGACTACTGGGACCGCAACGCCCCGCTTTCGGAGGCCCCCGCCCGCCGATACGACTGGGCGGAAGCGAAGGGGATCGTGCTCGAATCCTACTCCGGCCTGTCGCCCCGCTTCGCCGACACCGCCCGCCACTTCCTCCAGCAGCCCTGGACCGACGCGCGCCCCCGGCCGGGCAAGAGCTCCGGCGCCTTTTCGCACCCGGTCACGGCCGAACGGCACCCCTATGTCCTCCTGAACTACATGGGCGAGCGGCGAGACGTGCTGACCCTGGCCCACGAACTGGGCCACGCGGTTCACCAGACCCTGGCCGCCCCCCTGGGCTCCCTCCTGGCCGACACGCCCCTGACCTTGGCCGAGACGGCGTCCATCTTTGGCGAGGGCCTGGTGTTCGAGCGCCTGCTGGGCGAGGCCTCCGCCCAGGAGCGCCGGGCGCTGTTGGCCGGCAAGATCGAGGACGGCCTCAACACCGTGGTCCGCCAGATCAGTTTCCACCGGTTCGAAACCCGCTTCCACGATCGCCGGCTCCAGGGCGAGCTTTCGCCCGGCGAGATCGGCCGGCTCTGGCTGGAGGTGATGGGCGAAAGCCTGGGCCCGGCGATCACCCTCAACCCCGGCTACGAACACTATTGGGGGTACGTGTCCCACTTCGTCCACGCGCCCTTCTATGTCTACGCCTACGCCTTTGGAGACCTGCTGGTCAGCGCCTTGATGGAGAAGCGCCGGGAGGACCCGGCCGGGTTCGCGCCCTTGTATGAACAGCTGCTCTCAGCCGGCGGTTCGCTGACCTATACGGAGGCGCTCAAGCCCTTCGCGCTGGATCCGCGTGAGAAGAGCTTCTGGGCCCAGGGCTGCGCCCGGCTGGAGCGGTTGGTGGACGAGTTCGAAGCGCTGGGGTGACCGACCCCGCCTACACCTTGCAGGCGCCTGTTCCAGGGCGCACCTGCCGCTCATGACGCTGGATCCTGAACGCGACCGCCTCTCCGGGCGCCTGACCCGCTCGGCCCGGGTCGGCGCAGGCCTGGCGGGCGCCGGGGTCTCCTACGGCGTGAACCGCCTGTTCGGCGGGGACGAGGCGGACGCCCGCAACGCCCGAGCCCTCAAGGCGGCGCTGGGCGGCCTCAAGGGCCCGCTCATGAAGGCCGCCCAGATGTTCGCCACCGTGCCGGACCTGCTTCCACCCGAGTTCGCCGCCGAACTGGCCGAACTCCAGACCAATGCGCCGGCCATGGGCGGCCCCTTCGTCCGTCGCCGCATGGCCGCCGAGCTCGGCCCCGACTGGCGCTCGCGCTTCGCCGAGTTCGACATGGAGGCCACGGCCGCGGCCTCGCTGGGGCAGGTGCACCGGGCCACGGCGCTCGACGACGCCCCGCTCGCGGTCAAGCTGCAATACCCGGAGATGCAGTCCGCAGTGGAAAGCGACCTGGGCCAGCTCCGCGCCATGTTCGCCCTGTACAAGCGGATCGACCAGTCCATCGATCCCACCGAGATCGCCGAAGAGGTGGCCGAGCGCCTCCGTGAGGAACTCGATTACGAGCGCGAGGCCAGGCACATGGCGCTCTACCGCGCCTTTTTCGCCGGGCGTCCCGACATCGCCGTGCCCGAACCTCGGCCGGAGCTGTCCACCCGCCGGCTCTTGACCATGGGCTGGCTGGAGGGCTCCGGCCTGCTGGGGTTCAAGACGGCCCCGCTGGAGACCCGCAACCGGATCGCCAAGCTGCTGTTCGAGGCCTGGTGGTCGCCCATGACCCACATCGGCGTCATCCACGGCGATCCGCACCTGGGCAACTACACGCTCACGCCCGGCGCTGAACAACTGAACCTGCTCGACTTCGGCTGCGTGCGCATCTTTCCGCCGTCGTTCGTGGGCGGGGTCGTGCGGCTCTACCGGGCGCTCCTGGCCGACGATCGCGCGGCGCAGGCGGACGCTTACCGCGGCTGGGGCTTCACCGGCCTGAACGACGAGCTGGTCGATGTTCTGGGCGTTTGGGCCCGCTTCATCTACGGCCCGCTGCTGGACGACCGCGTGCGCACCGTGGCCGACGGCGTGGCGCCCGGCGAATACGGGCGCAGAGAAGCGTTCCGCGTCCGCCAGGCGCTGAAACAGGCCGGCCCTGTGCGCATCCCCCGCGAGTTCGTCTTTATGGATCGCGCCGCCATCGGCCTGGGCGCCGCCTTCCTGCACCTGGGCGCCGAGCACAACTGGCGCCGGCTGTTCGAGGAAAGCCTGGAGGGGTTCGAGGAAGGGGCGGTCGCCGTTCGGCAGACCGAGGCGCTGGCTCAGGTGGGGTTGATCTGAGTTGCAGGCTTTCAGCCCCGGATGCGAGCGCGGTCGCCCGGCGGCACTCTGGACGGCGTCGCGCGTTCCGCACTAGAAGCGCCGCGCCTGCGTGAGGACCCCATGGCCGCCAACAGCCCGATCGATCACGAGCCCATCGACTACACGCTCGGCTCCATGGACATCACCGAACAGGCCGCCACCTTCAACGTCATCATGCGCCTGGTGAAGTGGATATCCCTGGGGATCGCCGCCTTGCTGCTGTTCCTGACGATGTGGTTCTCCACCGAGGTCGGCTTCTTCACCAGCTTCGCCTCCGCGGCGGCCCTCATGGTGGTCGGGTACTTCCTGCTGCGCGCCAAGAACGAGAGCGACCGCCCACATTGAGGCGGAGGGCGGCTGGACAGCGCGGCCGTTCCTTTCCTAACGTGGCCATCGCCGGACCGGAGTCGCCCATCTGACTGCAGGAGGCCCGCCGGCGGGGGACGGCGATGGGCGCAAGGGTGGCGGTGCTGCGCGAACGCCGTGGCGGGGAGACCCGCGCGGCGCTGACGCCTGAAACGGCGAAGAAGCTGATCGCCCAAGGCTGTTCGGTGGTCGTGGAGAGCGGCGCGGGCCTGGGCTCCTCTCTTCCTGACGCGGACTATCTGGGCGCAGGCGCGAGCATTGCACCCGATCCGGCCGCCGCCCTGGACGGGGCCGACATCCTGCTGGGAGTGCGTGCGCCCCATAGCGACATGCTCGCGGGCCTCAAGCCCGGCGCCGTTATTGTCGGCATGCTCAACCCTTACGCTGAGCGCGCCGCGGTCCAGGCGTTGGCCGAGCGGGGCGCCACCGCCTTCGCCATGGAGTTCGTGCCTCGGATCACCCGCGCCCAGGCCATGGACGTGCTGAGCAGCCAGGCCAACCTCGCCGGCTATCGTGCGGTGATCGAGGCGGCCGCCGCCTACGGCAAGGGCATGCCGATGATGATGACCGCGGCGGGCACCGTGGCCGCGGCCAAGGTCTTCGTCATGGGCGCCGGGGTGGCGGGGCTGCAGGCCATCGCCACCGCGCGTCGCCTGGGCGGCGTGGTCACCGCCACCGACGTGCGCCCGGCGGCCAAGGAGCAGGTGGAGAGCCTGGGGGCCAAGTTCGTGGCCGTCCAAGACGAGGAGTTCCGTTCGGCGGAGACCTCCGGCGGCTACGCCCGCGAGATGTCGCCCGAGTACCAGGCCAAGCAGGCGGCGCTGGTGGCCGAGCACGTGACCAAGCAAGACATCGTCATCACCACCGCCCTGATCCCCGGGCGTCCGGCGCCCAGGCTGCTTTCCACCGAACACATCGCCTCCATGCGTCCGGGTTCGGTGGTGGTGGACATGGCGGTGGAGCAGGGCGGCAACGTCGCGGGCTCCCGGCCGGACGAGACCGTCACCACGGACGGAGGGGTCAAGCTGGTCGGGTTCACCAACCTGCCGGCCCGCATCGCGGCGGACGCCACGGCGCTGTACGCCCGCAACCTGCTGAGCTTCACCGGCCTGCTGCTCAAGGACGGCGCGCTCACGACCGACTTCGACGACGAGATCCTGAAGGCGGCGCTGGTGACGCGGGGCGGCCAGGTCGTCCACGAGAGGCTAGCGTGAGCGTACGCCGCGGATTGAAGCTGCCGCTCCCTAGCCTTCTGAGCTGTGGCGCGCTGTGGCTGCCGCTCAACATCGACGAACGGCTGCAACAGCTGGGACAGAAGGGCTGAACTTGGAACACGCCGCCGTGGACCCGACCATCTTCCGCCTGGCCATCTTCGTGCTGGCCGTGTTCGTGGGCTACTATGTCGTCTGGAGCGTGACGCCCGCCCTGCACACCCCGCTCATGGCCGTGACCAACGCCATCAGCTCGGTGATCATCGTGGGGGCGCTCCTGGCCGCCGCAGCTACTGCTGGGGAGGGGGAGGGGGCCCGCGCCTGGATCGGCAAGGGCTCCGGCGCGCTCGCCGCGGCCCTGGCGGCGGTGAACATCTTCGGCGGCTTCCTGGTCACCCAGCGCATGCTGGCCATGTACCGCAAGAAGGACCGGCCCTCCGCGAACAAGCCGGCCAAGGAAGCGGGCACGGACGCCGTGATGGCGGACAAGCGGGCATGACCGCCGACCTCGCCGCTCTGGCCTATCTCGTCTCGGGCGTCCTGTTCATTCTGGCGCTTCGCGGGCTGTCCTCCCCGGCCACAAGCCAACGCGGCAATCAGTTCGGCATGGCCGGCATGGCCTTGGCGGTGGGCGTGACCCTGTTGCAGCTGCTGAGCGAGGACCGGCTCGACCCCGCGACCTTGGGCCTGATCGCGGGCGGGACGGCGCTGGGCGGGGTCGCGGGCGCGGTGATCGCGCGCCGCGTGTCCATGACCGCCATGCCGCAGCTGGTGGCCGCCTTCCACTCGCTGGTCGGGCTGGCGGCCTGCCTGGTCGCGGTGGGCGCCATCTACGCCCCGGAAAGCTTCGGCATCGCAGACGCCGGTGGGATCCGCCGCCTGTCGCTGGTGGAGCTGAGCCTCGGCGTGGCCATCGGAGCCATGACCTTCACGGGATCGGTGATCGCCTTTGCGAAGCTCAACGGCAACATGGGGGGCGCGCCCATCCTGCTGCCCGCGCGTCACCTGCTGAACATCGCGATCGTGGTGGGGATCGTGGCCTTGCTGGTCGTGCTGGTCGCCAGCCGCGGCGAGGCGCTGTGGGCCTTTTGGGGCGTGTTCGCCCTGGCGCTTCTGCTGGGCGTGACCCTGATCATCCCCATCGGCGGGGCGGACATGCCCGTCGTGGTGTCCATGCTGAACAGCTATTCCGGCTGGGCGGCGGCGGCCCTGGGCTTCACCCTGGAGAACATCGCCTTGATCATCACCGGCGCCCTGGTGGGCAGCTCGGGCGCGATCCTCAGCTACATCATGTGCAAGGGCATGAACCGGAGCTTTGTGTCTGTGATCCTTGGCGGATTCGGTGCGGACTCCACCGCCGTCGTCGCCGGCGTCAAGGAGACCCGCCCCGTCAAACAGGGCAGCGCGGAGGACGCGGCCTTTATTCTGAAGAACGCGTCCAAGGTGATCATCGTCCCCGGCTACGGCATGGCTGTCGCCCAGGCCCAGCACACGCTGCGCGAGATGGCCGATCTGCTCAAGGACGAGGGCGTGGAGGTGAAGTACGCCATCCACCCCGTGGCCGGCCGCATGCCCGGCCACATGAACGTGCTCCTGGCCGAGGCCAACGTCCCCTATGACGAGGTGTTCGAGCTGGAGGACATCAACAGCGAGTTCGCCACGGCCGACGTGGCCTTCGTGATCGGCGCCAACGACGTGACCAACCCCGCCGCCAAGACCGACCCCGGCAGCGCCATCTACGGCATGCCCATCCTGGAGGTCGACCGCGCCGGCACCGTGCTCTTCATCAAGCGCGGCATGGGCTCAGGCTACGCCGGCGTGGAGAACGAACTCTTCTTCCGCGATAACACCATGATGCTGTTCGCCGACGCCAAGAAGATGGTGGAGGGGATCGTCAAGGGGCTGTGAGGCTCCAGCGCGTCTTCGTGCGGTTCGTCTGCTTCAGATCGGTGGACGGACACCCACGCCAGAGGCTGGGGCTGTTCCAGGCGATCGAGGAGGCCCGCGAGAGCGACTCCGCCCCGGACTGGGCGCTTCGCGAGCTCGCGGCGTCGGAAACCTGGTTCGGCCGGAACCTGCGTGTGCCCGACAGATTCTCTCGCGGTTCACGCCGGCGTCCTGGTCAGCCCGGCCTGGCCTGGTTCAAGGCTTGGTCGGCGGAGGAGCACATCCGACAGATGCACCGCTTCAAACGCGCCGCTGAGGCATGCGGCCTGCACGTGGATGTCCTCAAAACGCGCGATCCGGGCCATATCCTCTATGAGGACGAGCACCAGATCGTGGCCGAGCCGGGGAACCGGCGCTTCCAGGCCTAAGCGGTCCAAGTCGAAGGAAAGCGCGAAGAGCTTCGGCGCGGCGCTCCTGTTGAGACCGTGGCGCAACGGCAGCTTAGCACAGCGCTCGACGGCTCGGAACAATAGGCGCCGGAGTTCCAGCCATCCTGGTGACTCCGGTCACGACCAGGACCTTGTAAGCTGTCCACAACACCAGCTGCACAAAGCACGCTGCGGCCAGCAGCACCGCCAAGAGCGCCAGGCTTGCGAGCACGTCCATCAGGCGCGTCCGCGGCGCAGTTGGGCCCGCTCGGCCCAGGTGCGGCGCTCATACGCCCGCTCCAATTGGTGGAGCCAACGGTCGCCGTCCTCCGGTTCCGGGTCGTTGGCGACCTCGACGATCTCCGCCTCCTGTTCGTCGAAGATGATGGACAGCTGGCCGGCGCGGCGGGCGTCCTGACCGAGGGCGGCGCGGACCTCGGGCTGACGCAGGCGCTGGCGGGACAGGCGCAGACGGGTGCGGCGCTCGTCGATCTCCTCCTGCACGTCGGCGAAGCGGAGCACGGCGTCGATCATCCGGCCCGACGGAGCGTGGTGAGCGGTGTGGAGCGGCATGAGGTGATCTCCCTCCAGCCCCTTGCGTCGGCTGGTGAAACCGGTTTTGTTCTAGCGGTGCGCCAGAAACGGACGTAGGTTTGAGATGAGGTTTTCCAGATGCGGCATGACAAGGCCTCCCAGGTGCTCGAACTCGCTCGGATGCTGGGGTCTTCGGCCGAGGGGCTGACGCTGGACGAAATGGCGCGCGAGCTGGACGTTGGCCGGCGCACGGCCGAGCGGATGCGCGACGCAGTGGCCGTGGTCTTTCCTCAGCTGGAGATCGTCGACGATCCGCCCACCCGACGGTTTCGCATCCCCTCGGGGCTGGACGGCCTCTACCAGGCCCCGACCGCCGAAGAGCTGGCCGCGCTGCGGCGCGCGGCGGAAGGCTTCGCCGCGGGGGGGCAGCGCAGCTCGGCGGCGGCGTTGCGCGGGCTCGAGCGCAAGGTGATGTCGGCCACCAAGGCCGGCGCGCGCCGCCGGCTGGCCCCCGATCTGGAAGCGCTGGTGCAGGCGGAGGCCATCGCCGTACACGCGGGCCCGCGGCCGTTCGAGGACGAGGCGGTGCTGGGCGTGATCCGCGAGGCGCTGCTGGCCGGACGCATGCTGCGCTTCCGCTACCAGGGCGGCCGCACGCCCGGCGGCGAGCGGGAGGTGACGCCCTGCGGCCTGCTGTTCGCCCGCAGCAACTATCTGGTGGCGGCGGAAGGCGAGAAGGAGCCCATGAACTGGCGCCTCGACCTGGTGCGCGAGCCCATGGTGCTGCAGCGCCCCGCCTATCCGCCGGAGGGCTTCTCCCTTCAGGCCTATGCGGACCAGAGCTTCGGCATCTATCGCGACGCAGTGGAGGATGTGGTTCTCCGCTTCCGGCCAGAGGCGGCGGAAGGCGCGCTGCGCTGGCGATTCCACGCCGGGCAGAGCGCGGACGTGGAGCCGGACGGCTCCGTGGTGGTGCGTTTCCGGGCCAGCGGCATGCGCGAGCTCGCCTGGCACCTGTTCACCTGGGGCGCGACGGTGCAGATCCTGGCGCCCGAACGGCTGCGAACCGTGTTGGTCTCCGAGCTGCGGGCGGCGCTGGCCGCGCACGCTCCCGAAGGCTCGCAAGCGGAGCCTCCGCCCGCTATCTAGCGGGCGTGAGCGACCTCGCCCCCATCATGTCTACTGCGGCCGCGCGGCCGCCCCAGCCCCAGTACGACCTGCGCCCTGGCGCGCGCGTGGTGGTGGCCATGTCCGGCGGGGTGGACAGCACGGTCACAGCCGCGCTGATGGCGCGCGCGGGATATGAGGTCGTGGGCGTCACGCTCCAGCTCTACGATCACGGGGCGGCGCTGGCCAAAAAGGGAGCCTGCTGCGCCGGCCAGGACATCCACGACGCCCGCACGGCCGCCGAGCGGATCGGCATCGCCCACTATGTGCTCGATTACGAGAGCCGCTTTCGCCAGGACGTGATCGAGGAGTTCGCGGACGCCTATCTGCGGGGCGAGACGCCCATTCCGTGCATCCGCTGCAATCAGACCGTGAAGTTCCGCGATCTGCTGGACGTCGCCCGCGACCTGGGCGCGGAGGCCATGGCCACCGGCCACTACGTCCGACGGCTCGAAGGGGAGAACGGCCCCGAGCTGCACCGCGCCGCCGATCCCGCGCGGGACCAGAGCTGGTTCCTGTTCGCCACCACGCGCGAGCAGTTGGACTTCCTCCGATTTCCCCTGGGCGGTCTGCCCAAGACGGAGACCCGGGCGATCGCGGCCGAGCTGGGGCTGGCCGCCGCGGACAAGCCGGACAGCCAGGACATCTGCTTCGTGCCGCAGGGCCGCTATACGACCCTGATCGACAAGCTGCGCCCCCAGGGCGCGCTGCCCGGCGACATCGTCCACCAGGACGGCCGCGTGCTGGGCCGCCACGAAGGCGTGACGCGATACACCGTGGGCCAGAGGCGGGGGCTGAACATCGCTCTGGGCGAGCCGCTGTTCGTGACCAAGATCGACGCCGACCGACGCGAGGTGGTGGTGGGTCCGAGAGAGGCCCTGCTCACGGCCGCGCTGACGCTTAAAGAAGCCAACTGGCTGGGCGACCAGCCAAGCCTTGCTCTGGCGGCGGGCCGCCCGGTGCTGGCGCGCGTGCGCTCCACTCGCGAGCCCGTGCCCGCGCGCCTCACCCTTGACGGGCTCCGCTTCGATGCTCCGGAGGAGGGCGTCTCGCCCGGCCAGGCCTGCGTCCTCTACGACCCGGCGGTCCCCAGTCGCGTGCTGGGCGGCGGCTTCATCGCGACCACGGAGCCCGCCCATGCGTGACGTCCGCCTTCTCGTCCTCGCCGCAGCCCTGCTCGCCGCCGCGTGCGGCCGCGATGTACCCGAGGCGCGCGAGGACGCCGTGCTCCCGCCCGAGCCGCCGGAGGCCATGGCGGTCACCGCCGCTCCGATGACCTACTCCTGCGCAAGAGGCCAGACGCTGCAGGCGACCTATCCAGACGCGGCCACGGCCGTTGTCGCCTACGCCGGCCGGACCTTCACCCTGAAGCGCGTTCCAGAGCAGAGCGGGGCTCGCTACGTCGGCGAGGGCCGGGAATGGCGGCTGTCCGGCGCGGACGGCTCCAGCGACGGCACGCTGCGGGAAACCCAAGCCGACAGCGCGCTCGCCGGCACGCTGATCGCCGAATGCAGCACCGTGGGCGGCGTCCAAACCCAGCCCTGAGGAGACCCACACTGGAAGGGCGCGGCCGTTCCAGCCGCATGCGGGGCGGGGCTTCACCGCTGGCGCGACGGCCGCCGCACGCGTCCTAGGTTCAGCAGCCGTCCTGGAAGACCAGGGCCACGCGGGAGCCCGGCCCCGGTGAGGTGAGGTCCAGCTTCGCCCCCAGCGTGGCGGCCATGGCCCGGACCACCTTCATGCCCAGGCCCGTCCCGCGGACCTGGGGCTCGGACGGCAAGCCTACTCCGTCATCCTCGACCGTCAGGGTGACGCCGTTTTCGCCCTTCACCAGCCGGACCCGGACCTCTCCGGCCGCATCGTCCGGGTAGGCGTATTTGAACGCGTTGGTGACCAGCTCCGCCACGACGACGCCCACCGCTACCGCCTTGTCCGTGCTGAGCTCGGCCTCCGCCGCCTCCAGGGTCAGCGGGCGCCGCTCGTCCGCCCCCATTGCGGACGCGAGTTCGCCGACCAGGTTCTGAAGGTAGTCCTTCAGATCCACGCAGCTGGCGTCGCCGCCCGTGTACAACCGCTGGTGCACCCGCGCGATCGCGAGGATCCGGGCTTGGGTGTCGGCCAGGGCCGCGCGAGCGGAAGGCTCCCGAACTCCGGCCGCCTGCATGCCGACGAGTGAGTTCACCAGCTGCAGGCTGTTGGCGACCCGGTGGTTGACCTCGCGCAACAGCAGCTCGGTTTGCTGTTGGGCGGTGCGCGCCCGCGCTTCCGCCTTCTGTGTGCGCCGCAGCGCCCGGTGCTGAGACCAGGACGCGAGCGTGAGCAGAAGGGTGGTGAGTAGGCCGCCCAGGGCCACGGGAGCCGCCGCGCGCAGGGGCGAGGGCCCTCGAAGCTGCGGCCCGGGGTCGCGCGAAGCCGCCAAACCCGCCCCAGAGCTTCCAGCCGGCGCTCCTCGAACCGCCCGGCGCCCGCGCCGGGCGCGGCCAGCAGTCGGGCGCCCGAGCCGTCCGTCACCTCCAGCGCGAGCCGGTCCAGCAGGTCCGTCGAAGCGAAGGTGGCTTGCAGGAAGTCCTCCACGCGAAAAGCGGCGTAAGACCAGCCCACCAGCCGCCGGCGGCGCTCCTCCACCGTGCCCGGGGCGCCGCCGCCCTGATAGATGGGGACATAGATCAGAAAACCGGGCTGTTTACGCTCTTCGATCTCCTGGCGAAGCGTCACCCGGTCCGTGACGGCCGCCACCCCTTCGTCACGCGCCCGGGCCATGGCGGCGCGGCGAGTGGGCTCGCCGTACATGTCGAACCCCATGGCGGCCTGGTTGCGCCGGTTCATCGGCTCGATGAAGCGGATGCGGCTGCGAGGCGGGGCGTCCAACGGGAGCGCCTCGGAAAAACCGATCCCCTGCACGCCGGGATAGCGCTCCGCCAGATCAAGCTCCTGGACGTAGCGGTTGAACTCCTCCGCCGAGACGTCCTGGCTGGCGGCGAACAGGCCGGCCCCGCCGCGAAGCAAGGCCACATAGGTGTCGAGCCGCCCGGCCAGGGTCAGCTCCGCTCGCGTGGCCAAGCGCTCCAACCGCTCCGCCCGCAGCCCGGCGGCGCTGCGGTAAGCCCAGCTGGCGGCCAGAGCGGTGCAGGCTAGGCCGAGCAGCAGCACGATCAAGGGTGCAGCCGCCATGCGGCGTCGCAGGAGGAACACGACTCGAAGTCCGGCTGTGGAGAAGTCGCGCCTTGTAGGTGGGCCGCCTCGCTGGGGGCAAGCTGACGGGGCCGGCCGGCTCGCGCCGACGGTCTCTCGGGCCTATATGCCGCAGCTGAGCTTCCGACCGAAGAGAGACGCCATGCCCGCTTCCGCCGCCGAAGATCCCGTCGTCATCGCCTCCTATGCGCGTACCCCCATGGGCGGCTTCCAGGGCGCGCTCACCCCCGTAAAGGCGACGGAGCTGGGCGCAACCGCCGTCCGGGCCGCGCTCGAGCGGGCCAAGGTCTCGCCCGAGGAGGTCCAGCAGATCTTCATGGGCTGCGTGCTTCCGGCGGGCCTGGGCCAGGCGCCCGCGCGGCAGGCGGGGATCGGGGCGGGACTGCCCACCCACGTCGAGGCCACAACCGTGAACAAGATGTGCGGCAGCGGCATGCAGGCCGCCATCATGGCGCACGACGCGCTGCTGGCCGGATCGGCCGACATCATCGTGGCTGGCGGAATGGAGAGCATGACTAATGCGCCCTACGTCATGACCAAGCACCGGGGCGGCGCGCGGATCGGTCACGACCTCATGCTGGACCACATGTACACCGACGGGCTGGAGGACGCCTATGACGGCAAGCTCATGGGCGCCCACGCCGAGGAGACCGCACAGCAGTACCAGTTCACGCGGGAGGCTCAGGACGCTTACGCCACCGAGAGCCTGACGCGCGCTCGCCGGGCCACCGAGACGGGCGCCTTTAGCCGCGAGATCACGCCCGTCACCGTTCAGCACCGCAAGGGCGTGGAGGTGGTGGACGCCGACGAACAACCCATCAAGGCCGACCCCTCCAAAATCCCGACCCTGCGCCCCGCCTTCAGCAAGGACGGCACGGTGACCGCCGCCA
The DNA here is from genome assembly GCA_019348195.1 of Pseudomonadota bacterium. GTDB lineage: Bacteria > Pseudomonadota > Alphaproteobacteria > Caulobacterales > Caulobacteraceae > JAHWJX01. Next base: position 5,721 of record JAHWJX010000007.1, on the reverse strand, counting down.
ACGCCTCTTCCATCAGCGACGGCGCGGCCGCGCTGGTGATGACCCGGCGGAGCGTCGCTGAGCGCCTGGGCCTGCCGATCGTGGCCCGCGTGGTCAGCCACGCCGCCCACGCCCACGAGCCCTCCAAGTTCACCACCGCCCCCGTGCCGGCCATGCAGAAGGTGCTGGCCAAGGCCGGCTGGAGTGTGGACGACGTGGACCTCTGGGAGGTCAATGAGGCCTTCGCCGTGGTGGCCATGATCGCCATGCGGGACCTGGGCATCCCCCATGAGAAGATGAACGTCCACGGCGGGGCCACGGCCCTAGGCCATCCCATCGGCGCCAGCGGCGCGCGGGTGCTGGCGACCCTGCTCAGCGCGCTGGAGCAGACGGGCGGCAAACGGGGCGTCGCGAGCCTGTGCATCGGGGGCGGGGAGGCGACCGCCATGGCCGTGGAGCTGGTCTAAACCGAGCTCTCGACGGCGACCTTCCTCTTTCCAGCTCGGAACTCCGCCCGACGGCTGCTGTTCTCTACACGGAGCAGCGATCCTGCTCCGTGTGAGTGCGGAGTTCCCTATGTCCAACATCGCCTATGTCGTGGCCTCGGAAGGCCGTTCCTGGAAGCTGCTGCACCAGGGCCGTCCCGCGGGTCGGTTCGACGGCGAAGATCAGGCGCTGGGCACGGCCATCGGCCTCGCGAGGGAAGCCTTTGCGGTGGGGCACGACGCCGTGGTGATGATCGAGGACGAGGACGGAACGGTCCGCGAGGCGTGGCGGCAGGAACACGCCGGCTAGGGGCCGAGGCGGTGGCTGCGCAAAGGGGCAGGAGGGCGGAAACCCCCCCGGGCGCGCGCTCCGCCGCCAGTAGAGGCGGGCGATCAAAGGCGCCCCGACCCGCCCTGGCCCAACTGCCAACCCAACTGCGGTAACGACACCTTCGACACGCGCGCAGGAGACCACCGGGCGGCGGCGCTCAGCCCTCTGATCAGGCCGCCTGGTCGAGCATCAGACGGGAGAGGTGCGCGCCGCGGGCCTTGAAAAAGGCTTCCAGCCTTTGCGGATAGTCCGGCGTCACAGCGGTCTGGACGGAAGGACGGGCCGTCAACGCCGCCCGCCAAGCGGCCACTTCCGGCTTGGCCGAGAGCACGCCGAAGTCGCCGATCCGGTCAAGCACGTCGAAGTAGCGAAACACGGGGCCGAACACGGCGTCCACCAGGCCGAAGTCCGCCCCGTCGAAGAACGGTCCGACAACCCGCGCCTCGAGCCGGGCGAATCTCTCGGCCAGGGCCTGCGCCTTTGCGGCGAAGGCCGTTTCGTCGGGCGCGGAATACAGGCCCGCAATGTCGGCCAGCGTCGCCGAGCCGAACTCCATCCATGACCGGTGTTCGGCCCGGCGCACCGGATCGGCGGGATGCAGGGCGGGGGCTACGGTGTCCTCCAGGAACTCCAGGATGACGTTGCTCTCGAAGATGGCCGCTTTCCTAACGCGGAGCACCGGGACCTTACCGGTCGGCGACACCGCCAGGAACCAGTCCGGCTTGTTCGACAGGTCGATGTCCACCCGCTCAAAGGGCTGACCCTTCTCCTTGAGCGAGATCACCGCGCGTTGGACGTAGGGGCAGAGAGCGTGGCTGATCAGGGTCAGGTCCGGCATTGAGCTATCCGCAAGAGTGTGTGTTGCAGTTCCGCAGATGGGGCGTGCGACAGCCTGCGCAAGGCCGGTCTTAGCCGGTCAGCTCATGCGCTCGGCGGGGCGCTCCTCCACCGGCAAGGGGATGTATTCCTCGTCGTCGCCCGGCGGCAGCGAAAAGCGCGGGTTGTCCTTCCAGGCGGCCCAGTCCGCCTTGGCGCGGTCGATCTTGTCCTGCGACGAGGCGACCAGGTTCCACCAGATGATCCGCTCGCCCACCGGCTCTCCCCCCAGACACATGAGGGTGCATTGGGTGAGCGCGGTGATGGTGGGACGGCCGCCAGGCTCGAACACCACCATCTGGCCTTCGCCGAATTCACGCCCGGCGATCTCGACCTTGCCCTGGGCGATGTAAAGCGCGCGCTCGCGGTGCTCCGCGGGCGGAGCCGTCTTGGCCCCCGGCTGCAGCTCCCAATGGATGTAGAACATGGGCGAGGAGGTCCTGACCTTGGCCTCGGCGCCGAAGGCCGAGCCCGCCACCATGCGCGCCCATAGTCCGCCGTCGCTGAAGCTGGGCAGATCGTCGCCTTCATGGTGCCAGAAGCCGGGGTCGGTCTCCTCCAGTTCGTTGGGCAGGGCGACCCAGGCCTGCATGCCGTGCATGCGCGCGCCGGTCGCCTTGAGCTCGGGGTCGGTCCGTTCCGAGTGCACGATGCCCCGGCCGGCGGTCATCCAGTTCACCTCGCCCGGGCGGATCGAAAGGTCGTAGCCCAGGTTGTCCTGGTGCCGGATCTCGCCCTGGAACAGATAGGTCACGGTGGACAGACCGATGTGCGGGTGCGGCCGGACGTCTACGCCCTGGCCGGGCAGGAAGTCGGCCGGCCCCATGTGGTCCAGAAAAATGAAGGGACCCACCATCCGCCGCCGGGCGAACGGCAGGATGCGGCCCACCTCCAGCCCGCCGCCGAGGTCTTTCTTGCGGCCCTCGAACACCATCTCGATCATCGAGCGAACTCCCGTGGCGGACGCACCCTTGCCCGCCCCCGCGCGGGGCGTCTACAGGGTCGGGAAGCGAGAAGGGGCGGCAAGCCCTCCGCCTACGCCCAAGAGGAAGCGTCCCTATGCCTGACGGGTCCATCCCGCCCCAAGACCGGCCGAACGCCCCCAAGCTCAGTCTGCACATCCCCGAGCCCGCGGGGCGTCCGGGCGATGCGCCCGACTTCTCCGCCCTGCCGCTCAGCCCCGCCGGGGCCGCGCCCCGGCCGGCGGTGGAGGCGGCGCCGCGCGACACCCATGGCCTGGCCTATGACCTGATCCGCGTGCTGGACGAGACCGGCCAGGCGGTCGGACCCTGGAATCCGCGGCTTGATCCCGACCACCTCCGGCGGGGCCTGCAGGCCATGATCCTGACCCGCGCATTCGACGACCGGATGCACCGGGCCCACCGCCAGGGCAAGACCAGCTTCTACATGAAGTGCACGGGCGAGGAGGCCATCGCCATCGCCCAGGCCATGGTCCTCACCCGCGAGGACATGACCTTCCCCACCTATCGGCAGCAGGGGATCCTCATCGCGAGAGGCTATCCGCTCGCGACCATGATGAACCAGATCTACAGCAACGCCTCCGACCCGATCCTCGGGCGTCAGTTGCCGATCATGTATTCGTCCAAGGAGTTCGGCTTCTTCACCATCAGCGGCAATCTCGGGACCCAGTACCCGCAGGCGGTAGGCTGGGCCATGGCGTCCGCCTACAAGGGCGACGACCGGATCGCCGCCGCCTACATCGGCGACGGGGCCACGGCGGAAGGGGACTTCCACAACGCGCTCACCTTTGCCGCCGTCTATCGCGCGCCGGTGATCCTCAACATCGTCAACAATCAGTGGGCCATCAGCACCTTCTCCGGCATGGCCGGGGGCGGGCTCACCACCTTCGCCGCCAAGGGGATCGCCTACGGGCTGCCGACGCTCCGCGTGGACGGCAACGACTTCCTGGCGGTCACGGCGGCCACGCAATGGGCCGAACAGCGGGCGCGGTCGAACCTGGGCGCCACCGTGATCGAGTTCGTGAGCTACCGCGCGGCGCAGCACTCCACCTCCGACGACCCGAGCCGGTATCGTCCGGCCGACGAGTTCGACAACTTCCCCCTGGGCGACCCCATTGCGCGTCTCCGGCGGCACCTGACCGGGCTGGGCGAGTGGGACGACGCGCGCCAGGCCGCCGCCGAGGCGGACGCCGTGGAGCAGGTCCGCGCCGCCGGCCGCGAGGCCGAAGCGGTCGGCACGCTCGGCCAAAGCCGCCCCAGCGTGAAGACCATGTTCGAGGACGTCTATGCGGGCGACGATTGGCGCATCCGCGAACAGCGCCAGGAGGTGGGGGTATGAGCCTGCCGTCCGCTCCCCCCGACGATCGCCGGCGCCCAAAGGGCCGCCGCTCGCGGCTTTCCGGAAAGATGACGACCGCCCGGACATGGGCCCCGGCTTTCGCCGGGGCGAGCGGGACTTAACGCGATGCCCTCCCTCAACATGATCCAGGCGCTGAACAGCGCGATCGACACGGCCATGAGCGCGGACCCGAACGTGCTCTCCTTCGGGCAGGATACGGGCTATTTCGGCGGCGTCTTCCGCGTCACCGACGGCCTGCAGGGCAAGCACGGCCTGACCCGCTCGTTCGACGCGCCCATCGCCGAAGCCGGGATCGTGGCCACGGCCATCGGCATGGCCGTTTACGGCCTGCGCCCCTGCGTCGAGATCCAGTTCGCCGACTACATCTACCCTGGCTACGACCAGTTGGTCTCGGAGGCGGCCAAGATCCGCTACCGCTCCGGCGGCGAGTTCACCACGCCGATCACGGTGCGCACGCCCTATGGCGGGGGCATCTACGGCGGCCAGACGCATAGTCAGAGCCCCGAGAGCCTATTCACCCACATCGCCGGGCTGAAAACCGTGGTGCCAAGCAACCCCTACGACGCCAAGGGCATGCTGCTGGCGGCCATCGCCGACGACGACCCGGTGCTCTTTTTCGAACCCAAGCGCATCTACAACGGTCCCTTCGATGGCTGGCACGACCGCCCGGTGCGGCCGTGGGCCGGGCACGAACTCGCCGAGGTGCCGGAGGGCCCTTACACCGTGCCGCTGGGCCAGGCGCGGACCATGCGCCAAGGCGCGGATCTCACCGTGCTCGCCTACGGCACCATGGTCTGGGTGAGCCTGGCGGCGGCTGAGGAGGCGGGGGTGGACGCGGAGGTGATCGACCTCCGCTCCCTGGTGCCCCTGGACATCGATGCGATCGTGGCCAGCGTGAAGAAGACCGGCCGCTGCGTGGTCGTGCACGAGGCGCCGCGCACCTCCGGCTACGGCGCCGAACTCTCCGCCCTGGTGCAGGAGCGGTGCTTCCATCATCTCGAGGCGCCGATCCAGCGGGTCACGGGCTGGGACACGCCCTATCCGCACGCGCAGGAATGGGACTACTTCCCCGGCCCCAAACGCGTGGCCGAGGCCATGCGCCGCGCGATGGAGGGCTAGGTGGGGGTCTTCAACTTCAAACTTCCGGACGTGGGCGAAGGCACGGCCGAGGCCGAGATCACCGCCTGGCACGTCAAGGTCGGCGACAGCGTCGCCGAGGACCAGCCGCTGGTGGACGTGATGACCGACAAGGCGACGGTGGAGATCACCTCGCCGGTCGCCGGAACCGTGCAGGCCGTGAACGGCGAGCCCGGCGCCATGGCGCCCGTGGGCTCCGTCATCGTGGTGTTCGAGGTGGACGGCGCGGGCAATGCGTCGGCGGCGCCGCCCCCTCAATCGGCTCCGCCATCTCCCCGGCAAGCGCGAGAGATGCCCAGTCCGGAGGAGCCTGCGCCAGTGGCGGCGAGCGTTCCTCTCCCGCAGAGCGGAGGCGGTGACGCTTCGGGCGGCAACTACGTCTTCAAGCTCCCTGACGTGGGCGAAGGCACGGCCGAGGCCGAGATCGTGGCCTGGCATGTCAAGGCGGGGGACGCGGTCGCCGAAGACCAGCCCATCGCCGAGGTCATGACGGACAAGGCCACGGTGGAGATGACCTCGCCGGTGTCCGGGACGGTCGTGGCCGTGGTGGGCGAGATCGGCGCCATGGCGGCC